>CAIYTS010000050.1 GCA_903929185.1 uncultured Acidimicrobiaceae bacterium
AATCCCAGCGGTGTAGTTATCCACACCGGTATCACTCTCTACTGTGGGTAGAGACTTCATACTTACGCACAGCTGTGGATTGCCTGTGGATAACTAGATCTCGTGCAGCGGATCTTCGCGCCAGGCGTCAAAAGCATCAGTCACTGCCAATGCAAGTGAGCTGGTGGTCAACGCAACCATGTCGGCTGGCCCCATCGAGCACAAAATTGCAGGCATTCGTGTTTCACGCAGCACCGGATGACGAATTCCGATAGCGCGCACTGACAATTCAGGCACGCGTGACGAAATTGCAGCGGCAACGCGCAATGCAAGATTGCGTCCACCCACGCTCACGAACGTTGGCACTTCATAAAAGTAAATGATGCAACCGTCATCGTTCGATACTTCACAACCGATGTACACATCAGCCGCGAATTGATTAGCTGCTTGCGCTTGAGACGACGAATCTGCATCAACAGATGTTGCAAGTGGATGGGTTTGTTTTGCACGACGAAGAATTGCGTGAGCAAGTTGCGCACCACCAGTGAAATATCCAACAACAAGTCGCGCATCATCACGCGCATCGGTATTACCTAAATCAATTGATTCGCGCACGGCAGCAACACCCGGACCAGCGCCAGATTGCGAACCCATTTGCTTCAAAAACTCAATGAATTCAGGGCTACAGATGCCATTTGCCGCGATGCCCATATTGCGCTGAAACTCTGACACTGCGTCAACAACGTTCTGGCCATAGATGCCATCGACGCGTCCGCAGTTGAAACCAAGACGGTTCAATTGTGTTTGTAATTCGGCAACATCATCACCGCGAATATTGGGTGTGCGAAGAAACAACAAACGTTCTCCGAGTGACCAGGACGTTTCAATAAGTGCAGACCACGTTTGTTCATCGCATTCACCTGTTGCAGGAAGACCGTATGAATCTTGAAACGACAACACCGCACCGTGCGTACGCGCACAGAAGTTGGAATCTTCAGCTGATCCAGGAGCTAGAAAACCAGCAGCTGAGAGTCGACGTTGTAGATCATGCACCGCTGGTCCGCGGTGACCAGGGCCTATTGGGAAGCCGGAAGAAATTTGGAAAGCTCCTCGAGCATGCGGCCCTTTGGCATCGCTCCAACAATTTTCGTCTTGATCTCACCCTTGTCGAACAACAACATGGTGGGAATGCTCATGACGTTGAAACGACCAGCGATATCGCCATAGTCATCAACATTGAGCTTTGCGATCGTGATTTGAGTCGGCATATCAGCTGCGATTTGATCGAGGATCGGCGCGATTTGCTTGCACGGTCCGCACCATTCGGCCCAAAAGTCAACCAAAATTGGTGTCTCTGAACTGTTAATTACTTCATCGAATGTGGCACTAGTAAGTGTGATAGCCATAGCAAAACCTCTCGTCTTTTCCTATGTTACTGCCGCAATGTTTAATGGGGGCGATAGGTGCCGATGGCGGGAATCAACTCGATAGAAGGCGCGCCAATCACGCTTAAACAATCGGGGACTGCCGCAATGACTGCGCCCAAGCATTCGGCAATAGCGGTGGGCTTACCCGGGAGGGTGATGATGAGTGACACCCCACGAATTCCGGCTGTTTGACGAGACAAAATGGCCGTAGGGATGAGGCCAATAGAGACCGCCCGCATCGCTTCACCGAATCCGGGGAGCATCTTGCTGCAGACCGCTTCGGTTGCCTCGGGAGTGACGTCACGCGGTGACGGACCAGTGCCGCCTGTTGTGATGACCAACGAGCAGTTCTCATTATCGATGAGGTCAATGAGAGTTGCCGAAATGGTGTCGAGTTCGTCGGGGATCAGGCGATGAACGAACTCAATGGGGGAGGTGATGCATCCAGTGAGGAACTTGTGGATGGCTGGAGCACCTTTATCTTCGTACACGCCAGACGAAGCGCGGTCTGAAACCGAAACGACTCCGATGCGCGTGGTCATGATTAGTGCTGGTGTTCGAGCCAGCGCTCGCAATCGAGAGCAGCCATGCAGCCAGAACCAGCAGCGGTAATTGCTTGGCGATACGTGTGGTCTTGCACGTCACCGCAGGCAAAGATGCCGTCGATGTCTGTGTAGGTAGAACCATCACGTGTGAGCAAGTAGCCAGAATCTTCCATGTTCAGAACGTTCTGGAAAATAGAGGTGTTTGGTTTATGACCAATAGCGATAAACAAACCAGTAACAGCAAGTGGGCTTGTGGCACCAGTAACTGTGTCAGTCAAGGTGACACCAGAGAGTGATTGTTCACCATGAAGTTCAGATACTTTTGAGTTCCAGTGAATTTCAATCTTCTCGTTTGAGATTGCACGATCTTGCATGATGCGCGAAGCACGCAATGCATCACGACGAACAATGAGGTGAACCTTTGTTGCGAACTTTGTAAGGAACATTGCTTCTTCAACAGCAGAGTCGCCGCCGCCGACCACAACGATTTCATGACCACGAAAGAAGAAACCATCACACGTTGCACATGTAGACACACCATGCCCAATAAGCTCGGTTTCCTTAGGTAAATCAAGCATTAATGACTGTGCGCCTGTTGCAACAATGATGGAGTTCGCAGTGTATTCAGTGTCACGAATCCACACTTTGAACGGCCGCGACGAGAAGTCAACCTTGGTTACTTTTTCAGTAATGAACTCTGCACCAAAGCGTTCTGCTTGTGCGCGAAAGTTCATCATGAGTTCTGGTCCCATGATGCCTTCAGGAAAACCAGGGAAGTTTTCAATCTCGGTTGTCAACATCAGTTGGCCGCCTGGTTGATCACTGGTGGAACTTGGCTCACCTTCAATAACAAGTGGCTCAAGTGATGCACGCGCAGTGTAAATAGCTGCTGTGAGTCCGGCAGGGCCAGAGCCAATGATGATGGTGTTACGAACGTTGCTCATTTATTTGTCTTCTTCTGTGTATCGGCGGCGCATCAATAGGGCTCCGATGAGCCCAAAGATCGCGGCGAGAATGAAATAGGAAATCCACACGGCTGCTTGGTGGTTGACGAGGGCATCAAGTGCTGCTTGCAGTCCGCGAGTGAGGCCGACGACGAACAGCACCACCATTGCAATGACACCAAAGGAGCCAAGCAAGCCAAAGACAATGCCCCTGGCTGTGCTGACGAGTGGTTGCGTGGTGTACCGACGTATGGTGCTGACGACGCGGTCGATGAAATCGACAGAGCGGTCCGCCCATTCAGGATCGGTGAGAGGGTTTGACACCATGGGTTCAGCCTAACGGCGACACCAAGTAGGACAGTGGGCTTACGGCTGCGCAGGTAGTGGGTAACTGGCGAGCATGGAACACGACTGTCCGCCGAAGATCTGCAGTGCATTGGCAGTTGCAACAACGGTGAGGGTTGTATCTGCGACAACGTATGTGCCCACCTCGTGGACATCTGAGGTCCAGGAATAGGTGCAGTTTTTTTCGCTGGCAATTATTACGGGGTGGGCAATTGTGTCAAGCACGCCGCATGTTGCTTGGTCAACAACAACGAGGTTTTGTGCAGAGCTCCACACCTCTCGCATGGAACCCGCAGAAGAATAGGTTCCGACAATTGTGTAATCGATCAGGTCAGCGCCACATGTGGAACCTTTCACTGGCACCGTGGTGATTGCTCCATTACGAGGCGTCACGCTTGAGTCAGTAGAAGTAGCACCAAGGCGCAGAATTGCAGTTGCACCAGCGAGCAGCACGACAACTGCTGCTGCAGCACTAAGCCACGCCGAACGTGGCGTCTTTCGTGACACTGTGATTTCGCCGAGGGCAGCTGCAATGTGTTGGTCGCGTAAAGAATCAGAAGCAGGGGCGATATCGCGAAGGGCGGCCAGAATGCGGGGGTCGAGATCATCATCGTTCATCGGGCACTCCCTTCGGGTGGCGCAGTAGTGGTTTTAGTCTGACGATCTGAATGAGCATTCTGGTTCCCTAATATTTCAGCCAATTGGGCGCGACCTCGGGCAAGGCGAGATCGAACGGTTCCGACGGGCACACCTTGAATGGCTGCAATCTCTTCGTAATCGAGGTCTGCAACGTGGCGAAGAACAATGGTGGTCCGGTATTCCTCTGGCAGTTGGGCAAGAGCTGCAGAGACGTCCATTTGGGCATCTACTGCGCTGGTGTGGTCACCGGAGGGCGAGTCATAGACCGACTCTTTATCTGTGGGAAGAGGCCGACGTTGGATGCGACGCACCTCATCGAGGGCCGCATTCGTAGCGATGCGATAGATCCAGGTGGAAAATTTTGACCGACCATCAAATGATTGCAGAGCACGAACGATGGAAATCAACGCGACCTGTGTCGCATCTTCTGCATCTGATTTATTGATGACGATGCGGTGACAAATTGCCCGAACCGTGTCGTAGTGGGCACGCAACAAGGCATCAACAGCAGCTTGGTCACCGCGCTTGGCCCGGCGCACGAGGAGGGAGTCATCAACATCTGCGATGTCAACAGACTAGTTAGTCAAGTGGGTGTGCTATTTGCCTGATGTAAACGACAGGTCAGAGAGCATGCCCTTATAGGGGTTGCTGTTACTGCACGAGGTGCTTCTGCCCGCTTCACGCATCAGAAGGAGAACGTTTCGGCCCGGGGTGGCAACGGGGAATGTTGCGGCACCTGGCTCTGCGCCAAAAGAATCGGCAACGCGAAGCCCCCAACCATCAAGAGACGTCGGGATCGCTTCGCTTGACGACACGAACACCTCTGCGTTCCATGGAGCAGTTCCGAAGGTTGCAGCCAAGGAACCGATACCGATGCCGGACAACTGCACGATGACGCCAACGCCACCTTTGGAGCCGAAATATTGGTTGCCGTAACAGACAGTGGTCCACGATGTGGCCGGATTGTTGTCGGTGAGGTTCGGAATCATCGCTTCGTTCTCTTGGCCGTCGTCACCGTTTGGGTCATAACTTCGCATGCCAACCACTGAGACTGGACCAACCACAACATTGTCGACAACAACGGGCGCTGCACCGCCAGGAACAGATTTTGTGTTTTGTAAACCACGCCATAAGAAAACTGACATCACTAATGCAGCAACGAGCAGCAATGCAATAGGTATGTAATTGCGCTTCGTTGATGTTTGTTGCGAGCGAGGCAATGTTGCCACTGCACGTGCAACTCCGCGCGGGGTGGCATCTCTCTTTGCCACAGGCTTTGACGGCGTGTCATCTGTTTCCACAATCGACAACGGACGCGGTTGCTTCTTTGGCATCAAAGGATCGTTCAGAACAGGACGCGGACGTGCTGTTGTTGGCGCACTCATCGCGGGTGTGAAACCATCAACTGGCGTCATCGCATCGTGCACATTTTTGATTGCTGACTCAAGAGCTTCTGCAACTTCATTGCAATCGGCGTAACGATGTTCTGGTTTGCGGCGCAACATTTTGTTGATCACTGCGATGACATTGCTCGGCACATCAGAACGAATTCCGCTGAGCGGAGTTGGGTCACGTTGCAGACGTGCAACGGCAGTTGCTTGATCGTTATCTTCCTTAAAAGGAGCATGCCCTGCTAGGCATTCGTACAAAACAAGGCCCAGTGAGTACATGTCTGCGCGACCATCTAATTCGCGCCCTTGCACTTGTTCTGGCGACAAATACTTTGCGGTACCCATCATGATGTCAACACGGGTGAGGTCAGTGCCGTCCTCTTTTGAACTCTTTAATGGCTTAGCAATACCAAAATCTGTCAGCAACACTTCACCTTGTTGCATGATGAGAATGTTGCCTGGCTTGATGTCACGGTGCACGATATTTTCTGTATGTGCCTTTGCAAGCGCGGCTGCAATTGCGCGACCAATATGCACGGTGAGATGAACGCTGAGCATTCCGGCCTGATCAGAGTCGTTCGCTTCATCAAGCAACTCGCGTAACGATTTACCTTCAATGAGTCGCATGATTAATGCAACTTGACCATTTTCTTCGACGCAGTCATACACCGGAACAATGTTCGGATGTGTCAGTCGAGCAAGTGCGCGAGCTTCGCGACGAAATCTTTCAGTGACGATGGGATCATCAATAACACTCGCGCGTAAAAGCTTGACAGCGACTAATCGACCCAACTGCAAGTCGGTTGCACGCCACACATCGGCCATACCACCAGATGCAATCGTGCTCTCAAGACGGTACCTATTACCTATGAGGTCATCGGAGTGTCGTGCTGCAGCCATTACTGGGAGCAAACGCTACTTGTGAAGCACCCCCTCAGCGGGGTATACCCCTTATGCGGAAAGGAGAAAAACGATTCCGATTGTTCCTTGACCGGCGTGAGTGCCGATGACTGCACCAATGTCGCCAACAATAATTTCGCCGGTGTAGACCTCTTTCACCATCGCAATGAATGCATCGATGTCTGAACATTGTGCATTCAGAACTGCGAGTCGTTCGATGGGAACTTCTTGGTTACGCAAAATGTCAACGAGGTGAGCAAGTGCTTTTGATCGTGTTCGCTGTTTGCCAGCTTCTTCGACGAGACCATTCGTAATCGAGATCAACGGCTTGATTGACATGACGGTTGCGAGCATGGCCTTTGCGCCACCGATGCGGCCACCCTTTTTCAAGTTGTCGAGCGTGTCGAGTGCTGCAAACACTCGTGTGCGAGGAATGACTGATTGTGCGCGAGCAACTACTTCGTCTGCCGAAGCGCCGGTTTTGGCGAGTTCGGCACAGGCTAGAACTGTTAGACCAAGACCCATTGAGGCATTGCGACTGTCAACGATGCGAACATCGATACCGGGAGCAACCGCACGAGCGGCGAGCTCTGCGCTTTGCATAGTGGCGGACAAATCTGAGGACAAAGCGACCACAACGATGGCGGTTGCGCCTTCTGCAGCAAGGCTTCGGTAGGTTTCCTCAAAGGAACCAGGTGACGGAGCAGCGGTCTCTGGCAAGGTTGCCGACGCGGCACACTTTGACCAGAACTCAGTAGCCGTGATGGTGGTGCGGTCGATGTATTCGGTGTCGCCGAAACGAACACTGAGGGGAACAATGCGAATTCCTAAGGCATCAGCCATGGCTTGTGGAAGGTCACAGGAAGAGTCGGTCACTATGCGTACGGTCATGAATTAGACCGTAGTCGCGTTGAGCCGTTCGCGTCGTGCTGACCGACGGTTCGACCACCACCATGCAAAAAGCACGAGCAAGAGCGAAACGCTGATCAGTTGTCCGTATCCGGCGATGGCGTTTACGTTGGCAGAAATCGTGATGGGGTCGACAACGGACTGGTTGCCTTCTGGCGTCGAGACCCAAATTGAGATAGGAATTTCACCACTTGCACGTGTTGTGGCAGTCACATTGAGTTCTGTGGTGCCGCCTTTCGTGAGAACAACAATCCTGTTGGGATTGGACAGAGTCAATTTGGCGCTGGTCAAGCGCACGCGCACAGTGAGATCTTGGTCTGAGTCATTGCGAACTTGGATGCGAATTGCTCCGGTACGACTTGAAAGTGTGACCGACTTTGGTGTGGTCACGGTGACTGCGTCGCGCGTTGCCCGCATCGTTGCCCGTAGCGAGGTGATGTACGTACCGGGGGTGGCAGTAATTGTGGATGTACCGAGCGAAAAGAGAGACGGCCATGTCTCTCGGCGAACATCATCGGGACCAAGCATGGACTGCGTGGCGTCTATCTCTCGGCGTGTGGCTCGAATACTTGAGGTGCGGCTGGTGTCGAACGATGTGGAGTTTTTTGCAAAGGCAACGGCAGGGGTAATTGGGTTGACCACTATGGTTCCCCCAAAGTCGTTCATGGAAAATCCACCAGATTGTGCCAGCGCTCGCGTTGCGGTGACCACGGCGTCAGAATCGGAAGGGTCATTAAAGGAAGCAACCACGCCCATCTTGATTTCAGAAGGAACACTTTCTTGAGACAAAAGATCGTCTCGCTCTACCAACAGTTCACCAGCGATTTTGTATGCGAGCCGCTCAGAGCCTGCAGGTTGTGCGTGCTTGATTTGCGTGACGCCAGACAAAGGGCTGACAACGGAGATCAATTCGTTGCCTGTCTTTGTCGCTCTGCCTAACAGTGACAAAGAGCGCTCGCTCTTCACCAGTGTTTGTGCAGAAGGCAACAAAATGACAGACGTGATACCGGCAGCTTTCAACACCGACATTGCAGGTTCATCAATATTGTCGGCTGCGATCCATGTGTGCCGTTGAATGGTGACTCCGGGAAGAAGTCGATTCAACGTTCTTTCTCCGAACTTCAATTGAGAGACAAATTCTGAAGACAAATTCATCGCTGCAAAAAGCGAAGGATTGCATGGGGCATACGTAGTGTTCACCACTGTTCGATCACGTAACAATTCGCGAAGCTTTATGAAGAGTTCGGCGTCTGCTGGCTCAGATGAATTAGCAAAAGCCGCAATGATTTCGGGCTGAATAGAGATTGTTACTGCTGAACGAAACGTAGTGAGAAAATTAATGAGACGCGTCACTGCATCACGTGCATTATCGGTAATGATTGATGAACCATCCGCAGCTAACAAAGGTGGGCCGGCCAGCGATGCAACCGTGCTGAACGGAATAATGGGAATTTCAGTCTTTGTGTCGCGGCGATTTAAGAATGTCAATACAGAGGTAACGACATCGCCCGTTTGTGAATCAACAATGCGAATGGTCAGTGGGTACACCCCATCAAACGGAATGGATAACGAAGCACCTTGTTTGTCCGTAGTGTTAATCGGAACAATTGCGATGAGGTGTCCTGCGTAGTCGCGGTTAATTCGTGACATACGAAAACCGACTGAGTCTGTTATGGCCGGGATGATGTCGCCATCTGCAATAGAGCGGAACGAATCGCGTGAAGCAACACGACGATGAAGAAGAAACTCAAGACGGTCATCTGCAGCAACAAACGTGTCGAGGTTGGCAGACAATACAAATCGGGCATTCACTGTGGTGAAGACATTGAATGGCTGCGAGACGATTTTTAGTTCTGGAGGACCAAGCTCTGCTGTGTGTGCGCCGGCATGAACATGGGTCGCGGGCGTCGCAATACCAAGCGCGATAAGGCCCACTGCAAAAAGACGCATGAGCCTCATGACAACTGCCGTTCCATCACTGAAAGGTTGTAGTCAAGGGGCACAAATCCATTGCGTTCATAAATGGACAATGCCGCAGAATTCGAAACCTCAGTATTCACAACTGTTGACCTGCATCCGCGCGAGTGAATCCATGCCAGTGAATTCTGCACCAAGGCGCTGGCATCTCCACGTCGCTGAAAATCAGGGTGGACCGCAAGCCGTTGAATAAACCCGTACGAGTCTGTGATTCCGGCAATGACAAATCCAGAGAGCTCACCGTCAACATGCGAGACAAAGATGCGTGTCCGGCGCGTGGCATGAAGAGCCTCGCGAAATGTCTCGTGATCCATCATCCACTCATCGCCAAACGCTGCGCGGTCGATGCGAAGAATTGCCTCAATCATGGAAGCATCGGGCATCCGAGACATCGGAAAACGTGACCGCACAGACCGCAATGGTTGCGTGACCACCGCCGGTGCGATGTCGGGCCGTTCCAACAACAACAAATTTTGCGATGCGTTGAACCCGATGGCAGAAAGAGCTGTAGCCGCAACGGGGGCAACAGGGGAGGTGCGGACACTGTCGTAACCCCAGCGCGTGAGCGTGTCGACCCAGGTCTGCAAGATTGAACTGTCGGGCAATTGAAGGGTGGGGCTGTGTGAACCACCTATTAATAGGACAGCTCTTCCCGGAACCTGCGGCCACGGACGAGCGCGGGCAGTGGTGGCCCCTGACCAAATGACCCCTGCTCGGGAACGCTGCTCGACCAAACTCACCCCATGACCGTAGTGCGACTGGTCCCCGCGATGCCGAAAACTGCCAGAAAGAACGGGTACCACCTGTTCGGGCGCTGGGGTGCCTAGCCTTCATCTGTCATGTTTCCGCCACGCTTTGCCCCCATTCTTCACGAGATGGAGCCTCTCGCTGCCCTCTTTCGTGATGCGGGCCATCGATTGTTCCTGGTGGGCGGAAGTGTGCGCGACCTGCTGATTGGCGACAACGATGCCGGGACCGACCTGAGCCTGATTGACTTCGACGCGACGACAACGGCCACCCCCGACCAGATCAAGAAAATTGTGCAACCTATTGCTGATGCGTTGTGGACCCAGGGGGAGCGGTTCGGCACAATCGGATTGAAAATTGGTGAGCGCACGTACGAAATCACCACGCATCGCGCAGAGGCTTATTCGCCTGATTCGCGCAAACCCGAAGTGCAGTTTGCAACTGACATTGAAACTGATTTATCGCGACGCGACTTCACCATCAATGCAATGGCATTGGAACTGACAACAGACACACCAGAACTTGTTGATCCATTTGGTGGACTTGCCGACTTGATGGCACGCGTCTTGCGCACTCCGTTGTCTGCAGAAGAGTCGTTTAACGATGATCCGTTGCGCATGTTGCGCGCTGCACGATTCATTTCTCAATTGGAAGTCGCACCGGATCCGTCGATCACTGCTGCGGTAACCGCAATGGCTGATCGATTAACAATTGTGTCGGCTGAGCGCGTACGTATCGAGTTTGATCGCCTGATGACGACAAAGCGACCAACATTTGGGTTGTGGTTCTTGGTTGATACTGGTCTTGTTGATCATTTCCTTCCGGAAATGAAACTGATGCGCCTCGAACAGGATCCGATTCACAGGCATAAAGACGTATTGACACACACGCTCGCGGTTGTTGAAAACGTGCAGCTTGATCCAACTCGTGAATTTGATTTTCGTATCACGCGTCTCGCAGCTTTGTATCACGACATCGGTAAACCGCGTACGCGTGG
>CAIYTS010000051.1 GCA_903929185.1 uncultured Acidimicrobiaceae bacterium
CACCCCAGCGACTCCCGGCAATGTTCGATATTGGTTAGCGAGGCTACGCACAAGTTCGGGGTCTGTAGTTTTCGGCACCACCTTGAACTGAGACGGAATCGTTTCTATCGACAACAGACTCAATGTTGTGGCATCGCCAGCAAACACGCGCTTAGCTTCTTCAAAACTTGCCGCCTTGTCAAGATACGTCAGTTTTGTGACATCAATGATGTTCGGCTGTGACTTCAGGTTCTGCTCGACAAACTTCAACGCTTCCGGCGTGACATCAGGACGAACAAATACGATCATGCCGACATCACCGCGCCACTGCACGAGCAAATTGTCAAAGGCACGCTGCATAAGGAAAGTTGCACCCACGAGAAGAAGTGAAACTGCAGAAGTGATAACTGCCGCTACGGACAACGTGATGTTGCGGCGGAAACTAGCGATGGTCTCGCGAAACGCGTAAGAGATGCGCTGAATCATTCGTACACCCCACGCTCTTGGTCTCGCACAATCACGCCACGATCAAGCTGAATCACGCGCTTACGCATGGCATTCACGACGCGGTGGTCATGCGTTGCCATCACAACTGTTGTGCCCGTGCCATTGATGGCTTCAAGGAGGGCCATGATGCCTTCGCCCGTTGATGGGTCGAGGTTTCCGGTGGGCTCATCTGCCAACAAAATCAGGGGACGGTTCACGAAGGCACGCGCAATAGAGACTCGTTGCTGTTCTCCACCGGAGAGTTGGTGTGGCAAGCGATCTTGTTTATCGCCGAGGCCAACGAGCTCAAGAACCTGAGGAACTTGCTGGGCGATGATGTGTCGTGGTTTGCCAATAACTTCCAAAGCGAACGCGACATTTTCAAACACACTCTTGTTTGGCAACAACTTGTAGTCCTGGAACACGTTGCCCATCGTGCGACGCAAAAAAGGAATCTGACTATTTGCCATTTCGTTGATATTGCGACCAGCTACCCACACGTTGCCGCGCTCTGGACGTTCCTGGCGATTCATCAGACGAAGAAGTGTTGATTTTCCCGAACCAGATGGACCAACAAGGAACACAAATTCACCCTTTGGAATATCAAAGGAAGCATCGCGCAGGGCCGGAGTATCAGAGCCGTAGACCTTGGAAACATTTTCGAGACGAATCATGAAGAGACCCAACCTAGCAATGCACGACTACCCCGCGAGGGCGGGCACGAAAGCCATACAGGCATTACTCTGCCTGCCCCCTGCGCCAACGCAGGAAGCCCTCCATAAAGGAATCAAGATCACCGTCAAGCACAGCAGCCACATTGCCTGATTCCACTTCGGTACGGATGTCTTTCACCATTTGATACGGCTGAAGCACGTACGAGCGAATCTGACTACCCCATCCGACTTGTGCGGGCTTGCCGGCAATGCGATCTTTTTCGTCTTGATGCTCTTCTTCAATCTTTGCAACAATCATTGCCTTCAAACGCGTCAATGCTTTTTCACGGTTTTGTAATTGACTGCGCTCTTCTTGACTCGTTGCAACTGCACCTGTTGGTTCATGAATGAGGCGTACTGCTGATGAAGTCTTGTTGACGTGCTGACCACCAGCTCCTGAGGCACGAAACACTTCCATACGAATTTCTGATTCGTTCACTTCAAGATCTGGAGCATCCATTACTGGCCACACCTGCACGCTGGCAAAACTGGTTTGGCGGCGACCTTGGTTATCAAACGGGCTAATGCGCACCAAACGATGAGTTCCGCGCTCTGATGTCATCAACCCGTATGCATAACGGCCCTTGATTGTGAACTCAGCCGACATAATTCCGGCTTCGGTACCAGGACTGACATCGTCAACATCAACAACAAACCCTTTACGTTCAGCCCAACGCGTGAACATGCGCATTAAAAGTTCAGCCCAGTCCTGAGCATCAACACCGCCGTCTTTGGCATTGATTTGCACGATGGCATCTGCGTCATCGTGTTCACCAGTAAACAAACTGCGCATTTCCAAAATGCCAAGTTCAGCTGCGACATGAGCAATACCTGCAGCAATGTCTGCTTCTTGCGACGCGTCATCAATCTCGCGAGCCATTTCATGAAGAACATCGAGGTCGTCAAGCTCTGCACGCATCGCTTCATACGCATCAAGGTCGGAGCGCAGGTTCGAATACTCCCCCGTTACACGCTTTGCGACATCTTGGTCATCCCACAAGTCAGGTCGTGACACCTCAATCTCAAGTTCTGAAATACGCGCGCGTGTTTGATCGATATGCAAATACTCGTGCGATTCAGCAATACGCGTTGCTAGTTCGCGAAGGTCGGAAGTGAAATCACGCATGACGAATTATCGCTCGGAATTGGGCAGTCAGGCGGCAGCGCCGTGGCACATTTTGTATTTTTTGCCTGAGTTACACGGGCAAGGCGAGTTACGTGGCGTATTAGACCAGTCGCTTGCATCTTTCACGATGGGCTTGCGCACTTCTTCCTCTGGAGCAGACAACAAAGATTGATCAACATCGTCACTAGCTAGAGCAGCAGCAGTAAAACCATCGGTGGCTACGTTGTCACTACTTGTCTCCGTGAGGTTTTGTACACGCAGAACAGGCTGCTCGTCGTTTACTACCTGCACGTGCATGACGTAACGAACAAAGTCTTGAGCAATTCCGGTCATCATCTGACCAAACATCTCGTATCCCTCACGCTGCCATTCAGTAAGTGGATCTTTTTGACCCATAGCGCGCAAGTTGATTCCCTCTTGCAGGTAATCCATCTCCTCGAGATGTTCCCGCCAACGTTGGTCAATGATGCTGAGCATGACTTGGCGTTCAATCTGACGCAAGGTCTCAGAGCCCAACTCTTCTTCACGGATTTGATAATGCTTGTTCGCATCAGCCATCACAAGGTCGTAAATGGCATCAGTACCCAGACATTGTTCGATATGCGCTGCGGTAATGGAAGCAGGCCAGTAACTAGATAATTCAAGCGCCAAACCATCAACGTCCCATTCATCGCTTGCCTCTGATACGCAATGTGTTTCAATCAACGAGTCAACGGCTTCAGCAAGATATTCCATTGCTGCAACTTTGAGATCTGCACCCGACAAGATCTGATCGCGGCGCATGTAAATAACTTTGCGCTGCTCGTTCATCACTTCGTCGTACTTCAAGACGTTCTTGCGAATTTCACCGTTGCGCTGTTCAACAGTTGTTTGTGCGCGCTCGATTGCTTTAGTGACCATCTTTGCTTCGATGGCTTCATCGTCAGGCAATGCTCGACCCATGACCCAACTAAGCGCACCGGTTGCAAAGAGGCGCATGAGTTCATCATCAAGGCTGAGATAGAAACGACTTGCCCCTGGGTCACCCTGACGTCCTGCGCGACCGCGTAACTGGTTGTCAATACGGCGACTGTCGTGGCGTTCAGTTCCGAGAACATAGAGACCGCCAATAGCGCGAACTTTATTGCCCTCTTCGACGCACTGCGCTTTCTGCAATGGCAACAATTCGTCGTAACGAGCTTGGGCTGCAGCGCGAGCAGTCTGGAATTCTTCTGGCATCTCAGCAATCGGTGCTGGCAATGCGAAATCATCAACCAAAAGGTCTGGGCTGACGCCTTCTGAAAGCACCTGTTGACGTGCAAGAAGTTCAGGGTTTCCGCCAAGCAAAATGTCAACGCCACGTCCGGCCATGTTTGTGGCAACTGTGACTGCCCCAAGGCGTCCTGCTTGGGCGACAATGAGTGCTTCACGGGTGTGCTGCTTGGCGTTCAGAATCTCATGTTTAATTCCACGCTTGGTGAGCTCGCGCGAGAGATGTTCGCTCTTTTCCACGCTGATTGTTCCGACAAGAATTGGCTGGCCTTTTCCATTGCGAGTGACAATGTCTTCAACGACGGCACGGAATTTAGAATCTTCTGACTTGAAAATGAGGTCAGCTTCATCGTCACGAACAACATTTCGGTTTGTCGGAATTGGTACAACGTTTAGCCCGTAGGTATTCACCAATTCAGCGGCTTCAGTCTGAGCGGTACCGGTCATTCCTGCGAGCTTGTTGTACATGCGGAAGTAGTTCTGCAAAGTAATAGTTGCAAGAGTTTGGTTCTCTTCGTTGATCCGTACGCCTTCTTTGGCTTCCACAGCTTGGTGAATACCTTCGCTCCAACGGCGACCTTCGAGAATGCGGCCAGTGAACTCATCGACGATCTTCACATCGCCAGCATCAACGATGTAGTCCTTGTCGCGGCGATAGAGCTCTTTCGCTTTCAACGCGACAGACAGTTGATGCACCAGGTTTTGCTGAACGGCGTCGTACAAGTTGTCAAGACCAAGTTCTTTTTCAACTTTTTCGATTCCAAGTTCAGTTGGAACAACAATGCGCTTGTCTTCTTCTACTTCGTAATCAACATCGCGCTGCAAAATACGCACAATGGAAGCGAACTTGTAATACATGTTGGCTGCATCGGCGATGCGGCCCGAAATAATGAGAGGCGTACGCGCTTCGTCAATGAGGATGCTGTCTACTTCGTCAACAATGGCAAAGTTATGACCGCGTTGCACCTTGTCGTCTAACGAACCAGCCATGTTGTCGCGAAGGTAATCGAAACCGAATTCGTTGTTAGTGCCATACGTAATGTCGCATGCATAATCAAGGCGCTTTTCAGCCGGTGACTCGCGACGTCCAGGAATGACAAGTCCGACGTTGAGGCCCATGAACTGGTGGATACGACCCATCCATTCAGCGTGGAATCGGGCCAAGTAATCGTTGACCGTGATGACATGCACGCCGTCGCCCGACAAGCCGTTGAGATATGCAGGCAAAGTAGACACAAGAGTCTTTCCTTCACCAGTTTTCATTTCTGCTACCCAACCAAAGTGAAGCGCTGCTCCACCCATGAGCTGGACATCGAAATGACGTTGTCCGATAACGCGACTAGACGCCTCACGCACAACAGCAAATGATTCGATGAGGAGATCTTCGAGGGATTCGCCACGATCAAGACGAGATCTGAACTCGCCCGTCTTTGCCTGAAGAGCCGAATCAGACAATGCGGCCATCTCAGACTCGAGAGCATTGATGTCAGGAACGAGACCCTGGAGGGCTTTTACTCGCTTGCCGTCGCCGGCTCGAAGGACGCGGTCGAGAACTTTCATGCAGTGTCCAAGCCTACCTGCGCCCCTTGCCAGAGCCAGTTCGCCCCGCAGCCCTGAACCCAGCAATACTTGTCGTCCATATGACCTCTCGAGCAGTTGACACAGTGATTTTTGACCTCGGAGGGGTGATTATGCGCAACGGCGGACCTCGCGACTTCACGAGGCGCTACCCCGACCATGACCCCGCCGTGGTGGCCGAAATCGTGATGGGCCCCCATCACCTTGACACCGACCACCAATGGCACCGCGTGGAGCGCGGCGAGATCACGCTTGATGAGTGCCGTGCGATTACAAAAAAGAAACTGGATGATGCCGGCATTGTCGCAACCGTCCCCGCAAACGCCCCCGCATCGAACGCCAACCCTTTCAATTTCCAACTCAATGAAGAGATGGTCACATTCATTCATGATCTGAAATCAGCAGGAATACCGATTGGAATTCTGACAAACAATGTGAAGGAATTTCGCCCAATGTGGTGGCCACTGATGGACTACGAAAACGTATTCGACACCATCGTTGATAGCCACGAGGTTCACATACGCAAGCCGAACCCTGCCATTTACGAACTCACAATGACACGACTCAATGCCACCCCGACTCGCACAGCATTTCTTGACGACCTGCTTGCCAATGTGCACGCCGCCAACGCTCTCGGTATGCACGGGGTTCATGTCGAAGAAGACTCAACGGGCGCAATCGCCACAGCCCGTGCCCTCACTGGACTTCTGTAGTCCCATTCGCCCCAGAGGCTCCCTCTAAGTAAATTAGGCAACTGTTACTGTTTCTAGGTAATGAAGCGCTATTCCGCCAGCCTCCTCGACCCAGCGGGTACACGCCATGTCGAACTGCGGGTACGCACGAAGGCCTCATGGGGATCAGACGCATCCACTGTCACTGTTCAGTCGAGAGTTCGAACCGAAGCTGCGCAATCCACTCCTGTTGCATTGCATCTTCGTGCTGATGCCATGCGGTCAATTCCCATCGGATCTGTCACCGCGCAACTCACACCGTCTTTACATGAAGTCACGTTCACTATTTCGCCATCTGGCGAATGGATCACATCATCGTTCGCCGTCACGCGAAGTCGCGGAGATAAACGAGTCGTAACGCACGCACTTCTTGCTGGGCGCGCGATGACATCATCCACCGTTAATCGCAAGGTGTACGTCTCTGTGTCCACGATGGTCGCAACATTGCTTTTGTTATTCGGTTCACTTGCAGTGTCTAAATCAGCACGTGACACAACCGTGCTTGCTGACCACATCACAACAGCGCCGCTTCAAACATCTGACTCCACAATTGATTCTCCGGCCAGTACTGCTCCAGTCACGACAATTCCTATCACCACCACTGTTGCCCCTCCAGCCCAAAAATTCTCAGCGCTGCCGGCCAAGTCTGAATTTCCCGCAATGGAATCCACAACGGAGCAAGAACTCCTCGCTGACATACCAAACGACGGAAAAACATGGATCGTTATCCCTCGCCTTCACCTGCGTATGCACATTGTCAGCGGTATCAGTGATGACAGATTGGCTCTCGGAGTTGGCTGGTACAAGGCAAGTCAACAGCCTGGATCGAAAGGCAATATTGGCCTTGCCGGACATCGCACAACGTTTCCAGCCCCTTTCTTCTTCCTCGACAAAATGCGTGTCGCTGATTCTGTAATTCTGATCGTGGGTAACGAACTTCACCGGTACTTGGTGAAGGCGAATGAAGCGGGCGAACCATACGACGTCGTGCAGCCAAACAACATGGGCGTGCTCGCCTATCTCGGTTATGACTCGGTCACATTGACAACATGCACGCCAATCGGAACAGCAAACCAGCGCCTCGTTGTTCACGCCAAGTTGATGAAGCGCTCACCCTTTGAACGAAAGGATTGACATGTCTGACGATGTTTCAACCACAAACAGTGACACAGCCGAAATAGCCCGCGAATCCATAATGTCAAAGATGGTCAGCCCTCAACGTGGCATTGTTCTTCCTAACCTCAAGTCACGTCGACGTAAATACAAAGCAGCAGATGTTGAACAAGCATTTCGTGACATCGCAGCACAAGTTGACGATTACCAAACGACAGTCACTCAGGAAATATTGCAACTCTTAGCTCTTCTTATCACTGAAGTTCATCGCGAGACAACAACCCAACGCCAGGTAGCGGAAGCCGAAATCTCCGAGATGCGTGAGGAAATCAAGCGTGAGGGTGCATTAATTATTTCCAATGCGCAACGTGAAGCGCTTTCGCTTGATCACAAGATGGAAGAAATACGCAGAATTGCTGCCGAAGTAACCAACGTCGCCAAGAGCACTCCGCCTGCGTAAGTCTTCACAATGTGCGCGATGGCGCGACGCAAGCAATCGTTAACGCCCCTATTTCAACAAGCGCTCGTATTGCAGCTCGGAATGTTGCCCCGGTAGTAACGACATCATCGATGACCAGAACATTGCGCTGACGTCCGAGCGGTCGCGCCACAAACTCTGGCGACGCCAATCGTTCATTACGATCTAACCCTGTTTGAGAAACCGTGTTGACGCGCCTCAATAATCGTTTGGCGGGTAACGCCAACAGAACACCCACATGACGAGCAATGAGCTCTGCGTGGTCCATGCCACGTTCATGCTGATGTCTCGTGGTTGTGGGAGCCCATGTCACCACGTCGACTTTGAAATCGTTCCAATTGATGGAATCAACAACTATCTCTGCCAGTGCGCGTGCATTCTGACGCGTCCGACCATATTTCAAACCCAACACAAGATCTCGCGTGTGGCCTTCATGAGGTTCAACGCCAAATATCTGCACCGGAATTAATGCTCCCGTGATTGAATACGCAACCTCAGTACTGTGTAGTTCTATGGCTCAAGCTCCTCTTCGACCACTGCGCGAACAATTCACTGAACGCCTCATCAGATGTGTGGCAGGGCTTGCATGTTTTGGCACCGGAATCGCATTCTTTGTGCGCTCTGAACTTGGCGTGCCGCCATGGGATGTGTTTCACCAGGGAATCTCAAAACACACAGGTCTTGGCCTTGGCACAGTGCTCATCATCGTTGCGTTTTTCGTTCTCTTGTTATGGATTCCGCTGCGTCTTCGACCAGGTCTCGGAACATTGCTGAACGCTGTTGAAATCGGCTTAGTTGAAAACTTTGCACAGGACTTAATCCCCCATAGTCACAACATGGTCATTCGCATTGCATTTATGGTTGCTGGCTTATGCATCATTGCTGCAGGATCTGGTTTGTATATCGGTGCAGAGTTTGGCTCTGGTCCGCGCGACGGATTAATGCTGGGACTCAACAAGCGCTTCGGCATCAGTGTTCGTATTGCACGCACCATCGTCGAGATCACCGTGATGATTATCGGAATCTTCCTTGGCGGACACATTGGTGTCGGAACATTTGTGTTTGCACTCGGCATTGGCCCCATGGTGCAAGTCACGCTTCGACTCTTCAAGATGTCAAAAATTTCGCTTGATGCCGTAACTGGCGAAGCATCAGAGCAGTAGGGCAATAAAAAAGGCCCCGGGCTTTACACCCGAGGCCTTTTTCAATACGACTATTTAGTAGCGGTAATGATCTGGCTTGAATGGACCTGAAGGGTTCATGTCCATGTATTCAGCTTGTCCATCAGTGAGTTGAGTCAGTGTTACACCCAACGCCTCAAGATGCGCGAACGCAACTTTTTCGTCAAGGTGCTTTGGCAACACATACACACCAAGTGGGTACGCCTTCAAGTTGGTGAACAACTCGATTTGTGCAAGAACTTGGTTGCTAAATGAACAGCTCATCACGAATGATGGGTGTCCGGTTGCGCAACCAAGGTTCACAAGTCGACCTTCTGCCAACACGATCACTGCGTGACCGTCTGGGAATGTCCACAAGTCAGTTCCAGCCTTCAATTCGTCACGAGTAGCTCCGCTGCGAGCAAGACCAGCCATATCGATTTCATTGTCGAAGTGACCAATGTTGCACACAATTGCGTTGTGTTTCATTCCGGCCATGTGCTCGGCAGTAATGATTGCTTCGTTTCCTGTTGCAGTCACAAAAATGTCTGCTTCAGCCAATGCCGATTCGGTGGTGTTGACTTCGTACCCTTCCATCGCAGCCTGCAAGGCGTTAATAGGGTCAATTTCAGTAACGATGACACGGGCGCCTTGGCCACGAAGGCTTTGTGCACAACCTTTACCAACATCGCCGTAGCCGCAGACAACTGCAAGCTTTCCAGCAATCATGACGTCAGTTGCACGGTTGATTGCGTCAATGAGTGAGTGGCGGCAACCATAGAGGTTGTCAAACTTGCTCTTTGTCACGCTGTCGTTCACGTTGATTGCAGGAAACAGAAGTTCATTCTTGTCGAACATCTTGTACAAGCGCTTTACACCTGTAGTGGTTTCTTCAGTAACACCCTTGATGGATGCAGCCATCTGAGTCCACTTTGCAGGATCAGTTTTGAGTGTGCGCTGCAAGAGACCAAGGATCAATGCAAGCTCTGGGTTAGATGCTGATGTTGGGTCTGGCACTGCGCCAGCCTTTTCAAACTCAACACCCTTATGAACAAGAAGTGTTGCGTCGCCGCCGTCATCAAGAATCATGTTTGGCAAATTGCCATCAGGCCATGTCATCATCTGCTCGGTGCACCACCAATATTCCTCGAGGGTTTCACCCTTCCAAGCGAATACTGGAACACCTTGTGGGTCTTTTTCGGTTCCGTGTGGGCCAACAGCAACTGCTGCTGCTGCATGGTCTTGTGTGGAGAAAATGTTGCAGCTTGCCCAACGCACTTCAGCGCCAAGTTCAACAAGCGTTTCGATGAGAACAGCAGTCTGAATGGTCATGTGCAATGAACCAGAGATACGAGCACCCTTCAATGGCTTTGACGGGCCGTACTCTTTGCGCAGCCAACGAAGACCTGGCATTTCGTGTTCAGCGAGATGAATTTCCTTGCGACCAAATGGCGCAAGGCTGAGGTCGGCGACGCGATAATCGCGACGATCGGCGAGAGAGGACATAGAGGCTCCTTAAATGAGTTACATGATGAATCGAGGCTGGGGCCAACTGGCACCGCTCTGATCAGCCCGATTACGGACTCAGTGTATCTAAATCAGCGAGTAAAGGTGGGCTTTATGCCCTCTGCAGCGATGCGTGACTCAAGTCGCGCATGCTCAGCATCAGTGACCTGTGTGGATTCTTCAATCAGCATGACAGGGATGCCCTCAACAACGGCGTACGAACGCTTGAGGCGTGGGTTGAACAGAATGTTCTCAGACTCGATGTAAAACAATGGGCCCTTATCTTCTGGGCAAGCGAGGATGTCAAGAAGGGTGCGGTCAAGAGTCATGGGTTCATTCTTTCATTGTCAGACAGATGTCACAAGCGAGAGCACTTCGACCACATGGTCGTCGCATTCTGCGCGGGTTGCCGCCTCTAAGTTGAGGCGAAGGAGAGGTTCAGTGTTTGATGGACGAAGGTTGAACCACCAGTCACCACAATCCACCGTGAGGCCATCGACCCAATCTTGTGGATGAGCCTTGTACGCATCAGCAACTGCAGCCATCACGACTTGCGCATCAGACACACTTGTGTTGATTTCACCGCTCGCTTCATATCTCTCAAATGGTTGACGTAACTGCGATAACGGCATTTTGGCACGAGACAATTCTTGCAACATGAACATCGTGGCGATAATGCCAGAGTCTGCTCGATAATTATCGAGGAAGTAATAGTGAGCTGAATGCTCACCACCAAATACTGCGCCGGTTTCTGCCATCACTTGTTTGATGTTGGAGTGGCCCACCTGGGTGCGCACAGGTACTCCACCGCTTTCACGAATAACTTCAGGAACAGAGCGTGAACAGATCAGGTTGTGCAACACGGTGGCGCCAGGATTATTGCGCAAGACCGCTGCAGCAAGAATTGCCGTGGTTGTAGAACCAGATAAGCCCCTGCCCTTTTCATCAACAACGAACACTCTGTCTGCGTCACCATCGAAAGCAAGACCAATATCAAAACCACCACTGATGACTCGCGCTTGCAGATCTCGTTGGTTGGCTGGCTGAATTGGGTCAGCGGGATGGTTCGGGAAACTGCCATCAAGTTCCGGATACATCACTTCGAGCTCAATCATCGGCAGGCGTGCAAACACAACAGGCACAATGAGCCCGCCCATACCATTTGCTGTGTCAGCGACAACTTTCATTGGCACTAACGCATTGACATCAATAAACGACACCACATGATCGGCAAATTCTTCCAGCATGTTGCGTGTTGAGACTGTTCCGCGAGTTGCTACTGCGCCAGGGCCGGAATCTGTCAGTACCAATTTTGCAGCGTCACGAATTGTTGCAAGACCTGTATCAATACCCACAGGGCGTGCACCAGACAAACAGAACTTGATTCCGTTGTATTCGGCAGGGTTATGCGATGCCGTAAACATGGCACCGGGTGCATCAAGTGTGCCGGCAGCGAAATAGACAAGGTCGGTGCTGGCAAGTCCAAGATCAAGCACATTGATACCCCGTGATGTGACACCACTGGCAAATGACGCAGCGAGAGATTCACCAGTAACACGCATATCGCGGGCGACAATGACCATCGGCGCGTTCACAAAATCTGCAAAGGCAACGCCGAGAGCAAACGCGACCTCATCGTTCATCTCATTCGGAGTGGTTCCACGAATGTCATATGCCTTGACGATGCGGTCAAGGATTGTGGGGTCTGTTTTCATCAATCAGTGAGGCTATCTGCTGATAGTTCGTCATCAGATTCAGGCTCGATTCCGTTGTCGACACGGGCTGGCATCCCTACGCCGTAACGAAACCGTCTACGGAAGAGGAACACGGCCATAACAATTCCAAACAAGGTGACGGCGTAAGACGAGCGATCAAGTTGTGAAGGTTCGTATGACAAAGTCACATTCTTTTGTGTTGGCACGACGACCATCATGTTGGGAGCTGCGCGATACACACGCGATGCGCCTTTTACTTGCCAGTTCGGAAAGTAACTAACTTTCACAAGAACTGGAACACCAATGCGATCAACAGTGAAAGATAGCGATTCTTCTTTGACCTTCACATCCGAGACAACAACGGGGTCAAGTGGAACTGCAGTTATTTTCGAACTCTCCGCAGGCATCACGATGTCTACTTGGCGACCTGGTCCACCTGGCACTCCAACACTGCGCGACGCATCAGCAGCAACATCAATTCGTTGCCATTCATTAGGGCCGTGATCGACCGGCAAAGCAGCCCACTCATTTGTGTGTTGGAAATACGACGTACCGATTTCTAGCCAACGTTCGCGCCTGTCTCCTGGTCGTTCGTTCACCACAACTGGTTGCATTGACAATGGTTCAACTATCGCTGTGTCAGCAACTTCGTACAGATGCCAATGTCCCGACGTTCCGACTTTTGTTAAGTCAACTTGCTCATCGGCTTTGGCAATTGCTTCTGCCGTATACGCCATGTAATAACGAATGCCCATCATGCGCATGTACGCAACGCCTTTTACTGCGTCGTTGTTGTCATAGCGCAATTCACGAACAGGATTACTGCTTTGTTTTGATAAAGCAGCTGCAGCAATGAAGTGATACGGAGTGGAGCCAGCTGCTTCAAAAAACAACCCTTCCATTGAACCGATACATCCGTCTGTCCAATATGGAAGCAACATCAACGCCATGGTGGTTCCGTATTTATTCAAATCGCCACTGTTTTCCCAGAGTGCATGACCACAACCATGTGCAGGGTCATTCCCGAGCTTCTTCATCGCTTGCACAACGCCGTTGTATTCATTGAAGGTTGTCTTGCCTTCATATCCCTCAAAGTTCCAACGAGACCAGCCGTCTGAAAAAGCCCGCTGAGCCGGAAACGACACGGGGCCCCATCCATACGAAGTGCCCGTTGCATTCGATTTCAACGATGCAAAAGGCAAACTCTGATAACGCACGCCGAGAACCACCAGACAGAATGTCGCAACTAGCCACAACAACAACGTTGATGTGTTTGTAGTTGGAGCTGCTGGCATCTGTAACGGATTGCGCTGCACAGCGATGGTTCGGCGAATAAAGAGACCCGCTTCATACACGCCGATAGCAGCCAACATGTAGCGCAACAAATACAAGAACGGCAAAATGCGAGGGTTCCAGAGAAGACCAATGACCGGCAGTCCGCCTTGTGCCACTTTGACACCAATCATCAGCACGATGATGTACACACCCATCCATATGCCAAGGAAGCGTCGTCGATAGATCGAACCGATAAATCCAATAATCGCAAGAGTCATCAACATGATGTCGAGCGTTGTATTCAATGGGAAGTACATAGCCCACATTGTTTTGAATGAACCACCACCTGGTTCAGAGCCGTACTTCATGTCACTCATGAATGCATGTCCGCCAAGAAACGGAACCACCCAGAATGCAGACAGACAGAATGCACAACCCAAAGTGGTGACACCGAATTTCAAGCGTTGGCGATCAATGCGCATCAGCAACATCAGCACTGCGCCACCAAAGACGAACAGCAGCACGATGCCGTGACTGAGTGCTGACAAAGCAATGAACAACGCGGCCCATCCGCGATGTTTGCCGTCGTCAAGACCACGCGCAAAAAACCCGAGACCTAATACAGCAAAAGCCAATGCAATGGAGTGCGAGAACTCCCCTGCCATTGTGGAAGCAATATTACCTCCGTAAATAGTGAAGCTCTCGTCGAACAAGAACATGGTGGCCCCAACGACCATCAATTCAGGCAATGGATACAGCAGTTTGCTCACACGTCCCATGACATATACGCACGTAGGAAACGCAACAAGTCCAGAGACGACAACAATCTTGAATGCGATTCCGTATGGCAACACAAGATTCAATGCCACGACTGCTAGCGCTGGCACCACCATGTAAAAGCGATAGACCGGCAATCCGGCGTACCAATCCATGCTCCACCCTGTGAGACGCCAATGTGGCAACAGCACATCACGCAAGTACGCAGGTCCCCAGACATGCGCACCCATGTCACCACCCGTTGGCGTGTTGTTACGTAAAATCAAATCAGGATGAAGAACTGACAACACCATCAGCGTCGCTCCGAGCAATACAGCCGTCGTACTCATTGACTTGAACGTTGCTGTCCATTCTTGTTTCCGTAGGGACGGTCCAGTTGGTTCTTCTTGAATGTCGGAAGTATTGATTTCGGTATTCATAATTCTCTACAGAAGCACTACAAGTGCGAGCCCCGTTGCGTTGAAGGCCATATGGGTAACAATGGACATTCCTATTGTGCCAGTTGAGTGACGTGCCCACCCCAACACCAAGGCAAAGGCAAACAGCCCCGGTAGCTCCACTGGCTGCATATGAATAGCCGCAAACAGTGCCGCAGTGACAACTATTCCGGCCGTACGACCCCATGACGCCACTAAGCCAGGCTGCACAACACCGCGGTACACGATTTCTTCCACGATCGGCGCCCCGACGATGACGACGAGACCAAGCAAGATAACCCAACCCCCGCGCGCCACATCAACAAGATCAGATGCGCGCTTCGATACTTCATCAAATGAAAACGTGTCAGGAAACAGACGGGCCAATGGCCAATTCACTGCATTCACCAAAATGAGTTGACTCGCAATTCCCACGGGAATACCCACCACTACATCACGGCGTAAAAATGTTGCACCGATTGTCGAGCGAAAGTTTTTCCAAGTTACCTGCAAAAATTGTGTTGTAGCAAAGAGGTACACAATCCACATCGCAGTTGCGCTGAGTGCAACATCAAGTGTGGACATGTCACTGCTTGAGGAACCAACGTTCCCCGTGACCATCACGACCAAAAGTGACGCAAAGTTTGCGAATACAAACGCAGCGAGCCAAAACAGCAGTACTTGGCTTGCTCGAGATTGACGCGATGCCGTCTGATCCAAAATGATTACCCGGCGAGGCGGCCAGGGCTGTACACATGAACGCGCTGACGGCGATCTTCTAAGTGCCATCCAGAAGGAGCCGTGAGTCGATTCGCATGCTGGTCACACAGGTCATAGGAATGTGGGTCGCGCTCGGGGCTGAGGTCGTCAAGCCAGACCAATGAGCGTGCGTATTGATACGTCAGTGTCACTGTGGCGGAATGGACACAGCCTTGTCGGGTGCATTGCCTAGCCATGACAGAAACGGTAGTCACCGTGGGCAACGAAATAGGCGATGCCGCAGGGACAGGGGCACACGGCCCCCGTAGCATGAACAGATGAGCGATATTCCACCGCCCCCTCCACCATCACGCAGCCCTCAAGGTCGCAACCCTATGAAGGGTCTGCGCAACGTAAAGCCAAGCGCTGATGGCAAGCCCCCCATGCCCAAATGGGCTATCTGGGCCATTGTGGCAGCCGTCGTGGTTCTCGCTTTCGGCAGCCAACTGTTCGCCACACCTACTGGCGACAAACTCACCTACTCAGAATTTCTCGTTCAAGTGAAAAATGGTGACGTCAAGCAAGTCACCATCAACAACTCCACAAACATTATTTCAGGAACCCTTCAGTCGGGAACAAAGTTCACTACCACCGGCTCCGTAGCCCTCAGTGATGCCGACGAACAGCTGTTAAAGCAAATGGGCGTCGACTACACATTCAAGACTCCACAGGCCAACTGGATTTCCAGCTTGCTGCCGATCGTTCTTCCCTTCGTCTTTGTAATTGCATTTTTCATGTGGATGCAACGTCGCGCCATGGGGCAAGCCGGCAGCATCATGTCTGTTGGCAAGAGCAAGGCCAAGGCCTACCAAGCAGACAAACCGTCAACCACCTTTGCTGATATTGCTGGTTACGACGGCGTAAAACTTGAAATTAAGGAAGTTGTTGACTTCTTGCGTAAGCCAGAGCGTTTCAAAGAAATCGGAGCACGTGTTCCGAAAGGAATCTTGCTTGTTGGTCCTCCAGGAACCGGAAAGACACTCTTTGCTCGCGCCGTTGCCGGCGAAGCTGGAGTCGGATTCCTTTCAGTTACCGGTTCAGACTTCATGGAGATGTTTGTCGGCGTTGGCGCAAGCCGCGTACGAGACCTCTTTGCACAAGCAAAGAAACTTGGCAAGGCAATCATCTTCATCGACGAAATCGATTCCATCGGACGTAAGCGCGGAGCAGGACTTGGTGGCGGTCATGACGAACGCGAACAGACCCTGAACCAATTGTTGTCAGAGATGGACGGCTTTGAAGCCACCGAAGGCATCGTGATTCTTGCGGCAACAAACCGCCCTGACGTTCTCGACACTGCACTTCTTCGTCCAGGACGTTTTGACCGACAGATCATTGTCCCTCTTCCTGAATTCGAAGAGCGTCTTGCAATCTTGAAGGTGCACTCACGCGACAAGCGCATGGGTACTGACGTCGACCTCGAGACAATGGCTCGTGCTACGCCAGGCATGAGCGGTGCTGATCTTGCAAACCTTGTGAACGAAGCAGCTCTCTTTGCTGTTCGTCGTGAGTCACTTGCTATTGAACGCATCGACTTTGAAAATGCTCGTGACCGTGTTGTTATGGGCGCACGCCGTGAATCACTGGTACTCAACCCTGAAGAAAAGCGCGCCACTGCATACCACGAAGGTGGACACGCAGTATTGGCAGTAGTGCTTCCGCACTCTGATCCATTGCATAAAGTCACCATCCTTCCTCGCGGAATGGCACTCGGTGTCACCTGGACATTGCCAGAAGAACGCCACACCTACTCACGCGAGTTCTTTGAAGACCTGATCTGCAAAGCAATGGGTGGTCGCGTTGCCGAGAAGATCATTTTTGGTCATCTCAACAGCGGTGCTGCAAACGACCTTGAACAAGCAACAGGTATCGCACGCCGCATGGTGCGCGAATGGGGCATGTCAGACAAGATCGGCCCCATGGCATGGACCGGAAATCAGCAAGTGTTCTTGGGTGAAGATCTCATGACCAGCGGTCGTGAATACAGCGACGCCACTGCACAACTTGTCGACGATGAAATTGCACGCATCTTGCTCGAACAGGAAACACGTGCTCACGAAGTATTAATGCGTCACCGCCGTGGACTTGAACTTGTTGCCGAAGCGCTTCTTATTGAAGAAACGATTGACGGACCAACCGTTGGTCGTCTGGTGCAACAAGGTCTTGATGCACCAGCAACAAGCGACGTTCAGGCTTAGTGTCCGTGCCCCTGGCATGGGCCAGGCGAACTGCCTGGTTCACGACATTCAGCTACTGCTGCCCATAAGTCTTGTGCTTTGACAGGCCCTAAGAAACCTGTTCTCACAACTCCTGCTGCATCTGCAACGACCAGCGTTGGCACAGCTTCAATCTTGTAACGAGCATGCATCTGTGGATCAGTGGTGTAGTCAACTCGCACCACCGCGACATCATGTGACGATAAAACTTCCGCCTTTGTAGCTACGTCATTACATGTGCCACATGTTGCCGAGGTAAAGACAACCACAATCCACGGCGTCTCGGGCGAGGCAAAGTCGTTGCGGTCTAGTTGCACTGGCAATTCGAATCCACCCTGTGTTGGTGCATCGATCTGGCGACGACGCAAGAACCATGACACCACAAGAGCGACAAGCATTGCGCCACCGACTGTGAGTATCCGAACCATTACCGAGACCTTATGGGAAGTGCCCCCACTATTCCGAAACCGACTAGCCCATGACCCCGCGTGGTGCGCCGTTGTACAACAACTGGAACAGTTGCGGAAATTGTTACTTCCCCATCTTTAACATCTGCGGGTACGTCAATGCTGATGACGGATGCTGCACCAAGTGCGACATCAACAAGCAGTGGCAATTCAATTTCGCCACCAGGGCCGCTAGCCGAGACCGTGAAACTTCCATCTATGCCAGTTGTGTTCACAACAGACAATGCATTACGAGCGCCGTTTAACAAGCCGCTCGGAATTCGCCACTTCTGAGAAACCAAGCCGCCAGGAATTCCGTTTGTAATAGCTGTAAAAGAACTTCCGCCAACACTCTGGCTCAATACATGCTCCACAACTACTGGAACATCATTCACAGAAGACACCACCATTGCATGATCCCCCTTTGGTAAATCTGCAATGGCATCTGTGTTGATGGCAACAATCGCACCGGCAGGGATATCAATCGCTGTTGACGGTGCGGCAGCGGTGGATGTTTGGTCAATTGCGAGTCCGTTAGTAATTCCTGCACCGAAAAACGACACGTTCACTTGTGCAGGCGAATCTGAAGGGTTAAACACCATCAACAATTCAGACACCATTGCACCAGTACGACCAGACGTAAACCACCAATCACGTAACGCCACCGCAGTACCGACTGTGGTGGAGTAACCGAGTCGTCCTGCACCCATGTAGTGCTGAATACGCGAGGCAATGATTTGACCTGTTGAAGCAACGACCTCAACTGCTAGTCGCGCTTCGTTCTGCGCGCCAGCATCGGCCAACGAAATACTGCGAGACGAACGCGCATCCAGAATGATTCCCTGTAGCGATGCAGGAGTCCTGCGACCATTTGTGGTCGTGTACGACACATTCACTACTGCGCTTTCAGGAAATGGATTTGTCAGCACTAAACGCTGTGTTGACCCTTCTGCTGTGAATCCGTCAGCGAAATACCAGGTACTCGAAGTTTGTGAGACACATTGCGATGTCACGTCTCCGGCTGCATACATCAGTTCCTGTTCTACTGAACCAAATGAACCAATTATTTCGACAACCGGAACAACGACTCCTACCGTTTTACCGCGAAGCACATCAACTTCTTTTCGTGAACGCGCGGCAACAGTAATTGTTTCCGCATCAGCTGGTGAATCACTGAGATAGTTGACCGTGGCGGTGATGTCACTGTCGCTTGGGTTCACGATGACTACCGATGCACTACTAATTCCATCGCCAGCAGCTGCGCCAGGACAAAACCAAGATGTACTGATCCGAGTTCCGTCTGATGCTTGAGGGAAGCCTGCAAATTCAACGATTGCAGAGGACGCCCCCACTGATTGTTTTCCTGAATGACGGTCAACAATCACCACGACTGCACTCACTGCACAGAGAAGCACAAACGCGACCACTCGACGAATCAACTTCATGAAGATTCCTCACTCACGAATCTCATTACCGGGGTGTCAAGTGCTGAAGTAACAGAAGAATTTCTCCGTGACCGACGACGTGGGCGAACAAGAGCAAAAAATGCCACCACGCACCACGCAGCAAATTGCAGCAGTACTGCCAGCGAATGCACGAGGCTCGATTCAAATGCCAATCGAATATGGCCTGCCTCTGCAACGTCGTAAGCATTAGTCAGACCAAAAGCCGGACGAGCCTCAATTTTGTTTCCATTCATTGTGAGCTTCCAGTGAGTACTGAATGGAACCGAGAGATGAACTGTGCCAGGTTTTACATCGGCTTCGATTGCGCCTTCTGGTCGGGACTGGGTCGGAAGCGCAATTGCGCCCGAGATGTCAGTGGCAATCATTGACGTGGCACCTGCTAATTGACTGCTTGCCGCACCTGATGCAGTCAACATTGACCGCACGGGCACCCACGATGCATTTTCAAAGATCACAAGATCGGGAGACGCATAGAGACGTCGCAAATCGAGTTGTCGTGACAATGAATCAACTAGTCCACGTGGCGCAGCGATTGGGTCACTGCGCGTGGATTGCCCACCATCAATGATCGGAACAACGATGAATCGAACAGATAATGGCGCCAGCAATCGCCCTGCGCGAGCAGTCTGGCCGCGCACGATTCCGTACAACGCCGCAACAGCATTGTCACGTGCACGCGTCGGAGGGGTTTCCCAAATTTCTTCGAGCGTCGGAGCTGCGCCGTTGACCACCGAGTATGAAATGCCCCAACCAAAATTCAATGGAGCACCTGGCAATACTCGCGCATCGCCGATGAACATAGTGCGGTACTCACCTGACGTTTGCGCATCGGGCAACTGCGCCAAGAGTTGCGGCAGAGCAAGTGACGGCTGATTCCAACTGCCGTTCAATGCATTCACTGAAACGGGAACAAGGCCAATAGCAAACGCGAGCGCAACAATTGCACTGATCGGTTGGCGCCATCCAAACCGCGCACGTCGCAAATCAACAACGAGGGCTGCACCCATCGCACCGGCACAGATTGCAATTCCGAAAGCAACGGGAACGAGCAAGATTGCAGGTTCTGGAAGATGAACTGGAAGCAATGCAGAATCGTCAAGCATTGCCACCGCGAGACCAAAAGCTACGAGGCTTGCACCGCGCAATACCCAACCAGAGCGAACTCCGTGAACGAGCAACACCGCACCAATCACAACTGCATACAACGTGACAGTGACAGACGACAACACAAAGCCACCCACATTGAATGTTGCTAGTCCGATCAGACCTATATTGCGACCAGATTCAACAGGTGCGCCAGTGATTGCTTCCCACCAACCGGAACGAATATATGTACCTGCCCACGGAAGATTAATAACCACACCCGATACAACAACTGCAGCCGTGACCACAACCCAACGAGTCGCCCACTTCACTTGCGTGCCGTGCACGACACTGACCACAGTAAAAATAAGTGCAACGAGCGGAACAATGAGAACTACTGATGGTTCAAAAGCAATAACAGTTCCCATTAACAACACAAGA
>CAIYTS010000052.1 GCA_903929185.1 uncultured Acidimicrobiaceae bacterium
CGGCGTCTACATCAACTCCGAAAACGGTTCTCTCAGCCTGAACGGCTTGGCATCCATCAGCGAAGCAACAACTGTCATCAACGCCTGGCTTGCTGAAAACAAATGTGGCGAGCCAACCATTACGTATCGCTTGCGCGACTGGTTGTTCTCACGTCAGCGCTATTGGGGCGAACCATTCCCCATCGTGTACGACGAAGATGGTCGCGCTCATGCAGTACCTACTTCTGCCCTGCCTGTGTTGTTGCCAGAGCTCGCTGATTTCAAACCAACAGCTCTTGACCCTAACGATGCAAGTAGTGACCCGATTCCCCCGCTTGCTCGCGTTAAGGATTGGACCCAGGTCTCTCTTGATCTTGGTGACGGCATGCGCGAATACCGCCGTGAAGTCAACGTGATGCCGCAATGGGCAGGTTCGTGCTGGTACGAAATGCGTTACCTCGACCCCACAAACTCTGACGCCTTCATTAATCATGAAGTTGAGCGCTACTGGATGGGGCCACAAGGTGACGGACACACTGGTGGCGCGGACCTATACGTCGGTGGTGTTGAGCACGCTGTTCTGCATTTGTTGTACGCACGTTTCTGGCACAAGGTGTTGCACGATCTCGGACATGTTTCCAGTGAAGAGCCCTTCCACCGTTTGTTCAATCAGGGTTATATCCAGGCATACGCATACCGCGACGACCGTGGCCAAACTGTTCCTGCAGCAGAGGTAATCGAAACTGACGGTGTGTATTCATGGGAAGGCGAAACAGTCGCTCGTGAATACGGAAAAATGGGCAAGAGCTTAAAGAACATCGTGACACCAGACGAGATGTACGAAGAGTTCGGTGCAGACACATTCCGTTTGTATGAAATGGCCATGGGACCACTTGATGCGAGCCGTCCATGGAATACACGAGACGTTGTCGGAATGCAACGGTTCTTGCAGCGCTTATGGCGCAATGTGATCGACGAAGACACTGGCGACACCGTCGTCACCGAAGATGAAGCACCTGAAGAACTCGTGCGTCACTTACACCGCACTATCGCCGGTGTTGACGCAGACCTGCAACACTTGCGCTTCAACACCGCCATTGCCAAACTCATCGAATTCAATAATGCACTCACTGGCCTCGTCAACACAACCCGCGTTGCACCACGGGAATTGGTTGAGCCTCTTGTGCAAATGCTGTCGCCATTATGCCCTCATCTTGCTGATGAGTTGTGGTTCCGTCTCGGACATGATTCAACTGTTACCTACGTTCCATTCCCTACTGCTGACCCTGCACTTCTTGTAGAAGACAGCATTGAAGTACCGGTACAGGTAAACGGAAAAGTACGAGCACGTATTCAGATGTCGCCTACCGCTACAGAAGATGAGCATTTGGCAGCTGCCATGTCGCTTGATGCGATTATTGCCGCACTTGATGGCCGCACCCCTGTGAAGACAATTGTGGTTCCAGGCCGAACTGTCAACATTGTCGTCAAGTAATCGGCAAGAATAGAAACATGGCTGTTAGCAAAGTAGAGATGGCCGTGCCTGCCAAGAAAACCATTGCGTTGGTGGCACACGACAACATGAAAGACGAGCTTCTCGAATGGGTGTCTGCCCATAAAGACGAACTCGCTCATCACACACTTGTCGGAACAGGCACAACAGGCCGCCTCGTGAACGAGCAAACCGGCCTTGAAGTAGAACGACTTCGTAGCGGACCGCTCGGTGGTGACCAACAAATTGGTGCCCGAATTTCTGAAGGCGAAGTTGATGTGCTGTTGTTCTTCTGGGATCCACTTGAGCCTCAGCCTCATGACCCTGACATCAAGGCTCTCCTACGTATTGCAGTTGTCTGGAATATTCCCGTTGCATGCAACAGAGCATCTGCAGATTTCATCATGTCCTCTCCGCACATGAACATCGCCTACGTGCGACGAGTCCCTTCACATGATCGCTAACCAATGAAAGTCGTCTTTCAAATCTGGTGCATCACCTTTGGTCTTGCATTTATCTGGCCA
>CAIYTS010000053.1 GCA_903929185.1 uncultured Acidimicrobiaceae bacterium
ACCTTTTGCTCAGCGGTGTCTGGTTCGTGCCATAAAAGTGACAAAAGACCACGCCGCGTATACATCTCAACCTGACGCAGGTTTGGCCCAAGAATGGCTTGCTGGCTCGCCATAATTCCGAGCGCGTCGAGCGGGGTCTCTGGTCTGTCCTGACCGTTTTCAATGTCTGCCATGTGGGTACCCTAGTAAGTAGATGACGAACACAAAGACACCGACAGATCAGACCAATGATCTCGATCGCGAGATCGCTGGGCGTATCGGACGAGCATGGCGTGAAATTCGCCGTGGAGCTACTGCGGGCCAAGCTCGCGATGCCATCTTTGGTGTTGGAGGCAGTGCAATCGAGCCAGGCCAAATGGACGCGCTTGAACTTCTCGTTGTCGTTGACTCGTGTCGCATGGGCGACCTAGCCGAATACCTTCGCATTGATCCAAGTACCGCAACTCGCGCAGTACAACGACTTATCAAAGACAACTTGGCAGAACGCGTGCAACATGCGGGCGATGGCCGTGTCGTTGCAATTGCAGCAACAGAACGTGGTCGTCGTATTCACGGTGAAGTCAATGAGCGTCGTCGCGCCATTTTGTTCGCAGTGATGAATGACTTTGAACCCGAAGAGCGAATTGTTTTAGCTGATTTGATGGAGCGATTCACTCTCTCAGTTGATGCAGCAATCAAAGCAAAAAAACATCGCCATATTCACTAACGCATTGCACTCCGTATGAGCTCGCAGGAACAGTTCACTTCAGATGCCATGCAATATGCGCCTCAGTTATTTTCCACTGCATTGCGCATGACGCGTAATCGCTCTGACGCCGAAGACTTAGTGCAAGAGACATACATCAAAGGATGGCGTTCGTTTCACACATTCCAAGAAGGAACAAACTTACGCGCGTGGTTGTTTCGCATTATGACAAACACGTACATCAATAAGTACAACGCACAAAAACGTAAAGGTACCGAAGTCGAACTCGACGATGTTGAGGAACTTTTCTTGTACAAGCGATTGGGTTCGATTGATCAGTCACAACTCAGCAGTTCGGCCGAAGATCAGATGATCGAACTCTTTACTGATGACGAAGTGAAAAATGCCCTCGAGGCCCTTCCCGAAGATTTCCGCATGCCGGTTCTTTTGTCAGATGTCGACGGTTTTTCCTATAAAGAAATCTCCGAAATGCTGGAAATCCCGATCGGCACTGTGATGTCCCGGCTACATCGGGGAAGAAAAGCGATGCAAAAGATGTTGTACGAGTACGCACGTGAAAGAGGGCTCATTATTGAGCCTGAGACAGTTGAAGGAACCGGCGAGTAATCGCCAGAGCGAGCAGAGCCATCGATATGCCAAATTGCCAAGAAACACTGAAAGAACTGGAATTGTTCCTTGATTCTGAGCTGCCGAACGCCCGGATTGAACAAATCATGGCCCACCTCACCGCATGCACCGATTGCCAAGGTGCCTTTGAATTCCACGCCGAATTGCGCACCATTGTTCGCACCAAGGCCAAGCGTGATCATCTGCCAGAGGGCTTCACAGACCGCCTCCTCGCCTGCTTTGAGCCGCAGCCCGAAGCAGATTGACCACAGAGATAGGTCGTGATGGCCTGCCATTGGCTACGCTAGAGACATGTTCGCAGCGAATGTATGGCATTGGTGGATCGGTGTAATCCTTCTTATTTCAGGTATCGGGGCAGTGGCTTCCGTATTTGTTGGCTACGTCGCCAAGGTCAGCGCAACGCGTTATCCCAACCGCCGTCAACGCCAAGCCCTCAAGCAGAAGTAACAACTTTTCTTGTTCGACGATCTCCTTCGTCGCTGCACTTTTCCTCCTGCTGGTACAGCCGTTTCGTGCGCTGTTTCGGGCGGACCCGATTCCATGGCTCTCATGTTGCTCGCTCACGCGCACGGACTCATCGTCACTGCTATTCATGTTGATCACGGTCTACGTGCTGAATCAGCCAGTGATATCGACGTTATTGACCCCGTTGCAGAGTCACTTGGCATCTCAGTCATTGTGCATTCCGTGCAGGTGGAACACGGACCAAACGTAGAAGCACGTGCTCGTGCAGCTCGCTATGGCGTGTTGCCAGATGACGTGATGACCGGTCATACCGCAGATGACCAAGCAGAAACAGTGCTCATTAATCTGTTGCGTGGTGCCGGAGCTCAGGGTCTTGGTGCGATGCGGCCTGGTTTCTCGCGACCACTCTTGGCATTACGCCGCAGTGATACTCACGCAGTGTGTGCTGACGCCGGTATCGCAACCATTACTGATTCAACGAATACTGACCCAAAATTCCAGCGCAATCGCGTTCGCAACGAACTTCTTCCCCTCATGACAGAGATCTCGCTGCGCGACCCCGTGCCACTTCTTGTTCGCAGTGCCGATGTCTTGCGAAACGACAACGATTTGCTCGAACAACTCTCCCTGAACATTGACCCCACCGATGCTGTGGCCCTGGCAGCTGCCCCCGCCCCCCTTGCCTACCGAGCTCTTCGCCGCTGGCTCTCAGACCCGTACCCACCTGACCTGGCCACCCTCGAGCGGATCATGGCTGTTGCCCGTGGTGAGACCTTGGCCTGCGATATTGGGGAAAATCGTGAAATTCGTCGCAGTAAACAGAGGCTCATACTGCAGTTGCTGGGGTAACTTGATGTGCGGCGTTTTTGCGCCGCCAGACCGAGCTAACACTTTCAAGGAGACCTGAATGCCCCCGAAACTTCGCGGAAAATGGGCCCTTGGAATTACCCCTCGTAATTTCACCTGGGTCATCAAGGATTGCCTTGCCATTTGTGAGCGACCAGGGGGATACGGCGACAACCATCGCCGCGTTCGTCGTCAAGAAGAAATCATTTGGCTGCGCGAGAACCATTTCGACCTCGTTGTCTCCATCATCGCTGCACCACACAACTTGCACGCATATGAAGAACTCAACATGCCGTATCACCATCGCCCACTCAGTGGCGCTGATGACACCGATGCCTTTTTGAAAGTGTTCTACAAGGAACTCCAAGGAATGCTTGGGCGTAACCAGAAACTCATCATCCACTCAGAAGAAGTCGGCGACCGTTTGCTCGGCATCATCGGTGGGTACATCCGCTGGAGCGGAATGATCGATGACCCATCACAAGCCATCATCATCACCGAAAACATCGGTGGTCGCCAGCTTGATACATGGGCTCGTGAATTGATCCTCGGAGTACACAACCTGCGGTAGATGTCCTTTGGACAACGACCAACTGGTTTGTCGATATGAAAAATCGTCGAGTACTCATCACCGGAATGGGTGGAGAACTCGGCTCGCTCGTTGCAGCGCTCGCGGAAAATACCGAATGGGCCGGTGAGATTTTAGGAATTGATGTTGATCCACCACGTCGCCTGTTGAAGCGCTCGCAGTTTGTTCGTGTTGATCCAACCGAACATGACCGCATCGCAGAACTGATTCAAGAATTCAATCCACATGTGTTGTTGCACGTTGGTGTGTGGGAACCGCATGCACGTCTTGCAACACCTGAAGCAGAAACTTGCACAGCTCTTGTTGCAAAAGCAGTTTTCGACGCAGCACATCAAGCCGATGCACTAGAGACAATTGTCGTGCGCAGTGGAATTGAAATGTACGGTGCTGGTGCGTACTCTCCTGACATTGCAGTGGAAACTACGCCTACTGCGCCAAACACTACGTACGGGTACATGTGTCGCAATATTGAATCGCAAGCAACAGAACTACGTTCTGCTCGTGGCATCAATGTGTGCACGTTGCGACTTGCGCCCGTTCTTGGGGCGCATGTACCAAGCCCTCTTGGTCGACTTCTTCGTTTGCCCATGATCCCCTACTACGGAATTGGTAATCCAATCTTTTGTGTCGTAGAAGATTTCGATGCTGCAACTGCATTTATTCAAGCAGCACAACGTGACGCAGATGGCGTAGTCAACATCGTTGCCAACGGAGCGATCAGTATGTTGCGTGCAACTTCTATTGGTCGTCGCGTTCCACTTCCATCATTCGGCCCTGGTTGGTGGATGGCGAAAAACGTTTCCACGTTTGCTGGTGCACCAATGCCAGACCATGTTGCAGACCTTATTCAGCACGGCCGTTTAGCTGCCAGTAACGAAGCTGCGCATTTATTGCGTTTTGCCCCACGCCATTCAACAACGGAAGTTGTGCGCAATTTGTATTTGTGGCCAAGCATTGAACGTATCCCTGCACGTCAGCAGGTTGCATAACATGCCATTCGCAGTTGCAGCAGACGGAATTCGTATTCATTACGAAGTAACCGGAATCACCAAACGAGCACCCGTTTTATTGGTGCAAGGACTTGGTGGCGAGAAGAACTCATGGAACCTTCAACGCGCTGCACTTGCATTACGTCATCGCACAGTGGCGTTTGATAACCGAGGTGCTGGCAAGAGCGATAAACCAGATGGCACATACGATCTTGAACAAATGGCAGACGATGCAATCGCAGTGCTTGATGCTGCCGGTATCGAATCAGCTCATGTTGTTGGCTTGTCAATGGGTGGCGCAATTAGCCAGATCATTGCGCTGAAGCACCCAAACCGTGTTCGCTCCCTCACGCTTGTTGCTACTGCGTGTCGCAATCATCAGTGGCGTGCTGATCTCTTGCAGTCATGGGCTGATATGGCTTCAACAGAAGGCATGGGCTCAGTTGGCAAAGAAGCAGCACGGTGGATGATTGGTCCGCGTTCTTTCCGTCGCATACTTCCAGCGCTCGGAAGCATCGGACCATTGCAATTATTCAACCCGGCCAATGCATTTGTGTCACAAGTGCAAGCGATTCTTACAACTGATGACCGTTCACTGAACGCAGAACTCAGCAATATCGAATGCCCCACCATGGTTGTTGTTGGCAACCAAGACATTCTCACTCCGCGCGGTGATGCTGAAGAGATTGCATCACTAATTCCAACTGCTGAATTGGTAATTATCAGCGGCGGCGCACACGGGCTACACATCGAACACGCCACCACCTTTAATCGCATCTTGCTCGAGTTTCTCGGTCGCGCCGAAAAAGTCTTTGTCCCTCACGGGCACGCAGCTGCCGTCGCGGTCTAACAATGCGCATCATCATTGTTGGCGCAGGCCTATCTGGTCTCATGGCTGCGCGCGAATGTGCATCTCATGGCCACGATGTCACGGTTTTTGATAAAGGTCGCGGCGTAGGCGGTCGTTTAGCCACGCGACGCATCAAAGATGCAACGCTTGATCACGGTGCGCAATTTTTCACAGTGCGCACCGAAGAAATGCAGAAGCATGTCGACGAATGGATCACTGCCGGCGTTGTACGTGAATGGTGTCGTGGATTTTCAGAAGATGATGGGCATCCTCGCTATGTCGGTACTAACGGAATGACCTCAATTGCAAAACATCTTGCGATCGGGCTTGACGTGCGATTGAGTTCACTTGTGTTCTCACTCACGCGTGGCGATACCGATTGGATCATCACTACTGATGATGGTGTTACACATAATGCAGATCGCGTGATTCTCACAGCTCCAGTACCGCAGTCTTTTTCGCTGATGTTTGGTGGCGGAATTGAAATGCCCACCGAATTGCGCGGAACTGATTACGACCGCACGTTGGGTCTTCTCGTCACACTTGATTCCAACAACCACAACGTGCCATCTCCTGGTGGCATGCAATTTCCTGATGATGTGTTTTCATTCATCGGTGACAACTCCGCCAAAGGAATCAGCGCATCTCCAGCACTCACCTTTCATGCAAACCCCGAATGGAGCCTTGCCAATTTCGATAAGACCAATCGCGAGATTCACGATGATCTTCTTGAAGCAGCGACTCCATGGCTCGGCACCGCTCAGGTCACGTCAAGCGAGATGAAGAAGTGGCGTTTTGCCATTCCGAAGAAATTGTGGCCAGATGCATGCTGGGTAGATGACTCTGGAACCCTTGCAATCGCTGGCGATGCCTTTGCTGGCCCGCGCGTTGAAGGTGCAGCCCTCAGTGGCCTTGCCGCCGCCCGCGCCTTGCTTGCCTAGCCAGGAAAAATCTCCCTACTTTGGCCAAAACCCCAACGGGACAACAATCACACGCCCCAAATTCAGGTTTGTACAAATTTTCTAGAAATTTGTTCTAGTCTAGAGATGCCCCATGTTTTGAGGTTTGTATCCAATGGAGGCCATCGTGCGTCGTATTTCATCCCTCTTTATGTCCCTCACCTTGGTGGCGGCAGGTGTCGTATTGACTACTTCTGTAGCAAGCGCCGCCCCGGGCGATGTAACCCAGAGCTCTTCTGCCGCCCTTGCGCCGTCTGCAATCACCGGCGCAACACCCGCCAAATTAATTCGGCTCCCAAAGACAGATTCATTTCTTGCGTTCGGCCGAGTCACAGCTACCGCCGGTGCCCATAACTATCTATGGAAGGTCAAGAACGATCTCACTATCGATGCAACTTTTGGTGCCATCGATCTTGGTGATGAGTTTGCTTACCCAACATCAGCGCAATCAAATTGTGTTTCTTCAGGCATGTCTACCAACTGTGGAAATGCGACAGTCACAATCAGCGAGACTCTCGACAAATATGCGATTTTTTACACGCGCCAATTAAAGGGAGCTACAGGCAGTTTGGATCAGTCGGTTCTTAGTTTTGGAATAGGTTCACTGTCCACTGGCGCGGTTACTGCTCGTTCAATGTTCTTAACAAGCGTTGACCCCAATAGCGGTACCACAGTTGCGAATTACTCTGCATACTCGTCCACTGAAATGGGCAGAGACCAGTGCGTCGCCGGTACCGGAGCAACTAAGAATTCGGCGGCATTCTCGTATCCCATGGTCAACAGTTCCTCCTTTCAGTTCCGACCAAATGGTTCAATCTTTTTTGGAATGACATGCAATTACTCAAACGCAGCCACAATCATCGCATCGGGTCAAGCCGGTGTGTTGAAGGAATATACGACATCACTTTTGGTCGGCCTCATCCCGTCAAATTCGTCCCTTGTGATTGATACATCATTTGGCACAAACGGCCGAGTTGCAACCTTCAACACAGACACATCATGCGTCTCTGCGGGACCTGGTTCCAACAGCGTCGATAGCAGTGTTACTTCTCTCACATCTACAGTTCCGTACTTGGTAGTCATCAATAGTGAGTCCGCACGTTCCACAACTCTTCCCACTTGGCAAACAAACAGTTTGTTTACGGGCTACGACGGCTGCAGTATTGGAATGAGCACCGTGTACACACACAAAATCACGCCATACACCGCAAACGGAACAGCACTGACGACCCAGACGATTGGTACCGGAGAGAGTGCGTACGTGCAGAAGTGGATAATCGACCCACTTGGTCGTTGGAATGGCCTATTTCGTACAATGGGAATGACACAAACCACCTCTGCCATCCGACTTACAAATGGAATTCTCGATACAACACTTGGTACTAACGGACTCAAGTCATTGTCAACTCTCCCTTCAACAATCGTTGTCGGAGGCACAACAGTTCGTATGAACTACAGCATCCTCGGCGTTGTCAGCGCCGGCAATACTTTGTACTTCGCCGGTTTGGCATCAGGTTCCACAGGTTCATACCCGCCCAGTTGCTCAAGCACTGCGACTGTTTCACAGTCGAGTTACCCGTATCTGTTGTCCTTTGATTCTGGATTGCTTACCACGTACGGAACAAACGGTCTCGGAGCACCAGGGTCATTCAGCGCAGTCGAAAATGCGTCGTGCGGCGGCTCAGCAGCAGGATCCTCTTATGTAGATACAACTGGTCGCACTGGTTACGTAACAATTGTCGCCGCCCTCGGATCTCAAACAGCTGGCTACGTCGGATTTAAATGGGATGCAGCACAAGGTGTTACTTCTGGTGGCGATGGTGATGTAGGTGCCCCACAGACAACAACAACCACCACAATTGCTCCCACAACAACCACCACAACAACCACCACAATTGCTCCCACAACAACAACCACAGTTGCGCCAACAACAACATCAACCATTGCGCCAACAACAACAACGACTCTTCCCCGAGTTGCCGCTGCAGTACGTGCCACGCCGAATCGCATCGACACTGTGGTGTATTCAAAGAAGTTGCCAACTGCAGTGCAGACAAATACTGCTCTGAAAGTCCTTTCGGCAAAGGATGCTGTTGATCTGGATATCCGCACTATCACACCAAAAGTGTGTGTTGCGCTGACTACTAGCGTGCTTCTGGTCAATAGCGGCCGTTGCTCGGTTCAAATCATTGATCAAGACACTAAAGCTGTTGTTCGCTCAATGAGCACAACCGTAAAAGCATCTGATGTTCGTGTTGGTTCTGTACCAACTGTTGCCAGCCCCGTCATGTTCACACAAGCATCAGCTGTGTTAAATGCGGCAGGTTTGGCTCAAGTTCAAAAGATTGCAAAAGCAGCCAAGAACGCAAGTCGCGTAGTCGTAATAGGCCACGCTGCCTCTCTGACGAATATCAGTGAATTCAGATTTGCGATTTCACGTGAGCGCGCCACAACAGTGAAAGCAGCTCTCATCAAAGCTGGGGTGACAGCAGTGATTGAAATTGTTGCCCAGTCTGACAATCAACCAGTCAAGACAGCGAAGACAGCATCAGCACAAGCCAAAAACCGCCGTGCAGATGTATACATCTTTGGCTGATGAACAAACCCACTAGTGGGTGAGCAAACGAAACGTTGGGTTAGGCCACGGTTGCTAGTAAAGCGGCCGTGGCCTTTCTCATTGCATCTGATGTAATGCCGGTTGGCAACGCGTCACATGCGCGTTCAGCATCGGCGACAAATGCACGAGCTTTTTCGATAGCAACTTCAACACCCCCGTTGCCACGCACAATCTTCAGCACAGTGTCACGTTCTTCAATGGTCAACGGCTTTCCAAGAGTGGCCTTCAGCGTGTCGGCATCTTTTCCGCCTTTCGCCAACGTATGAAGGACAGGCAATGTGTACACGCCTTCTTTCATGTCATTGCCAGCGGGTTTGCCGAGCTCTTCATCAGTAGCTGTGAGGTCAAGAACGTCATCAACAATTTGGAACACCATGCCGTATGCAGTGCCATACGCAGTAAGCGCATCAACAACCGCCCGATCATGTCCGGCAACTAAACCGCCAATGCGAGCTGCAGTGGAATACAGCGCAGCAGTTTTGCCATCGATGGAATCGAGATACGAATCAACAGTGCGAGCGACGTTATATGTATGGCGCAATTCTTCAATTTGGCCTTCGCACAGGCGACCAATGGTGCGAGCCAATAATGCAGCAACTTCAGTGCCAAGCGACGCAGCAATTTCTGAGGCCTTTGCCAACAAAAAGTCACCCGCCAAAATTGCTTGCAAGTTGCCCCACTTTGCGTTCACGGTTTCTACACCGCGGCGCATGTCGGATTCATCCATCACGTCGTCGTGATACAGAGAACCAAGATGAACGAGTTCGCACGAAATGGCACCAGCAATGGCGTCATCAGTTGCAACCTTGTCGTTACCCACTTGGGAACCAATAATTGTAAAAATGGGGCGCAAACGCTTCCCACCTGCTGAGATGAGATGCGACGCAATTTCGGTCATATATGCGTCATTTGTGGTGACCGACGCCACCAGAGCCTTTTCCACCCGTTGGCGGTCGTTTTCCATAAAAGGCAACGAAAGAAGCGGCGACATAATCACGGTTTTTAGACTACGGGTTCCGCAGGGGTACTCATGCGCCGTACCGATACACTTTCTATCAATATCCACCGATTCCGAATGGGGTGGCCCCACATGTTTGAACGCTTTACAGATCGTGCCCGCAGGGTTGTTGTGCTTGCCCAAGAAGAGGCGCGCCTTCTCAATCACTCGTACATTGGTACCGAGCACATTTTGCTTGGCCTCATCCACGAAGGCGAAGGCGTTGCAGCAAAGGCCCTTGAGTCTTTGTCCATCTCTCTTGATGCAGTTCGCGCTCAGGTAGAAGAGATCATTGGCCAAGGTGGTTCATCTCCATCAGGTCATATTCCATTTACTCCTCGCGCCAAAAAAGTCCTCGAACTCTCATTACGTGAAGCTCTTCAACTTGGCCACAACTACATCGGTACCGAGCACATCCTTCTCGGATTGCTTCGTGAAGGTGAAGGCGTTGCTACTCAGGTTCTCGTGAAGTTGGGCGCCGACCTTGGCAAAGTTCGTCAGCAAGTCATTCAGTTGCTCTCTGGTTATCAGGGTCCTGGCAACAAAGGTGAAGCTGCCGGCAGTGCAGCAGCCCCTGGCAGCAAAGATGAACCAGGTGAAAAAGGCGGAAGCCAAGTTCTGGATCAGTTTGGTCGCAACCTCACTCAATTAGCGCGTGAAAAGAAACTCGACCCCGTCATTGGTCGTACTCGCGAACTTGAGCGCGTGATGCAAATTCTCTCTCGTCGCACAAAAAACAACCCTGTTCTCATCGGTGAACCAGGTGTTGGTAAAACAGCAATCGTCGAAGGCCTTGCACAGAAAATTGTTTCTGGCGACATTCCTGAAACATTGAAAGACAAGCAGCTCTACACACTTGACCTTGGTGCACTTGTTGCAGGTAGCCGTTACCGCGGTGACTTTGAAGAGCGTCTCAAAAAAGTTCTCAAAGAAATCAAGACACGTGGCGACATTGTTTTGTTCATCGACGAAATCCACACACTTGTTGGTGCTGGTGCTGCTGAAGGCGCAATCGATGCCGCAAGCATTCTCAAGCCGATGCTTGCACGCGGTGAATTGCAGACAATTGGTGCAACCACAACAGATGAATACCGCAAGCATCTTGAAAAAGATCCTGCGCTCGAACGTCGTTTCCAGCCAGTAAAAGTTGAAGAGCCAACTGTTGCTCACACCATTGAAATTCTCAAGGGTGTTCGCGACAAGTACGAAACTCATCACCGCGTCACAATTACAGACCAAGCAATCGTTGCTGCAGCCAACTTGGCCGACCGCTACATTGCTGATCGTTTCTTGCCAGACAAAGCAATCGACCTCATTGACGAAGCCGGTTCACGTCTTCGCATCAAGCGCATGCAAACTCCTCCAGATCTCAAAGATCTCGAAAATCGTGTCTCTGAAGTGCAAGAAGCAAAGAAGAAGGCCATCGAAGACCAGCGCTTCGAAGAAGCCGGCCGCTTGCGCGATCAAGAGCGTTCATTGCTCGAAGAGAAGTCTGAAAAAGAAGCTGAAATCAAGGCATCTGGCATCAACTTGTTCGACGAAGTCGACGAAGAAGCCATTGCAGAAGTACTCAGTATCTGGACCGGTATTCCTGTGTACAAACTCACAGAAGAAGAAACCGCAAAGCTTCTCAACATGGAAGCCGAACTGCACAAGCGCATCATCGGTCAAGAAGATGCCGTTACTGCTGTCTCGCAAAGCATCCGTCGTACACGTGCTGGTCTGAAAGATCCACGTCGTCCTAGCGGTTCGTTCATCTTCCTCGGACCAACTGGTGTTGGTAAAACAGAACTCGCAAAGACTCTTGCTGAGTTCTTGTTCGGTGACGATCAAGCACTCATCACGCTCGACATGTCTGAGTACATGGAAAAGCACACCGTTAGTCGCCTCGTTGGTTCGCCTCCGGGATATGTCGGTTACGAAGAAGGCGGCCAACTTACTGAAGCAGTGCGTCGCAAGCCGTTCTCTGTTGTGTTGTTCGACGAAATCGAAAAGGCTCACCCCGATGTGTTCAACACTTTGTTGCAGATCCTTGAAGAAGGTCGTCTCACTGACAGCCAGGGCCGCAGTGTTGACTTCCGTAACACCGTCATCATCATGACCAGCAACTTGGGTACTCAAGACTTGCGTAAAGCGAATCTCGGTTTCACCACTGGTGACCAAGCAGTTTCATACGAGCGCATGAAAGACAAAGTCAACGATGCGCTGAAGTTGCACTTCCGTCCAGAATTCTTGAACCGTATTGACGAAACAATTGTGTTCCATGAATTGGCTAAGAGCGAAGTTATCCAAATGGTTGACATGATGATCAAGCGCCTCACCGGCCAACTTGAATCACAAGGTCTTGGCATTGAACTCACACAGTCTGCAAAGGAACTCTTGGCAGACGTTGGGTACGACCCACAAATGGGCGCACGTCCTTTGCGTCGTGCAATTCAACGTCAGATCGAAGATCAACTGTCTGAGAAAATTCTGTACAAGCAATTCACTGCTGGTCAGATCATCGTGGTTGATACCGAAGAAGACCCAGACAATGCCGGAAAACGTCGTATGACATTCCGTGCTGTTGAAGGCATCGTTGCACCAAGCGAACCACCACTCGCTGGTGACACTGCTGCTCCTGTCGAGTGACCCGCAAAATAATTACTCGTATTGCGGCGTCCATCGCTGCTGTTGTTGTTCTCTCGTCATGTCGAGTCGACACCAATGTCACGCTTGCAGTGAAGCCAAACGGAACTGGCACCATTTCGGTTGTCATCACTGCTGACAAAGACATCGTTGCCAAAGCCCCTGGCTTAAAGGCAGATATCCGAACGGACGACCTTGTTGCTGCTGGTTGGAAAGCGCAAGGACCAACAGACACAAAAGATGGTGGGCTCACCCTCACGTTGACTCATGATTTTCTTGGGCCTGCAGAGGCCACAACGTTGCTGGGGCAAATCAGCGGAACCCGCGGCCCATTGCATGAAATGGTTATTACCCGCACAGGCAAAGACACGAACAGCACCTACACCTTGGCCGGACGACTTGAAGTCAACGGTGGCCTTAATGCGTTCGCAGATGACGCAACATTGAAGCTTCTTGGTGGCGCTCCATATGCAGCAGAAGTGCAAGCAGCTGGCCTTGACCTCGGCGACGCAGTGGGGATCACGTTCAACGCAATTTTGCCTGGCAAAGTCAACAGCACAACTGGCCAAAATACCGAAGGCGTGATTACCTGGCGAGTACCAATGGATGGCACTCCTACAAGCCTTGCGACCAGTGTTACCAACGTTGATATCGCATCCAGTATCTCGCGGTTTGCCAAAGTGTTAGTCCTCGGTTTGTTGTATTTGTGGCTTATCGCCTCGGTGATCCTCATCTTGATGGTGTTGCGCGCCCGTAATAGACGACGCCCCACACCCCGCATATAAAGTCACGGTGTGGCAAAACTTCGACTCATTCATCGGTGTTCCGAGTGTGGAGCATCATTTCCGAAATGGTCTGGCCAATGTTCAGTCTGTACTGCATGGAACTCACTAGTTGAAGAAGTAGAGGGCCCCGAAGAATCTCGCGTCTCACTTGCTGCTGGGCTTGCACTTGTGCCTCCTGGTCTTGCAACACCTATTGGTGATGTAAACCCAAACGAATCAGATCCCGTACCAACAGGTATTGATGAACTTGATCGTGTGCTCGGTGGTGGTCTCGTTCCTGGCTCAGTCACACTGCTTGGCGGTGAACCCGGCATCGGAAAAAGCACATTGCTACTGCAACTTCTCGGCGGAGCTAAAGGGCCATCTCTGTATGTCACTGCTGAAGAAAGCGCACAGCAAGTGCGTCTACGTGCAGACCGTCTTGGTGCAATCAGCCCCGACTTATGGTTGCTGCCTGAAATGTCATTGCCGAACATCATCGCTGCCATCGACAAGATCTCTCCAAGTCTTGTTGTTATCGACTCCATCCAAACCGTGGTCGACCCTGAACTTGGTTCCTCACCTGGTTCAGTTGTGCAAGTACGTGGGTGTGCACATCGGCTAGTGCAAGAAGCGAAGCGTCGCAATATTTCTGTCGTGCTTGTTGGCCATGTCACAAAAGAAGGCGGCCTTGCTGGCCCACGCGTTCTTGAACATGTGGTCGACACAGTGTTGTCCTTCGAGGGTGAGCGCCACAATGCATTGCGCCTCATGCGTGCTGCCAAGCATCGTTTTGGTCCTACCAATGAACTTGGTTTGTTTGAAATGACTGAAGCTGGCCTTGTTGGTGTTCCTGATGCAAGCCAGTTATTCCTCACTGATCGTCGCACGGGAGTTCCTGGTTCTGTCGTAGTGCCCACTATCGAAGGTCAGCGTCCGCTGTTAGTTGAACTGCAAGCACTCACCAATCAAGTCAGTGCATCTGTTCCCGCTCGCCGCAGTGCTCAAGGTCTCGACCAAGGTCGTTTATCCATGTTGCTTGCAGTTCTTGAACGTCGTGCCCGCATCAGTTTGTCTGGGCACGAGGTGTACGCGTCTGTTGTTGGTGGCGTGAAACTCACAGAGCCTGGTGCAGACCTCGGTATGTGTCTTGCATTGGTTTCTGCAGTATCAAACATTCCGCTTCCAGCAGACCTTGTTGTCATTGGTGAAGTTGGACTTGCGGGTGAAGTTCGACAAGTCGGCCACTTGGCACGTCGTCTCAATGAAGCATCACGCCTCGGTTTTACTCAAGCCATTGTTCCGGCAAGCGCACCAGATATTCAGTCAGGCTGCACTATTCGTCGTGCCAGCACTTTGAATGAAGCCTTGGCATTAGCCGGCTTCACAACAAATGGTTAGTCGCTGCGGCGAACCGGCATTACGTCGTATTGCCCGAACTGTGTAATCCATTCGAGGCCAGGTTCACCCATCACAAATACTGTGGTGGCATATGCGTCAGCCCAAGCGAGGCTTGGGCCAATCACGGTGACAGATAAAAACTCATCAGCCGGAGCACCTGTGCGTGGGTCCCAAATATGTGCGCCACGTTCTGCGCTACCCGATGTTGCAATGGCACCATCAACAACATCCACAGTTGCAACCAATTGCGTCGCATCACGAGGATCTGCAATTCCAATGCTCCACGGTTCTGATTCGGTTAATCCACCACGCAGAACAAAATCGCCACCGATACCCAAATAGAAATGTGTAAAGCCTGCATTGCTCAAAATTGAAGCACTGCGCTCACCTGCCCAGCCCTTGACAAAACCAGACGGGTTGATTGCAGATTCTGTACGTGATCGACGAATAGAAAAAGCACCGTTGGAGGCTTGCTCTAGCCATGAGCATGCATCTAGAACAGCAAAAACTTCTGGCGATGCATCGAGGTGGTGAAGAGTTCCCGCATTAATTCTGCTGATCTCACTGGTCTCGCGATATACAGAAAAAATCTCTTCTAGTCGATTCAGTTCTAGTCGCAACTCAGAGACGACGGAATCAAATTCACAGCGTGTAACAGAATCGTTCACGTGCACACTTGCCGTTGTTCCCATGATGGGAAACGAAGCGCGATGTCTTGCTTGCATATTTATGCTTTATTGTCGATAGCTGACTGCAGTGACTTGGCATATGCATCAGATACTGCAGTTGCACCTGAGACACCTTGAATATTCGCACTGCCAGCATTTGAGGCTTGCTTATTCAAAATTGGAATTGCATATGACTCATAGCGTTCTGAACGACTGTCATACGTTTGGTATGAAGCGGTTGCTTTGCACAAGGTTCCGTCTGACATGAATTTTGCAGTCACTTGAATAACGCCATAATCTCGACGCCACGTAATAGTTACTGGCGATCCATTTCCAGTCAAAGCACCACAATCATTCGCTGCAGGAGCTGCTGGTGCATTTGTAACTACGGGTGCCGACGTTGTTGCAGGTGCGTTAGTTGCAGCAGTTGTCTGACCAGATGTCGCTGCGGGTGCGTTCGTGGCAGTCGGAGCATTCGTCACAACGGGAGCAGCGGTAACAGTTGGCGCATTAGTCACTGGCGGAACAACGGTTGTTGTCCCCAGGTCAGCTAACGGCATCAGATTCCCTTGTGCTCCGACAATTGCTGGGCGATCAAGCGAATGAACCATGCCCACACCCACAGTTGTGAGTGCAAAAGCCGGAAAGATTCGGCGGGCTAGAGAGGGTGTGCGATGAGACATTATTTACCACCAAGGCAATTCGAGATGTATACGGGACGGGGCGACACCTGCATCACGTAAACCTTTACGAGCAGCAAATGTAAGAGATGTAGGACCACACACGAATGCAACGCAATTCGTGATGTTCGGGACCAGCGAATTCAGCACCTTGGGTGCAAATGGGTCACGCGACTTCAACTGCGCAGTGCGGCCAAGTACTAGACGCACTTCCCCACCGCGGGATTCGGTGAGATCACAGATTTCTTTGTAATGAGGAATCTCTTCCACTTTGCGTGCACGCAACAACACCATCGGGTGTGAACCTTTTGGCAAACATTCGAGCATCGCACGCACCGGAGTAACACCAACACCACCAGCAATTAACAATGGTCGAGAACCATCGAAGATGTCGGGTGTTGCAATGCCATAAGGGCCTTCAACTGCAACTTTGTCCCCACGCTTCAAACGGAAAGTAGCTGCACTTGCATCGCCGCGATCTTTCACGGTGATGCGCATTCCACCAGTTGTTGGTGCAGCTGACAGTGAGTATGGATTCGACTTCCACCACATACCACGCTTCAACATGCGTACGGTGATGAATTGCCCAGCTTCACCGGCATACGACGTGATGTGGGGTCCGCCCATAACAACACTGACAGTGTCTTCTGTTTCACGTTGTACATCAACAACTCGTAGTGGCTTGCGGATTGCGTTGATCACACCTGACCATCGAGCAAGAACCACTAAAACAATCACATATGCAAAGAAAATTCCCCACAAGTAACGAATGAGTCGATCACCTGACAACAGTGAGCCAAGTGTGATGGTGTGGCTGTAGGAGATAATGACGCCAACATATGCACTGAGATGCAACAAGTACCACGTCTCATATGACAAGCGGTTACGAACGTTCTTCAACGAAGACACAACGACCACTGCAACAATGAGTGCACCAATTGATGCCATACCCATGTACGACTCGCGGCCGATCATGTCTTTAACAGTGGAGACAAGTCCTCCGCGCAACGGCATCTCGGCCATCAACGATGTAAAGACGTGAACGCCCAACATCACACCCATGGTGTCGCCAGCCATTCTGTGCCAAATGAGAATGCGGTCAAGCCCAGCTGAACGTTCCATCCACGGAAGACGCGCTGCCAACAACAATCCGGTCAATGCTGCAAGAGATGTCCAGATACCCGTGAGAGAAGCACTGGCACGCCACAGATGCGACCAGCCACCAATGACTTCATCCCAGCCACCATTGACAGCCCACACGCCTGTGGCAACAAGAACAATGAACCCAATAAAGATGGGAACGTCGCTATTGATGGCTCGCGTCCGGGGGGCGGGCGCCAACCGTTGCACCGCTGGCGCATTGCGCCGGCCTGAAGGCTTGTTGGAGGTCTTTATAGAGGTATTCATATCGATGGTGACTTCTCGTCTCCATTTACCGTACGAGGCGCTCGGTAAAGATTGGGTAAGGGCTTACCCCAGATTGAGCCATTTATATGGGTTTGCGAGAATCTGTGGCTCCCGTTCCTAGCTCACATTTCTGGTTGGGGGCACCTACCAGAATTGTTAGAGTCTCTAACATGTTGAAGAAGGCCAGTCTCATTGCCCCTGGTCTCATGGCCGCGGGAATAGCAGTTTTCTGCGGCTTTCTCGTGAGTTGGCAATGGACAAGCGTGTCGCCTCTCACCGTGTCTTTATTGATCGGTGCCGTCGCAGGCAACCTTGGTCTTATTCCATCGGTATGTGAGACAGGACTGAAGTTTGCTTCGCGACGCATCTTGCGCGCCGGAATTGTCTTGCTCGGATTCCAATTGTCGTTTAGCGAAGTTGCACATTTAGGAAGTCGCGGATTTCTTGCAGTGATCGCGGTTGTCACGGTCACATTCTTTGGCACGCAATACATTGCACGTCTTCTCGGTGTCTCGCCTGGTCTTGGCCTTCTTACTGCTACTGGTTATTCCATCTGCGGAGTATCTGCAATAAGTGCAATGACTGGTGCAATCGATGGCGATGAAGAAGATGCGACATATGCAATTGCACTCGTCACTTTGTTCGGCAGCATCTCAATATTTGTTCTTCCCGCACTTGGTCATCTCATGAACATGACCAACGTACGTTTCGGTATGTGGGCAGGTTCATCAGTGCACGATGTTGCTCAGGTTGTCGCCACCGCAACTGCATATTCACCTCATGCTCTTGCACCAGCGGTAATTGTGAAACTCACACGCGTAGTTTTATTGGCCCCACTTGTGGCTATCTACGGGTATCGACATAGCCAAACTCAAAAACACGAAATACCTCACGAGCACCCACACACTGGTTCACAAAGAGTGTCACTACTGCCAATGTTTATTGTGCTCTTTCTCGTTGCGGTCAGCATTCGCACAACTGGCGCACTTTCATCTGATCTTCTTACCTCTCTCAAACAGATTGAAAAAACCTTTCTTGCACTAGCGCTCGTTGGCCTTGGTGCTGGTGTCAACATTAAAAAGCTTCGCCTGTTAGGTTCGCGCCCCATCATTCTTGGTGTCTGTTCGTGGGCACTTGTGCTCGCTACATCTGTCATAACTATCCGCCTTATCCCTATTAATTTGTAAGGACCCCTCCCATGATTGAAATGAACTGGTTTTTGCCAACTGGCGGCGACTCACGTGATGTGTTACCCGATGACAGCTCAATTAATCGTGCACCAAGTCACGCATACCTCGCACAAATCGCCCGCGCGTGTGAAGAGCTCGGATTTGATGCACTGCTCACCCCGTGCGGCACTGGGTGCGAAGATGCCTGGCTTGCGACTGCGTCACTTATCGCACTCACATCGCGTATCAAATTTCTCGTTGCATTTCGACCAGCACTCCTTACGCCAACACTTGCTGCCCAAATGGCAAGCACATTCCAACGCATGTCGAATGGCCGATGCTTGGTCAACATCGTCACCGGCGCTGAACAAGCTGAACTTGCGCGATTTGGTATTACAGAAGACAAAGAGACTCGATACGAGCGCACTGGCGAATTCATCGAAGTCATGCGCGGAGCATGGTCGGGTGAGCCCTTCAGTTACAAGGGAAAGTACTTCGAAGTAACTGACGCAACAACACGTGAAGTACCAAACCCCGTGCCGCCTATTTACTTCGGTGGCGCTTCGGCATCTGCCGAAAAGGTAGCTGGCGACAATGTCGACTTGTACTTGTCATGGGGTGAAACACCCGACGCCATTAAGGAACGTCATGAACGTGTAGCGGCCATTGCGGCTGCTCAGGGTCGCACTATGCGGTTTGGTATTCGCTTTCACACCATTGCTCGCCCAACAAGCAAAGAAGCGTGGTCAGTAGCCGACGACATTTTGAATTCAATGGC
>CAIYTS010000054.1 GCA_903929185.1 uncultured Acidimicrobiaceae bacterium
GACAAACCAAAGAAGTGAACGGCTTCACAACTCTCCGAAGGGTCTCGCAGATTCTCTACGTCACGCAGGGACCGGAACACAAGAGTCGCACTGGGAATATTTGCACCGATTGACAATGCTGGTACATCTCGTAGTTGGCGAGAACGATACGAAATTCGTCGCTATTGCAAAAGAAATGCAATCTCTCCTGCCAGATTCACATCTGTCAGTCGTACAGAGTGTCGGCCACACTGTTCATTTGGAGAACTCCGCTGCTACTAGCCGCCTACTGGATTCAATAATTTTACGAAACGATTGAGTACGCAATACCTGCGGCAAAAGTGATGCCCATCACTAATTGAGCGCGTCCAACATTGCCCAGAACAATTATGAGGTCGCGACCCTTTGCTCCTCGCGACAGTGCTTCAAGCGCAGGTCGAAGAACAACGATTCCGACAAGCCCGAATAACGCATAAGCCCCTACAAGAACTGATGTCGTACCAATCGAGACCACGGCAAGGATCACCAGACCGGCAAAGAACTTACGTGTATTGGGATCTCCCAGTTTGACCGCAAGCGTATTTTTCCCCGCAACAGTGTCGCCGGGAATATCGCGGAGATTATTAACCACCAGTAGCGAGCATGCAAAGCAGCCCACGGCAACGCTTGCAACCAGTCCGGCAGTGGTGAACTCCTCTGCAACCACAAATTGTGTACCAGTTGTAGCAACAACTCCGAAGAAGATAAACACAAAAACTTCACCCCAGCCCGCATAGCCATACGGACGTGGACCGCCTGTGTATGTCCAAGCAGCAAGAATTGCAGCTGCCCCAACCAACACCAACCACATTGTCGTCATAACAGCCAAAGCCAGCCCTGCACAGGCGGCGATACCGAACATTGCAAACGCTGCTTGCTTCACATGATTCGCGGTCGCTGCTCCGGAACCTACGAGACGCAATGGACCAACGCGAACAGCGTCAGTGCCCTTCACACCATCTGAATAATCATTGGCGTAGTTGACACCTACTTGAAGAGCCAAGCTCACAATGCCTGCAAGTGCCCCACGCCACCAGACAGGGCTCGGCGCCCCACTTGCACAGGCGACACCAACAAGGACCGGAACAACCGCAGCGGGCAACGTGCGAGGCCTTGCGCCAATGACCCATTTCTTCCATCCGAGTGTTGTGGGGTCAATTGGCGAATTCATGTCTCTAGTGTCGCACGAGTCGTACGCTAGATGCGTGAACGAGTTGGTATGTCTTGACATGGCAAACGGCCAGCTCCTCGTTGACCGCCTCTCTCGAGCATGGGATAACGACGACGCAATCTTTCCTCTTGACCAGCGACTTCCCCTTCCTGCTCGGCAACACATCTTGAATTTGGTCAAACCCACAATCATCGCCACGCCTGATGGCGACACGCGTGTTGACGGTGAACCAGTAGAACCTGGTGACGCTGTCGTTGTTGCAACTAGTGGTACATCGGGAATTCCTAAAGCTGCCGTGTTGACCATGTCGGCCGTAGAAGCGAGTGCTCGAGCAACAACGAAACACCTGAACGTCACATTGCGCGACACATGGCTTGCATGTCTACCTCCATCTCACGTGGGCGGACTTTCGGTCATCACGCGCTCGCTCATTATGGGCACATCCCTCGTGGCCGTACCCGGCTTCTCTCCTGACTCGTGTGCAGAAGCAGCGCGAGACGGAGCAACTCTCGTCTCACTCGTGTCAACGGCACTACAGCGAATAGATCCGACAATGTTTCGTGCAATTGTCTTGGGGGGTTCACGCCAGGCTTCTCAATTACCACCTAATTGTTTCACCACGTACGGACTCACAGAAACAGGGAGCGGTGTCGTGTACAACGGTCGCGCGTTGCCTGGAGTCGAATTAGAGGTTCGCGATTCCATCGTGTACGTGCGAGCTCCAATGCTGCTGCGTGCCTATCGAGACGGGACCGTTCCACTTGATAGCAATGGTTGGTTCTGCACCGGCGACAGAGGGTCATTAACAGGAGATGGCGTCTTGTCCATTGAGGGACGCGACGGCGACCTCATCATTACGGGTGGCGAGAATGTGTGGCCAGAAATAGTTGAAGATGCATTGCGCGACTTTGAATCAATAACAGACCTGTGCGTTGCCGGAGTTGCGGACCCTGAATGGGGCCACGCAGTCCATGTCTGGATCGTTACATCAGATCCACATCTCATTTCATTAGACGCTGTACGCGGCCATGTAAAGAAGACACTGCCAGCCCACTGTGCCCCACAGCACGTGCATTACGTATCGGAAATTCCGAGGACTGCTCTCGGCAAGCCGCAACGTTCTTTGCTTATAGAAAATGCAGTGACTGATTAGCCAGCGTTCGAGGTGCTTAATCCAGCACCGCCGTCAATGACGTATGTCTCTCCGGTGATCCAACTCGCAGAATCAGATGCCAAGAAGGTTGCAAGGTTTGCAATGTCTTCTGGTTCGCCAAGGCGCTTCAACGGAACAGTGGCAGCAATTTTGTCGCCGAAGTTCTCAACTAAGAAACCAGCAAAGTCAGTTTTCACGAGACCAGGCGCAATTCCAATCACCCTGTTTGGTCCAATCTCGCTAGCAAGTTGACGAGTGAAGTGAATCAGTGCAGCTTTGGTCAAGTTGTAAATACCAAGTCCGCCACCATCCGTGCGCAATCCGCCAACCGAGGCAATGTTGATGATCACTCCGGGGTTCTGTTTGAACGAGGCCTCATATGCTGCCTGGGTCCATTGCAATGGGGCCTTCAAGTTGATTTGAAACGTCTTGTCGTACCGTCCTTCATCAACGCCCATCGTTGGTCCGTAATACGGATTAGTTGCTGCGTTATTCACCAAAATATCGAGACGGCCAAATTTGGCAATTGTTTCGCGCACCACATCTGTGGCTGCAGTTGGATCGCCGACATTGGCAGGTCGAATGGCAACTTCGCCATCAATGCCTTCCATTGCTGATTCGTCAATCTTTCGCGACACCATCATGACGCTCGCGCCTGATTCTGCGAATGTTTTAGCTATCGCCAGACCAATTCCGCGTGATGCGCCCGTAACGAGTGCGACTTTGCCTTTTAATGAAACTTCCATTTCGCCAAGTTACAGAAGTTACGTAGCCAAGCCGTTACTCAGTACCAATCGTGGGCATGAGACGGACTTCAGTGATACGGCGACCCTCAAGTGCCTCAACGACGAATCGCCATCCTTCAATCTCCAACGTCTCACCCACTACGGGGACATGCTCAAGAACTCCGAAGAGGTATCCACCGACCGTGTCGAATTCTTTGTCGGGTAGATCCACATGGAAGTGATCGTTGAAATCTTCAATAGACATTCCGGCATCCACAAGGGATTCACCATTTGGCAAATTCTGCACTTCCGGATCCTCGTCATCGTGCTCATCAACGATTTCGCCAACTAATTCTTCAAGGCAATCTTCAAGAGTCACCAAACCAGTGATGCTTCCATATTCATCAGCCACGATGGCCATATGAAAATGATCGCGCTGCATTTCACGCATCAATTTCGCCACTGGCTTATTTTCTGGAATCACCACAGCATTACGAACAAGTGAATCGACAGGCTCAGCACCTAAGCCAGAACGAATCGCTTTCATGATGTCCTTTGCGTACACAATTCCGAGCACGTCTTCATTGTCCTCTTCATCATTACGCATCACTGGCAAGCGACTCACACCATGTTCAAATGCTTCATCAAGAGCCATGTCTAATGTCTCTCCAGAATTCACGCTGACAATATCTGGGCGGGGCCGCATGATTTCACGGACTATCGTGTCGCCAAATTCAATAATAGATTCAATCAATGCACGTTCTTCATGCTCAATCACTTCATCTTCAACAGCTGCTTCGACCATGCCCAAGAATTCTTGCTCGCCGATGAATGGGCCCTGTTCTAAACCTTTTCCTTTGACCACAATGTTCGTCAGACCAATAAGACCTTGAGACATCTTTCGCAGTGGATAGAAACCCACCAATATTGCAGTTAGTCGTGACGTTGAAAGTGCCGCACGGTCGGAATGAAGAATTGCATACGTCTTTGGAACTGCTTCAGCAAAAACAAAAAACACAACAACGTTCAGGACTACTCCGACCGCA
>CAIYTS010000055.1 GCA_903929185.1 uncultured Acidimicrobiaceae bacterium
ATGCAGAACATCAGTTTCATTGAAGAGCCATTCTTCAAAGTGTCCATCATTACGCCGAAGGATTACACCGGGACATTGATGGACCTGTGTCAATCACGTCGCGGCGAAATGGTGAAACTTGAGTATCTCTCGCCAGAGCGCGTGGAACTGCACTATCTCATTCCGCTTGCTGAAGTGGTTGTCGACTTCTTTGACCAAATGAAGAGTCGCACACAGGGGTACGCGAGCCTCGATTATGAACTTGATGGCTACCGCAAGAGCGATCTCGTTCTTGTTGACTTGTTATTGAATGCGGTCGCAGCAGATGCTTTCAGCACAATTGTGCACCGTGACAAGGCGTTTGAATATGGGCGCCGCATGTGCGCAAAGCTTCGTGAACTGATTCCTCGTCAGATGTTTGATGTGCCTATTCAGGCAGCAATCGGTGGCAAAGTCATCGCACGTGAAACAGTGAAGGCAAAGCGCAAGGATGTTTTGGCTAAGTGTTACGGCGGCGACATTACGCGTAAGCGCAAATTGCTTGAAAAGCAAAAAGAAGGCAAGAAGAAGATGAAAGCCATCGGTCGGGTAGAAGTACCTGGTGACGTTTTCATTAGTGCGTTGAAATTAGACGACTGATGTCCGAGCAGGCGACAGACAGAGCGTCGATGTTTCTTTCGCTCCGACATCGAAACCTTCGAATCTATTTCTTTGGTCTTCTGCTGTCGAATGTCGGCACGTGGTTGCAGTTCACTGCGATGTCTTTATTGATTTATTCCATCAATCACAAAGCAACTGATGCCGGAATCAATACATTCGCTCAGTTCATTCCCATGTTGGTGCTTGGTGCATGGGCTGGTGGTTTTGCGGATCGACACAATCGCCGTCGTGTCACCTTTTGGTGTCAGTCACTTTTGGGTATTCAAGCATTGGTGCTGGCCGTTGTGACGTTCACAGGTCATGTGTCATTGCCAATGATTTATCTCTTGTCGTTTGGAACAGGAATAGCCAACGCCATCGATAATCCATCTCGTCGCGGTTTGGTCACTGAACTAGTTGAACCAGCTGAAATTCCAAACGCGATGTCGTTGAACACCACAGTGATGACTGGTTCTCGTATTTTCGGGCCAGCACTGGCGGCTGCTCTCATCGGGCCTCTTGGCACTGCATGGCTTTTTGCGTTAAACGCAATCTCGTACCTTTTTGTTCTCGGTTCGTTATTAATGATCGATAAGACAAAAATGTTGCCAGCTACGTCGGCGGCTCGTGGTGGTAAACCAGTACGAGAAGGCCTGGCATTCGTGTGGCGTGACCCCATGTTGCGTCGTGCGTTTATCGTGTTCACGGTTGTCAGTACCTTTGCTTTCAACTACAGCGTGGTGATGCCGAAATTGAGTGACGTTCGTTGGCATCATGCGAGTGGGTACCCAATACTTTTGACATGTGTCAGTATCGGCAGTGTCTTTGGCGCATTAGGTACAGCCCGGTTTACTCGAATCACAGTGAGTTGGTACGCAACGCTCGTCACAATTAACGGTGTCTCCTGTATCGCAATTGCATGGGCTCCGAACTTCCTTGTTGCGTGTCTTTTGTGTCTTCCTCTTGGCTTTGGTGGGACTGGTCTTGTTGCATCAATGAACGGGTTAAGTCAACAGAACACTGCTCCAGAGATGAGAAGTCGAATGTTGGCACTGGTCGCCGTGGCGTTTCTTGGCTCCACGCCAATCGGTGGCCCGATCACCGGATGGATTGGCGACAACATTGGTATCGAGTGGTCAATCGCGTACGGCGGAATTTTGACATTGCTGTTTGTCCCAATGTTGTGGAAAAACAAATGAGCACATCAATCTGGTGGATTCGTCGCGATATGCGGGTGACCGACAATAAGGCACTGCAGTCAGCCGCCATTGCTGGCGATGTCGTGCCACTGTTTGTTGTTGATCCGCGTTTTGAAAAAGCGGGGCTAGCCCGGCGCGCCTTTATGTTCGATGCTTTGCGGTCACTTGATGCTGCGACCGGCGGAATGCTTGTTCTTCGATACGGAGATCCCGTTGTTGAAGTTGCACAGATGGCCAAAGAAGTAGGGGCTAAGAGCGTTCACATTGCAGCTGATTTTGCTCCGTATGGGCAAGCACGTGATCGTGCTGTTCGTGATGCTTTGAAACAGGTTGATGCAACATTGATCGAAGCAGATTCTCCCTATTGCGTGAACCCAGGCACGGTGTTGAAGGATGACGGAACTCCATTGAAGGTGTTCACTCCGTTTTATCGCCGCTGGTCTTTGGTCGATTTTTCTAGCGCAGTGGAATCACCTGTCACGTATGCCAATGCAATCAGTCATTGTCAGGGCTATCCCGATATTGATTCGTCGACATTGAATTTGCCAGATGCCGGAGAAGAAGCCGCATGGAACAGGTGGGACGAGTGGTCTCCACACCTAGAGGCGTATCAAGACGATCGCAACAACCCAGGTGTTGACGGCACGTCGTTGATGTCGCCCTATCTTCGCTTCGGCATTGTGCATCCTCGTCAATTGATTGCTCGATTGAATGGAACTTCAGGTGCAGATCATTACCGTCGTGAACTTGC
>CAIYTS010000056.1 GCA_903929185.1 uncultured Acidimicrobiaceae bacterium
AGCAACAAGACCCTCGCGACGGAGTGATCTAAGTGGCTGGTGGACAAGAACGAATTCTGCGCGGGCGCATTAAGTCCGTTCAGGCGACGAAAAAAATCACGCGTGCGATGGAGCTCATTGCTGCATCACGCATCGTGAAGGCGCAGCAACGCGTCATCGCAGCCGTTCCCTACAGCGACATGATCACTGAAGTTGTTCGCGATCTCTCTGCAGCGGGTTCTGGCAGTTCAATGCCACTTCTTGCTGGCCGCACAGAAATCAAGAACGTTTGCTACGTGGCTCTCACTGCAGACCGTGGTCTGTGTGGCGGTTACAACTCGGGCATCATGCGTGCAACCGAAGGTGAAATCAAAAAAGATGCACTGCTCGGTCGCTCACATACCGTCATCGCTATCGGTCGTAAGGCCGATGGGTATTTCCGCTTCCGCGGTTACAACGTTGCAAAGAGCTTCACTGGTTTCACTGACAGCCCTACGTATGCAATCGCAAAAGAAGTTGGCGAATTCGTCACTGAGCTTTATGCATCAGGCCAAGTAGACCGTGTTGAACTTGTGTACACACGCTTCATTTCATCCGGAACTCAAGAAGTCGTGCAACGCCCTCTTGTTCCTCTTGAAGCAGAAACTGCAGCAGGTGGCGACGCCAAAAATGCAGCGGGTGCTGACTACGAATTTGAACCATCTCCCGAAGCAATTCTTGAGACCTTGTTGCCTCGCTACGTTGAGGCTCGCGTGTATGCAGCAATGTTGAATGCAGCAGCTTCCGAGCATGCATTCCGCCAGCGCGCAATGAAATCAGCAACTGACAATGCTGAAGAACTTATTAACAATCTTTCCCGAATCATGAACCGAGCCCGTCAGGACTCGATCACGACCGAAATCATGGAAATCGTCGGCGGTGCCGAAGCCATGTCATCGGGAAATTAGAAGAACGAACAAATAGGAGCAATCCAAATGAGCATGACAGATACAAAACAAGACGGACGGGTAGTAGCAATTGCTGGTCCCGTTATCGACGTAGAGTTCCCTCGCGGTTCGCTACCCGAACTGAACTCAGCGATTCAGTTTGAGATCACACACGAAGGCACAACCACAGTTGTTCTTGCCGAAGTTGCACAGCAGCTCGGTAACAGCCGTGTACGCGCCGTGTGCCTCAAGCCGACTGACGGTCTCTCACGTAACACACCAGTGCGCAACCTTGGTCACGGCATTCAAGTGCCAGTGGGTAACCGCACACTTGGTCACGTATGGAACGTATGGGGCGATGTGCTCGACGGCAACAACTCAGACTTCGATGACATCGAGCGTTGGGACATTCACCGTCCAGCTCCTGCATTCGACACACTCGAGCCTTCAAAGCGCATGTTCGAGACTGGCATTAAGGTCATCGACCTTCTGACTCCGTACCTTGCTGGTGGAAAAATTGGTTTGTTCGGTGGAGCAGGTGTTGGTAAGACCGTTCTTATTACCGAAATGATTAACCGTGTTGCTTCGAAGCACGGTGGTGTTTCCGTGTTCGCCGGAGTAGGCGAGCGCACACGTGAAGGTACTGACCTTCGTATGGAAATGGAAGAGTCGGGCGTGTTTGAAAAAGCAGCCTTAGTGTTCGGACAAATGGACGAACCACCTGGCGTGCGCCTTCGCGTTGCATTGTCAGCTCTCACCATGGCTGAGTACTTCCGTGACGTACAGAACCAGGACGTGTTGTTGTTCATCGACAACATCTTCCGTTTCGTACAGGCCGGATCTGAAGTATCAACTCTTCTCGGACGTATGCCATCAGCAGTGGGCTACCAGCCAACACTTGCTGACGAAATGGGTCAACTCCAAGAGCGCATCACATCAACCCGCGGACGTTCAATTACGTCACTGCAGGCTGTGTACGTTCCTGCGGACGACTACACCGACCCAGCTCCGTTCACCACGTTCACCTTCCTCGATGCAACCACTGAGTTGTCTCGTCAGATCGCGTCACTTGGTATTTACCCAGCTGTGGACCCATTGGCTTCAACGTCAACAATTCTCACACCAGAAACTGTTGGTGACCGTCACTACGCAGTTGCTCGTCGCGTGCAAGAAATCTTGCAGCGCTACAAGGAACTTCAAGACATCATCGCAATTCTTGGTCTCGACGAATTGTCAGAAGAAGATCGCCAGACCGTGTCACGTGCACGTAAGGTTCAGCGTTTCTTGTCACAGCCGTTCTACGTTGCTGAAGTCTTCACCGGCGTCAAGGGCGAGTACGTACCTGTTGCTGAAACAGTGGAATCATTTGAAGCACTTATCAACGGTGAACTCGACGAGGTGCCAGAACAGGCATTCCTCAACGTCGGTTCAGTCGAGCAGGTGTACGCAAAGGCAAAGGCTCTTCAGGAGAACGCATAATGGCTGAGTCGTCAGGCGTTTTGCGCGTAGAAGTTGTATCACCCGAGCGGGTTCTCTTTTCCGGAGAATCAACTCAGGTGATCACCCGCACCATGGAAGGTGGCGAAATTGCTTTCCTTCCTGGACATGCGGCGTTCCTTGGTGCACTCACCGAGAACCACACGCGTATCTACTTGTCTGACGGCACCATTCAAAACTTGGCCGTTCATCTCGGCTTTGTTGAAGTGGGTCCAGACCACGTGACCATTCTTTCTGATGCTGCTGAACTTGAAGAAGATATTGATGTTGCTGCAGTGCGCGCAACAAAGATTCGTCTTGAAGAGCAATTGCGTTCAGAGCACTCAGCTGAAGTTGAAGCTGAACTGCGTCGCACACACGCACGTATCGCCGCTACCGGCGGACTGTAAACGCTGGCCGAAAGGCCAAATACGTCAACGTGGCTCAGCCGTGTTCGTGATCTTCAAACCATTCGCGTGCCGCTGCCAGTATCTGTGGCTCAGTTAACGCAGGCACATTGATGTCGAGTGCTGCAACAACTTTTTCTGCAGTCTTTGGGTGATGGCGCTCGAGATGTTGGATCAGTCTCAACATCGAATTTGATTTCCCTTTGCCATGGCCAATCAACAAAATCTGACCAGCTGGCTCAAGAGCCGCAGCAACGCTTTCAAGGTACGGATGTTCAAAACGATTTGTCTCATGACCATGAGTGGTCTGTTGTTCATTGCGAACATGATGATGAATGTGTTCGGCACTTGGTCGCGCAACTACTTCTGGTTTGTCACCGCGATGTGCGTCGGTTGCCCAAATACGCGTATCAGTGTGAGTGACTGCTGCGACTATTAATTTTCCAGTGATGTTCATACATGCACCCTATGACTCAACAATGTTGTTTAGTCAATATGGAAAATTGTTAGGTGAACGTAACTTTTTGTACGTCCGTAAAACGTTTGCTCAGCTGTAATCGATTGCGGAGAATTCGTTGATCTTGTCAAGCCTGTGTTGCGCGTCAATCAGACGCACTGTGCCGCTGCGTGAACGCATGACCAAACTTTGTGTGTGCACAAGGCCGGGAGTAAAGCGCACACCCTGAAGAAGCTCGCCGTCTGTAACGCCAGTTGCAGCGAAGAAGCAATTGTCACCTTTTACTAAGTCGTCTGTGTGCAGGATGCGACTGAGGTCATAGCCCTGAGCAATTGCTGCAGTGCGCTCTTCATCATTGCGAGGCCACAGGCGACTTTGAATTTCGCCACCCATGCACTTCAGTGCAGCAGCTGCAACAACGCCTTCAGGCGTTCCGCCGATTCCAAACATCACGTCGACTCCGGCGTTTGGCCATGCTGTTGCAATTGCCGAGAAAATGTCACCGTCTGAGATGAGCTTGATGCGCGCACCTGAGGCACGTACTTCTTCAATGAGGTCGTCGTGACGAGGGCGCTCAAGAATCATGACTGTTAAGTCGCGAACACTTTCACCCTTTGCCTTGGCAATCCATTTGAGGTTCTGGGTAGGAGACGCTGTGATGTCGATAGAGCCAACAGCGCTAGGGCCAACAGCAATCTTTTCCATATAGAAACATGGACCCGGATCAAACATGGTGCCGCGTTCAGATACTGCAATCACCGAAATGGCGTTGCCCTTGCCTGAGGCCGTGAGTGATGTTCCGTCGATTGGGTCAACCGCAACGTCTGTGTCTGGCTTTGAGCCATCGCCGACAAGCTCGCCGTTGAACAACATGGGTGCTTCGTCTTTTTCGCCTTCACCAATGACAACGATGCCGCTCATCGGAACGGTGCCAAGCACCATACGCATGGCATCCACCGCGGCGCCATCGGCACCCATTTTGTCTCCACGGCCAACCCAACGACTCGCTGCCATGGCAGCAGACTCGGTGGTGCGTACGAGTTCGAGGGCGAGGTTACGGTCGGGGCGTTCTGAAGTCATCACCTACAAACCTAGTGCCCTGACTAACCTGCGTTCGTGCCCGTTCTGCCCTTCCAGTTGTGCCTCCCTGGCATCGAGGTCACTGACGTGCTGGTGCGCCCTGGGGGTCAATGGGTGTCTGGAGTTGTCTCAGACGGCGCCTCTGCTGTTCTGCGGATGTGGGCAGTCGATGGCAGTGCTGTGGTTGATTTGTTTTCCGATGGCCCCTCGCGCGGTCGTGGACTGTCTGGCGGGGCACATGTGTGGGCCGATGACGGCGAGGTCGTCTATGTCGCAACGGAGGCGCTAGGCATTGTTGAGATCACTCTTCGCAACGATGGTGTGGCAAGCGAACGATCACTGGCCTTTGACGCGTCTCGGTCGTGGTCGACGCCGGCAATTGACCACATAAATCGAAGAGTGTTCGCCATTGCCGACTGGAAAGTGTTGTGGGGATGTGACATTGCAGATGGCGTGCCATTTGTAGTGCATGACGAATCTGACTTCGCACTTGATGCCATTGCTGGTGTTGATGGAAGTTGCATTGTGTGGAATAGGCCCGACATGGCATGGACACAGAGTGCGGTACTGCTTGAAGCTCCCACGAGCGGCATCGCAGCACAACAGCCGCGTTTTTCTCGGACCAAAGAGAGCTTTGGCTTTATTGATGATTCCACGGGTGTTGCAAATGTGCACATTCTGGGTGACCAGATTGTTGATCCGAACATCTCCATCATCGACCATTGCGAACATGGTGCACCCACGTGGGGGCCTGGCCAACGCACATGGTGCTTCAACACTGACGGCACGCGCGTTGCGTATACACGTAATGAAGATGGGTACTCATCGTTGTGGGTGTTTGACAGAGTGACCGGATCACGCCATCGCATTGGGCACGGAGTTCACGGTTGTTTGTCATGGGAGGGCAACACACTTGCTGCATTGCGTACCGGTGCGCGGACTCCGCAACAAGTGGTTGTGTATCAACTCAATAATCTGCTTAAACCACGACGCACGGTACTTGTGCGACCTGCAGATGCTCGATGGTTTGAAAACGACATTGATGCAGAACTCGTAGAGCCAACTGTTGAGCGCGCACCAGGAGACGTAGAAGTGCCGTATCGGTTGTACCGGCCACATCGACCACATGGTGGATTGATCTGCTGGGTGCATGGCGGACCAAATGAACAATGGCAAGTGACCTTTAGAAGTCAATTCACGTATTGGCTATCGCGAGGGTTTGCGATTGCCGTTGTTGACCATCGCGGATCATCAGGACAT
>CAIYTS010000057.1 GCA_903929185.1 uncultured Acidimicrobiaceae bacterium
ATGGCCATGTGGGGAGACCCCGACGCCGACTACGACAAGGTCGGAGCCCTGCAGGCAGATCTTGAAGCGAAAATTGAAGCAGCCGATGCTTGGAGCCTTGACCGCAACGTTGAAATCGCGATGGATGCGTTGCGGTGCCCGCCAAACGATGCCGATGTCTCAAAGTTGTCTGGTGGTGAAAAGCGTCGCGTCGCATTGTGCCGTTTGTTGCTGTCACGCCCTGATCTTCTTCTTCTCGACGAACCCACGAACCACCTTGACGCAGAGAGCGTTGACTGGCTCGAGCGCTTCTTGAAGGAATACCCCGGCACCGTTGTTGCTATTACGCACGACCGTTACTTCCTCGACAATGTTGCAAGCTGGATTCTTGAACTTGATCGCGGCCGTGGTTTCCCATTCGAAGGCAACTACACCTCATGGCTAGAGCAAAAGCAGACTCGTCTTGAAGGCGAAGAAAAATTGAGCGACACACGCACACGCACATTGCAACGCGAACTTGAATGGGTCAAGATGTCACCGAAGGCTCGTCAGGCAAAAGGTAAAGCTCGTCTTGCTGCGTATGACAAGTTGCACGCCGAAGCAATGGCAGCCGAACGCGGCCCTGACAAATTGGAAATCGCAATTCCTGCAGGTCCACGTTTGGGAGACAACGTCATTGTTGTTGAAAATCTCACCAAGGGATTCGGCGATCGTTTACTCATTGAAAACTTGTCGTTCTCGTTGCCACCTGCTGGCATTGTGGGAATCATCGGGCCAAACGGCGCTGGTAAAACAACACTGTTCAGCATGCTCACCGGCCAGCAAGCACCAGATTCCGGAACTGTCACCGTTGGCGACACCGTGCAACTGAGTTACGTAGACCAGAATCGCGATTCACTTGACCCTGCAAAGTCGGTGTACGAAGAAATCACTGAAGGTGTTGAACACATGAAGGTGGGCGGACGTGAAATTCATGGCCGTGCGTATGTTGCTAGTTTCAACTTCAAAGGTGCCGATCAGCAAAAACTTGTGGGCGATCTTTCCGGTGGTGAACGCAACCGTGTTCACCTCGCAAAAGTTTTGAAGCGCGGCGGAAACGTTCTTCTTCTTGACGAACCAACAAACGACCTCGACGTTGACACATTGCGCGCATTGGAAGATGCCCTTGATCAATTCCCTGGTTGCGCAGTCGTCATCAGTCACGATCGCTGGTTCCTCGACCGCATCGCTACACATGTTCTTGCGTTCGAAGGTGACAGCCAAGTGCGGTGGTTTGAAGGAAACTTCTCTGAATACGAATCATGGCGTCACAAGGAACTTGGTTCTGCTGCCGACCAGCCACATCGCATCAAATACAAGCCATTGTCTCGGTAATTACATGTCATTGCGGCTGATTCGAACGTTGTGTTTTGGTGCCTTCTTGACAGGACTGCCCGCAATCATCGTGTCGTCAATCCGCGGAAACAATGAAGGATGGGTGCTGACATTCGGAATGATTACTGCCATTGCAGCCATCATCCTCATGGCGGTTACGGCCACTACTTCAACCAAGCGTCTCGATGTCTTTAATGAAATCGAAGCAGAACGAGTAGAGCTACGCATTCGCCAACTTGTCGAAGCCGGCGCCAATGAAGTTGAGGTTCGGTCCCTAGTGCGCGACACTCTTAATTTGTCTCGTGGCGAGCAGTGACCAACGCTGAACTTTTCGATTCGTGGAAATCACTAAATGACCACGAGCTTGCAATTGAACTTGCACGGGTCACTGGCCAACTCTTAGTCGAACATCGTGAAGTCACAATTGAGCGCGGCACAACGCAATGGCAACTCAAGGACTCTGGTGACTTGCTCGCACATAATTTTCTCATGGAAGCATTTGCTGCCGTGCGTCCTAGCGATGCGGTTCTCTCGGAAGAGGGCGCAGATGACCGTCGTCGATTGTCTTCAGATCGCGTGTGGATTGTTGATCCTCTTGATGGCACGAACGAATATGGCGAAGGTCGCGCCGACTGGGCCGTTCATATTGCATTGTGGGAACGCGATGCGCTCACCGCCGGCGCAGTATCCCTTCCTAGTATCGATGCGGTGTTCGGAACCGATCCTGTTGTTGTCGTGCCGCCGAAAGAAGGTAAAAAGCCTCGCCTCGTCACCTCACGCAATCGTGCGCCCTATGCAGCGGTACTCGTTAACGAACATCTTGATTGCGATGCATTTCGTTTAGGTAGTGCAGGCGCAAAAGCAATGTCGATTCTTATGGGCGAAGCTGACATTTATGTGCACGATGGCGGTATGTACCAATGGGATTCAGCAGCGCCAGCGGCCGTTGCGTTAGCTGCAGGAATGCACGTGAGTCGAATTGATGGCTCCCCTCTTGAATACAACACACCAGATACATGGTTGCCAGATTTCTTTGTATGCCGACCTGAATACACCGACGCAATCTTGCATGCCATCTGGGGTCGCGATCCACGATGAGTGAAACGGTTCTCGTCACTATCGATGGCGCAGTTGCCACCGTCTCACTGAATAGACCACATCGCCACAATGCATGGACTGGTCGTATGCATGCTGAATATAAATCAGCGATGTCGACACTTGATACCAACCCTGACATCCGTGCAATCGTTGTCACTGGTGCCGGAAACACTTTCTGTGTTGGTGGAGACTCTGAAGCTCTTGCTGGTCATGCAGATCGTGGCGGCTATGACCCCGGGGAATCGGTGAACGTCACAAACCCTGGCACCAACCTTTCACCTGCGTTTGATCATGACCTTGCATGGCATTACGGACTTCGCGTGCCAGTGATTGCGGCTATCAACGGAGCATGTGCGGGCATCGGACTCGCACTCACATTGTTCTGTGACCTCCGATTCATTTCAGCAAACGCAAAGTGCACCACTGCTGCTCCGAAATTGGGATTGCCCGCTGAATATGGAATGAGTTGGACACTGCCACGCATTATTGGCGTCACACGCGCAACTGATTTGTTGCTATCAGGACGTGTCTTCACGGGCGAGGAAACTCGCGACTGGGGACTATGGAATGGTGTCGCCGCAGACGGTGCTGGCGCCGTAGTCATGGCTCAACAATGGGCACACTCACTTGCAACATCAGCAGGCCCAAATGCTGTTGCGATCACAAAAGGACAGATCTATCGCGATCTGATTCGTCATGATGTTGGCGCTTCCGTTGATGAATCTATTGCACTGATTAACGACGCAACACAAACTGCCGAATACCGCGAAGGCGTCGCTGCCTTGCGCGACAAACGCCCACCCAAGTTTTAAAAACTGTTCACCACTTTGGTTCGTGTTGTCCCAAATTTGGTACAGGACCATACGTTGGGGCGTAGCCATTGAAATCAACCGGCGAATTCACTGCGCGGTAGGGCGCTTCCCCTGGCTGTGGCGTCATATCTATAAATGCACCAGACGCGATGACTTGCGGATCATTAATTGCGTCTGGAATTGAATTCAGTGGTGCCCACCACACATCTTCTGCGTCAAACCGAGATGTCCAATATGCATAATCCTGTGTTGCAAAATGTGCATCAAGAACTGCAATGATTTCTTCAGCATTCACTGCGCGAGCGCGCGCATTCTTAAAGTTTTCAACTGAGGCCAAATCCTGACGATCAATTGCCTTCAAAAATCCGGGCCAATGACGATCCGCTTCAAGTCCGAGCAACCAAAAGGCACGACCATCAGCACAGCGATAACAATTCACTTGTGGTGCAGGGTTGCGATGACGTGGACGTGTGCTTTGGCGTTTGCCGTAACGCAAATACACACCGAAATCCCAGCCGATCGTGTAAATACCTGTGCGTAACAAACTGGTAGACACAACGCGTCCCTTCCCGGTTCGTTCACGGTCGAACAATGCAGCCATCACACCAGACGCAAGAGCCATACCTGTTGTGTGATCGCCTTGGCCACTGCGAATTCCTGGCGGTAATTCATCGGGAGCAACTGTTGTATGCGCCAACCCACTACGCGCCCAAAACGCGCCGATGTCGTATCCGGCCTTGTCAACATCAGGACCCGTGAGTCCGTATCCGGTGATGATGCCGTAAATCAATCGCGGAAATTTCTTCGTCAACGAATCAGCATCAAGACCAAGGCGTTGCAAACCAGCAGGCCGTACGTTTGTCACGAAAATATCTGCCTCACTAATGAGGGTCATCATCGTTTCTACATCAGTGTCATTACGTAGGTCTAGAACTACCGATCGTTTGCCTCGATTATCAATCTCGAACGGAGGCACTCCCACTTGGTCACCAACTCCCAACGCGCCGAACACGGCACGTTGTGGATCTCCAGTTGGTGGCTCAATCTTCAGCACGTCAGCGCCCCAGTCAGCCAACATTCCGGTGACTGCTGGCCCAGCCACCCACACGCCTAGTTCAACGACCTTGACCCCTTGAAGTGGTGCATTCGACATGTGATCCCCCGTGCGCTTTGTGCGTGCCCCATTGTGTCGCATTTCGCCCTCTCGGAGCGTGTGGGAGCAACTCTCCACGGCAGAATGATGCGATGACAGAACGACCGAGCGACCTTTCCTGGGGCAATTTCTCTGATTCAGGTCCGTGGGTGCTTGATCGCGACACCATTGCATGGTCCCACGTAGCCATCGTCCTTCGCGCTGCAGCGCAAAAAGAAGTGCCATCACTTATTCGTGCCCGTCGCATTCCCCCACTTGGTCGACTTCTTGTTGTGGTTGCACATCTTGGATGGGCACTTCTTCCGTGGTTCATTCAGAAAAAGCGCAACAAGTTTGCAACGCCTGAGGACTCACGCACATACATGTCTCTTCGTTTACGCAAAGCGATTGAGAAACTTGGCGCCACGTATATCAAGCTTGCTCAAATCATTTCTAGCGGTGAAGGTTTGTTTCCCACTGAACTGGTGAACGAATTCAAGAAGTGCCGCGATCAAGTTCCACCACAATCGTGGGACACCGTGAAGTTGATAGTGGAACAAGATTTGGGTGCCCGACTTGAAGATGTTTTCGCAAATTTCGAACACCAGTCTCTTGCTGCTGCATCAATCGCTCAAGTTCATCGCGCCACACTCTTGACTGGCGAGGACGTCGTTGTAAAAGTACAGCGCGAGCAAGTTTCGGAACTTGTTCGTCGTGACCTTCGCGTGATGGCCTGGATTGCACCGTTCATGATCGGCCGCATCAAAGTTGCTGCTCTTGCAAACCCACCAGCTCTTGTTGAGCTTTTTGCAGAGACAATTGTGGAAGAACTCGACTTTCGCATGGAAGCGTCAAACATGATCGATGTTTCCATCATGTTGCATGACCTCAATCAAGAGGCGTACATCGTGCCCCGCCCTCACCCAATTCTCGTGAAGCGTCGCGTCCTAGTGATGGAACGCCTGCAAGGTTTCAATTTCGATGATGTTGAAGGAATGCAAGCAGCCGGAATCGATACTGAACAAGTCATCAAGGCTGGAATGATCTCATTCATGGAAGGCGCGCTCATACACGGCATCTTCCACGGTGACCTTCACGGCGGAAACTTGTTCGTTCTCTCTGATGGACGCACTGCATTGCTCGACTTCGGAATAGTCGGTCGTCTTACGACTAAACGTCGCCTTGCATTTATGCGCCTCATGCTTGGCGCAACAACAAACGACTTGCATAGCCAAGTGTCTGCGCTGCGAGACCTCGGCGCGTTGCCAACAGATACAGATATCGATGCGGTAATTCGCGACCTAGGTCTTGACCAACCCACAATCGACCCCACATCACTTGACGGCGAAGAGCTAGTGGCCGAAGTGCAGCGCATCGTGAAGGCACTACTTGCTTATGGTGCAAAACTGCCAAAGGAACTGATGTTGTACATCAAGAACATGGTGTTTCTCGACGGTGCCATTGCGCGCCTCGCACCAGACCTTGACATCATTGGCGAACTCACCAATATTTCAATGACTTTCATGCAGCGTCACGGTGCTCGATTGTCAGAAGAACTGGGTGTTGATATGAACACGGTGGAAATTGACATGGGCAGCCTCAAGGCCGGCCTTGGCGTTGACGAATCCACAGAGTCGATGACGTACCGCCAACTGCAAGAACGTCGCGACCTGATTCAAAAACGCATGCGCGACCACATCACCAACTAGCACTATCGGCAAGACTGTTGTTGTGAGACTCATCGTTGCGCGCTGCACTGTGGAATACGCAGGCCGTCTAGAAACCCGATTGCCAGAAGCTCTTCGTCTTGTCATGGTGAAAGCCGACGGATGCGTTGCAGTTCATTCTGATGGTGGTGCATATAAGCCGCTGAACTGGATGACTGCACCGAATGTCATCGAAGACAATTCTGATCATTGGATTGTGCGCAATCCAAAAGGTGAAGCAATGACAATCACTTTTCATGAGATTTTTCACGACAGCGACCATGTCTTTGGCGAGGACCCAGGGCTTGAAAAAGACGGCGTCGAAAAACAACTGCAAGAATTGCTTGCCGCATCGCCCGATGCAATGGAGCCAGGACTCACACTGATTCGCCGCGAACATTACACAGCCTTGGGTCCTGTCGATATCTTGTGCAAAGACACGGCCGGCAACACTGTGGTGATTGAGGTAAAGCGACGCGGTGAAATTGACGGCGTCGAACAACTCTCGCGCTACCTCGTTGACTTGGCTAACGATCCATCGCTTGGCACTTTGCGCGGCATGTTCGTGGCCCAAAGCATCAAACCTCAAGCACGCACATTGGCTGAATCACGCGGCATTGTGTGCGTTGAAGTTGACTATGACGAACTGCGAGGCCGCAAGCCAGACGACTGGACCCTGTTCAGCTAGTTACCTGGAATTACGGACACTTTCGGTGTCGCTTTGCGATTCACGACAAAGCCCGTGATGCCAACAACAGTTCCGAGGACCGTGAGAATGATGAATCGGGTCACCATTGGATCAGTAATGAACTGTGCAGCAGCTGTAAGTGCTGCTTTGTTCTCAGTTGATGACTGAGGGATACGACCGCGCGCAAAAAGTACGATTCCGAGAAAGATGATTCCACCCGAGAAGAGTCTGATCCCAAGACGCAACGTACGTTGCCATTGAGTTGCAACGCTGAGAAACCATGCCGCGACTTGCAGTAGCAATCCGATGATGACAAACAACCAGGAACCACGCTGTGCCATATCCCGGATGGATTTGATGTCGGCGTCGCCTGGCTTGCGTTCCACTTTCAACGGATCCATCTTCGGATTCTGGTCTTTCGGAATAGAAGGGTCCGCTGCACGTATCGCCTCCAGCGTCGCATCGCTAAATTTTGAGATATCAACCGATGCCGCCGGCGCATTTTCGATGTACACCGCGTACAGAGTGGCGGCTACATCACCCGCAAAGTTGCGTAGGTCTGGATCTGCCAATTTCTCTTTCACTGCCGTGACGATGAGCGGACGAGCCACCGAGAAGATCAACTTCTCTGAATCATTGTCTGCACTATCTTGCAATTTCTCAATCAGTTTGTCTGCAATCACATCGCGCACATCAGGCTGAGCCAATGCGCTCTTCACAGTTGATTTTGCAGCGTTAGGAGATGACACAAAACTCATCAGCACAAGAGAGATCAGGCCAAGGCCAAGAAAGACAACGCCAAGACCACCAAGGATGGTGGCAAACGTTCGCCTCACCCGATGCTGTGATTCAGAGGAGTTTTCAATTGATTCAGGAAGCGGTTCTGATGCGTTCATAAATCGTCACCATAACAAAATTTGGCTAATACGCAGAACGAATCATGAGAGCGCCAATAGTGGCATTGCTCACTGGGTCAATAGCTATCGCACTGCCGCCAGCTCTGTTCACCGTGTATTCATCCACAACTAATGGCGATGCAAGTGCAAGTTCCACCCGCCCGATGTCGTTCAAGATCAGACGGTCCGTCGGGGTGTTTTCAAGCGTCTCTAGGTCAAGGCGATGCGTAATAGCAGAGACACGAGCTGATACTTCACCAGATGCATGACGTACAACTATGGCGTCACCAACGTTTAGTTCGGTATCTGTGAACCAGCACACATCAGCAATGAGCCCAGTGGCATCGACTGGTTGGTGATCGCCGTTGACAACAATCACATTGCCCTTGCCTACATCGAGGTCGTCCGCAAGTTCAATTGCAATTGCATCGCCGGGAACAGAAATATCTGTAGGTGAACCAGCGCGCGTCAGCCCTGCAACAATGCTTGAGTAACCCTGCGGATGAACTGTGACTGAATCTCCGATTCGTATTGCACCACCTTCAAGGCGCCCTGCATAACCGCGGTAATCACTACCGCCATGTTCACGCAATGTCCACTGCACAGCCAAGCGAGCTTCAATTGTGGCAGCGGGCATGATGTCGAGAGTTTCCAACAATTCAAGAACTGACGGGCCTTCGTACCACGGGGTCTTGTCGCCAGCCTCGACCACGTTTTCGCCATCTGTCGCACAAATGGGAATCGGGTGAATAGGTACCGAAGACCCGAGAGTCGAAACGATGGCTGCAACGTCGGTGACAACTGTGTCGAAAACTGTTTCGTCCCAATTCACTAAGTCCATCTTGTTGACGGCAAGAACCAAATGTGAAACACCAAGCAATGTCGCAATGGATACATGGCGTCGAGTTTGTTCAACGACGCCATGACGAGCATCAACAAGAACGATCGCAATATCGCTGACAGAAGCACCAGTCACCATGTTGCGCGTGAACTGAGCATGGCCTGGCGTGTCGGCAAGTACGAAACTGCGCTTCGGAGTTGCGAAGTAACGGTAGGCAACGTCAATTGTGATTCCCTGTTCACGCTCGGCACGAAGACCATCAGTCAGAAGTGCCAAGTTGAAAGTGCCATCACCATAACGGCGACTGGCTTTGGAAACTGCACTTAACTGATCTTCAAAGATGCCCTTTGAGTCGTGCAACAATCGACCTATTAATGTGCTTTTGCCGTCGTCTACTGAGCCAATAGTGGCAATGCGTACTTGGGTGTTCGAGGCTGTTGAAGCTGAACTCATCAGAAGTACCCCTCACGTTTACGATCTTCCATCGCAGATTCACTGAAGTTGTCATCAGCTCTCGTAGCGCCGCGTTCCGTGATGCGAGCGGTTGAGACTTCTGCGAGCACATCTTCATATGTTGTGGCTGTCGATGCGATGGCCCCGGTGCAACTCATATCACCGACGGTGCGATAGCGGACGATTCGCTTTGTAGGAATTTCGCCCTCTTCGACGACTACAGGTCCGCCCACTGACAGCAACATGCCATCACGCTCGATGACCGTGCGTTCGTGGGAGAAGTAAATGGTGGGCAATGGAATCTCTTCACGAGCGATGTATTCCCAGATATCAAGCTCTGTCCAGTTTGAAATGGGGAACGCACGAAGGTGTTCTCCCTTCACGATGCGAGGGTTCAAGATGTTCCATGGCTCTGGGCGCTGCATGCGTGGCTCCCAGCCGCCCTTCTTGTCGCGGAAACTAAGAATGCGCTCCTTGGCGCGTGCCTTGTCTTCATCGCGGCGTCCGCCACCAAAAGCAGCATCAAACTTATGAGTACGTATTGCTGTCAGAAGAGTGACTGCCTGCTGGCGATTACGGCTACCGGTTGGACCCGGATCTGGGATGTCTCCCCTGTCAATACTTTCTTGCACTGATGCCACTACTAATTCCAAGCCGTACTTCCGTACAAACTCGTCTCTGTATTCCATAACTTCAGGAAAGTTATGGCCCGTGTCAACTTGCATGACAGGAAATGGCAAGCGTGCTGGTGCAAAAGCTTTGATGGCAAGCCACAACAACACTGCTGAGTCTTTTCCACCAGAGAACAACAGCACCGGTGATTCGCAGCCTGACACCACTTCTCTGATGATGGTGATTGCTTCTGATTCAAGACGATCAAGATGTGATCTGCTTGCCAATATTTCTAATTCGTTTTGTGATGTCACTGCACTCATGTGCGTCTCCTAATTGTTCTTCGATTTCTAGATGTGCAATCCGCACTCGGTTTTTGCTTGGCCAGCCCAGCGGCCAGCACGTTTGTCTTCGCCATCAGCAACTGGCTTTGTACAGGGCCAACAACCAATGCTTGGGTACCCGCGATCTTTCAATGGATTGCGCGGAAGCTCATGGAGAAACTCGTACGTTTCCATTTCTTCATCGCTATACAACGCCAGCGGGTTGATCTTCAACACATTGCGTACTGCATCTAGCGACACGACGGGAGTCTCTGCGCGAGTGGGGCCATCAATACGACGCACGCCTGTTACCCACCCGGTCTTCTCCGACAACACTGCATTCAGCGGCTGAACTTTACGAACGTTGCAGCAGGCTTCAGTGTCGCGTTGCCACAGATTGTCTGGCGTGACGTGAAGCGGGTGGACAATGCGAAGGTTTGCATCAAAATTTTTGCGCAACTCTTCTGCAAGCCATTGGGTTTCTGCAAACAAGTACTGCGTATCAATCATCACGATTTCAATTCCGGGAACCGCAGTAGCTGCAACATGGGCAAGGACCACGTCTTCGAAGCTGCATGTCACAGTGATGTCGTTTCCCACCCGGTCTGCAGCCCAACGCACAATCTCAACTGGGGTGGCGTGCTCTAAGTCGCGAGCAGCAACGGCTATCTCGTCTGCATGTAGGGCTACGGACGCTTTGGTCCAAGTGGTCGTTGGCATCCGACCAATCTACAGCGATACCTGACTAAATCAGTCATATTTATCAGGAATAGGAAACCCTTGCTGTATATGGAAAAGGCCGCCCCGAAGGGCGGCCGAGTCCGAAAGTTTTGGCTTTAGCTGAAGCGCACTAGACCTTGGTCGATAACCACGCGGTCACCAACAGAAGTTGTGAACACTGCTTCGCCCTTTGCTGTTTCCCACATCTTGATGGTGAGTGCTTCGCCAGGAAATACTGGAGACGCAAAACGACCTTCAATGTGCTTGAAACGATTTGCATCGCCGCCACAAAGTGCATTCAACAAGCCACGACCAGTGAAACCGTATGTGCAAAGTCCATGCAAGATGGGCTTTGGAAACACGCCTGCTGCAACAGCAGGATGGTTCGGATCTGAGTGCAATGGGTTGCGGTCGCCGTTTAAGCGATACAACAAAGCTTGGTCAGTTGACGTTTGAAATGTGATTTCGTGGTCAGGAGCTTTTGCTGGTGGTTCGTTTTGCGCACCACTTGGTCCACGATCTCCACCAAAGCCGCCTGCATCGCGAATGAACACAGATGAACGAGTTGAATACAACGGCTTGCCATCAGCATCAGTTGCTTCTGCTTCAGTCACGATGACTGCAGCTTTTACTTTGTCATACATTGCTACAAGCTTGCTTTGTACCGTTGCTGTTCCTTCAACAGGAAGCGGTTGGTGCAAAGTGATTGATTGTGATGCGTGTACAAGATTTGCAAAGTTGAATTCACCAACATTGCGCATTGGGTTTGAAGCGGCAGTTGCCTGACCAGATCCCAATACAACAGGCATTGTCGGAAGTGCTTTTTGAACAACTCCGGTTGAGTTTTCAGTGACGTATTCCAATTGATCTGAACTGACATTGAGGCTCACTGCATACAGCAATGAATCCTTTGATGTCCAAGAGATCTTGTACGGCTCGCCGACTGATCCGACTGCATCTGGGTTAAGTGCCATTGTGTTTCCTTCTTATTTCTTTATCGAGCGCTCTGAGGCCATGAACCATCACGACCGTCCATGCCAGCATTCGGGCGAGCGTTCTTCAACAACTCAGCAACGATTGGCCCAAGTGTTGTTGGGTCTTCGACTGGTGCATGACTTGGTCCGCGATGCCAACCTTCTGCAATAGCGAGTGTCTGACCACTTGCTTCAAAGATGCGACCAGTTACGCCAGCAGCTTCATCAGATGCGAGCCAGGTAACGATTGGTGCGATCCAACGTGGTGAACGCATTTCGCGCTCTTCGTCGGTCTCTGGTGCATTGCCAAGACCCTCTGTCATGCGAGTAAGTGCAACTGGTGCCACTGCGTTCACAGTGACGTTGAAGCGTGCAAGCTCGAGTGCAGCGATGATGGTGAATGAAGCGATACCAGCTTTTGCTGCGCCGTAGTTCGTTTGTCCGAGGTTTCCGTAGATGCCAGACACCGAAGTGGTGTTGATGATGCGGCCTGATGTTGGCTTGCCAGCTTTTGCCTGCTCGCGCCAGTATGCAGCTGCCCAACGTGATGGACCAAAGGTTCCCTTGAGGTGAACCTTGATAACTGCGTCCCACTCTTCTTCTGTCATGTTGGTCAACATGCGGTCGCGCAAGATGCCAGCGTTGTTCACAACGATGTTGAGGTCACCGAATGATTCAACTGCTGTGTTGATCAGGCGCTGTGAGCCTTCCCAAGATGAAATGTCATCGCCGTTTGAAACAGCTTCGCCGCCCATGGCCTTGATTTCTGCAACAACTTGATCTGCAGGGCTGAGGTCGCCACCGCTTCCGTCAACGTTTCCGCCGAGGTCGTTGACAACGACCTTTGCTCCTTGACTTGCCAAACTGAGCGCATGCTCGCGGCCAATGCCTCGACCTGCTCCTGTAACGACTGCAACGCGTCCTTCACACAACTTTGCCACGATGGCCTCCATGATTCACTGGGCACCCGACGGATGCCACCTCTTAATAGTACGAACTCATGTCACTACCCACATAGCCCGACTGCCCCCTAGCCTCTGAACCGTGCCAAGCAAGGTCCTCATTATCGGAGCAGGTCCATCAGGAACCGCATGTGCCGCCACCCTTCATCGCCTTGGCCACGATGTGACAGTGGTGGATAAGGCCACATTCCCCCGTGACAAGTGTTGTGGCGACGGGCTCACCACCAACGCGTTGCGAATCCTTGACCAGCTTGGCTTTGACCCTTCCCGAGTTCCCGACTGGCAGGTGTGCTCTGACGTTGTTGTGCACTCCCCAACTGGACGAACAATTGAACTAGCACTGCCAGATGTTGGCGGTGTCTTTGCTGCCATTGCACCACGGTCTCAATTCGATCATGCACTGGTGCAACATTGTCGAGATGCCGGCATCGCCATTCATGAAGGTCATGCATTTGTGTCGCTATCAGAAACTGACACGTCAATAGTTGTCGACGTCGAGGGGCTCGATCAGTTCACCGTTGACTATGTCGTTGCAGCCGACGGCATGTGGTCACCCGTACGAAAAGCAATGGGGCTTTCGACTTCCGGTTATCTCGGTGAGTGGCACGCATTTCGCCAATACATCAGCAATGTCACTGGTACTGGCGCCACTCAATTACACGTGTGGTTTGAAAAAGATTTGTTACCTGGATATGCGTGGTCATTTCCGTTACCCGGCAACCGCGCGAACTTTGGGTATGGCATCTTGCGCACCTCAGAGCGCAGTACAAAATTTATGAACGACACGTGGCGTGATTTACTCACCCGTCCTCACATCCGTGAAGCACTCGGACCAGACAACGTGCCAGAAGATCGCCACACTGCGTGGCCTATCCCCGCGCGTATTGATGAAGCGATTAGATCGTCAGGGCGAGTTCTCTTCATTGGTGACGCCGTGTGTGCAACAGACACGTTGACCGGAGAAGGAATTGGTCAAGCACTCGAGACCGGAATTGCGGCAGCCGAATCAATTCATGCGGGCACTTCACCAGTCGACGTTCGCGCGCACTATTCACGCGCGCTCGATAAAACTCTGCTCGCCGACCACCGAATGTCTGTAGCGCTCAGTGCGATCTTGGCTCGCCCCTTCTTTGCCCGCCTGGTCCTTGCCCTCGTTGACACAAACAATTGGACCCGAACCAACTTCGCCCGGTGGATGTTTGAAGACGAGCCACGAGCCATTGTTTTGACTCCTCGGCGCTGGCATCGCAAGTTCCTCAGCCGTTCGGGTGCATACGAATCCTGACAGCAGAACTACGGTAGGAGCCATGAAGACACGCCTTACCGAAATGCTCAACATTGAACTGCCCATCATGCTTGCGGGCATGGGTGGCGTCTCCTATAGCGACCTTGTTGCGGCGGTGTCTGACGCTGGCGGTATCGGCACATTTGGTGCAGCCACCATGTCAACAGAACTACTGACCTCAGAAATGGCGCGGGTCCGTTCAATGACCAATAAACCATTCGGAGTTGACCTCCTTACTGCAGCGCCAGATTCCATTGAGCGCAATATCAAAGCAATCATCAACGGCGGAGCAAGCATTTATGTTGCCGGCCTCGGCGTGCCGCGTGAAATTGTTGACGAACTACATAGCCATAACATTCTCGTTGGTTCAATGTGCGGAAAAGTACGCCATGCAACTGCTGCTGTTGCAAGTGGATGCGACTTTGTGGTTGCGCAAGGAACCGAAGCCGGTGGCCACACTGGAGTTGTCGCCACAATGGCGTTAGTGCCACAAGTTGTTGATGCTGTTAACGGTGCGGTTCCTGTCGTTGCAGCTGGAGGAATTTTTGATGGTCGCGGCCTTGTCGCTGCACTCGCCCTTGGCGCTGAAGGCGTATGGATTGGTACAAAGTTCATCGCTACAAACGAAGCACATACTGGTAAGGGCTACAAAGAAAAAATTCTTGAATCACGTGAAGACGACGTCGTGATCAGCAAGGGCTACACCGGTAAGACCTGCCGCGTTATTCGCACCGAATGGTCCAACCATTGGGAGAAGAACCCATCAGAACTTCAAGGCTTTCCCGGACAAGCAATTGCCGCGGCACAAGCAGGTGTTCAACAACTTGGTTCAGGACCCGATGTTCTTCTCGATACCAACAAGGCATTCATGGCCGCTGGCCAAGCAGTCGGTGCAATTCATGAGATTCTTCCTGCCCGCCAGGTAGTCGCAGACATTATGAACGAAGCACGACGCACTCTCGAGCGCCTCGCAGCATTTCGATAACTCGTAGTGTTTTCTTTACTGCGACGTAATCGCGATATTCGACTTGTCTTTGGTGCTCAAGTTGTCTCTTTTGCTGGCGACTGGTTCACATTTGTTGCACTTGCAGGTTTGGTAGAGGATCGCACCAAGTCTGCTTTTCTCGTGTCGTGCGTATTGGTCTCGATGACTTTGCCTGGCTTACTGATGTCGCCTGTTGCTGGTTCGTTCGCCGACCGTTTCGACCGTCGTAAAATACTTGTCACTATTTCTGCATTGCAGACAGTCTCTGCTCTTGGCCTCTTGCTCTATGGCGTTGCCGGCATCTGGATCACCTTCGCCTCACAAAGCGTAATTGCCGCACTCGCTTCTTTCGTCGGCCCCGCCACCAGTGCATCGGTCCCCAATCTCACCGATAATGAAAGCGACTTACGTCTTGCGAGTGCGCTGTTTGGTAGCACATGGGGAATCATGCTTGCAGTAGGAGCCGCACTCGGTGGCGTATTTGCTGCAGCGTTTGGTCGTAATGCGGCATTCATCGCAGATGCAGTGTCATTTGCGGTAGCCGGAATACTTTTTGCCTGTGTTCGCACACCAATGCAAAGCCATGATGTTTCATCTACGGCTCGAAAACCACGACCAATAGCTGACATGAAAGAAGCAATCCATCTTGCAAAACAAGACAAGATAATTCTTGCCCTCATCGGTTCAAAAATGACCTTTGCTGTTGGTGCAGGGATAGTGAGTCAATTAGCAGTACTTGCTTCGACAGCATTTCACGTAGGTGATGCAGGACGAGGACTATTAATTGGAGTGCGCGGTATTGGTTCTGGACTTGGTCCCATTCTTGGAGCGCGCATTGCGGGTCGCGACATGAAGCGATTGTTAACGGTGTGCGGATACGCCGGACTGCTCTTCAGTGTTTGTTATCTCGGTGCAGCTGCAAGTCCATTTATCTGGATGGCAGCAATCTTCATTGGTCTTGCCCACCTGAGCGGCGGCGCTCAATGGACATTGTCAACAATCGGACTACAGATGCAGTCACCTGATCACATTCGCGGACGCGTGCTAGCTGGCGATATGGCGTTAGTAAACACAATGATTGCCTGCACCAGCCTCATGGCAGGTGGCGTTTCTCAGTTGCTTGGCGTGCGAAGCACCATCGTTATTTTTGCTGGCGCTGCAGCAGTGGCCTCGACTTTGTATATCGCAGCAACTTCGTCTATCCGACGGAGTCTGCACAACGAGACACCGCAGCAATAAGTCTCGCTGGGCGAGGGTCGCCTTCTATCGTTGTCATCATCGTGTTCATGACGTACGCAAAACCCAGCTCGCGTGAAGGCTGAGCAAATGCACATGAACCGCCTGCACCGTTGTGACCGAAACTTGTCGGACCAGCAAATGCCGTACGTTCCGAATGCAACATGAAACCCATCGCAAAGTTTGTGGCAGAGGCAAGAATCTCATCCATTTCTCCATCCGGCGTATTGCTAGTGGTGGCCCTGTTACGAGTTGTCTCGCCAAGCAGACGAACTCCGTCTACATCTGACACAAGGGCTGCATAAATACGAGCGAGTGAACGTGCGTTAGAAATTCCATTAGCCCCTGGAAGTTGTGATTGATGCACGTCTTCTCTGTTGAAGGCTCCCTGACCAAATGCACCGTTCAATGACAACGCGGCGGCCCCTCTTGTTCCTGGTCCACTTGTTTCCATCAGTGTTTTCACTTCTTCAGGTGAAAACTTAGGAATGGGATGGGCCATCAACCGCGCAACGCGAGGCTCGAGTTCTGGTGGCAGCCCAACGTGCATTTCTGCACCCAACGGCCCGGCAATTTCTTCACGCACGAAATCACCAAGACTCTTACCTGTAACACGGCGAACCAATTCACCAGCAAGCCATCCAAATGTCAATGCGTGATAGCCATGAGTTGAGTCAATGGGAAACAACGGTGCAGTATCAGCAAGTCGCCCTGTGATGGTGCTCCAATCAAGTGCATCTTCTAACGAAATATCGCCATCTACGGTGTACAAACCAGCGCGGTGAGACAACAGTTGAGCGACAGTGATATCTGCTTTGCCATGTGCGGCAAATTCAGGCCAATATGTAGAAACTTTTTCGTCGTAGTTCAGCAAACCACGCTCCACGCACATTGCTACTGCAATAGACGTAATGCCCTTTGTCGTCGAGAACACGACTTGAAGTGAATCGTTGTCATAGGGAACAGTTTGGTCTTTATCTCGCCAACCGCCCATGAGGTCAACTACACATTTGCCGTGGTGATACACCGCAACGCCTGCGCCTCGATCTTCTTTGATGTCAAAACTATGAATGAACGCATCGCGAACTGGCTCCCAGCCGGGAGATACAACATCAACTGTCAGTATCGACATGATCAGCCGTCGATAATCGCGCGTAGTTTTTCGATTTGGCCAACGGGGTCTGGGCCAACAGGGTTCACTGACAACACAGTGACACCAGATTCTTTGAATGCAGCGACACGTTCTTTAATGAAACCAGTCGAACCAACAAGGTTGGCGTTCATGATCCACTCGTGCGGAATTGCTGCAGCAGCTTCATCCTTCTTGCCTTCAAGGTAGAAGTCCTGAATATCAACAGCTTCTTTTTCAAATCCGTAGTCACGGCAAATGTCGTTGTAGAAGTTCTTTCCGCGAGCACCCATACCACCGACATACAGCGCCATGTTTGGACGTGCCATATCAAGAATCTTCTTTTGAGCATCGCCAGTGAGCGAGTCGTCAATAGCCAACATGCCGCCTGCTGAAATTTCAAGACGTGCACGTGATGGATCACGCTTTGCAAGTCCGGCCTTCAACTGATCGCCCCAAACGTTGTGGTAACGCTCTGGGTAGAACATGATAGGAAGCCATCCGTCAGCCATTTCTGCTGTTGCTTCAACGCTCTTGTCTTTCAATGACGCCCACCAGATGGGGATGTCTTTACGTACTGGATGGTTGATGATCTTGAGTGCTTTACCAAGACCAGTTCCTTGACCGGCTGGAAGCGGGATGTCAATTGTCTTGCCGTGATATTCAAGTGGTGCTTCACGTGCCCACACGTTGCGACATACATCGATGTATTCCTTGATGCGTTGCATTGGCTTTTCGTAGGGAACTCCGTGGAATCCTTCAATTACTTGAGGACCAGATGCGCCGAGACCAAGAATGAAACGACCATCGCTAACAAAGTCGCAACCAGCAGCAGTCATTGCCATCAGCGCAGCGGTACGCGAGTACACATTGACGATGCCGGTTCCGATTTCAACACGACTTGTTTTTGCAGCGAGATACCCCACTTGCGAGATTGCATCAAAGCTGTATGCCTCTGCGATCCACACTTGGTCGAGGCCGGCCTTTTCCAAAGCCACGACCCGGTCGACGGCTTCTTTGAATCCGCCCGAATAATTGATTCCCATTGACAACTTCATGGTTTCCCCCTTGAATACGTTCCTGAACTCTAGAACGACAAGAGTCACCCTTGCGATTCGTGAGATTCACGGTGCCAAATTGCCGATCTGGTGCAACAATGCAGGCGTGACAATCACGCCCCATTCGTTCCAGATTTCCACGCGCGACGGCATTTCCCTGCGCATGTTGCAGTGGTCATCAGTTGATGAGTCCCCTGGCATTCCCATCCTCCTTGTCCATGGGCTCGCCTCAAACGCTCGCCTCTGGGATGGCCCAGCGCGCCGCCTTGCAGAACTTGGTCACGCAGTAACCGCCATTGACCTTCGCGGACACGGTCGTAGCGACAAGCCCGACACGGGATATGACATGGCAAATATCGTCGACGATGTTCTTGACGTAGTTAATGCGCTCGGTGCTCGTCAGCGCAATTGGGTACGACCTCTCATCATCGGGCAGTCGTGGGGTGGCAACATCGTCGTGGAATATGCGCATCGCCACGGCGACACCATTCGCGGAATTGTTGCTGTTGACGGCGGCTCAATTGAATTGTCGAAAGCGTTCCCAGAATGGGAACTGTGCAAGACCACCATGGCGCCACCAGCAATTGCGGGCATGCAGTACGACAAACTTCGTTCATACATTCGCGCTGCACATCTTGATTGGAGCGAAGAAGCAATTGATGGTCAAATGCACAA
>CAIYTS010000058.1 GCA_903929185.1 uncultured Acidimicrobiaceae bacterium
GGACTTGATAACTGCAAATTTTGCAACGAACCCTGCAGTAAGCGGAACTCCTGCTTGAGCGAACAACAAGACGGTAAATGCAAGCGCCAATGCTGGGCGACGCTTCGCCAGGCCCTTGAAATCGGAAAGGTTTGTATCGCCATCAGTATTGCCAGACATTGCAAGCACAATCGCAAATGACCCCATCACCAACACTGTGTAGATAGCGAGGTAATTCATCGAAGTAGCGATGCCGTCGTTACGCAAATGACCAGCAGCTTCGACTCCGACCAAAATAAATCCGGCGTGGCTAATAGACGAATACGCCAACATGCGTTTTACGTTTGTCTGGACCACAGCCAAAATTGAACCTGTAAACACTGTAAGGATTGCAAGAGCCCACACAACAGGGCGCCAATCGTCAACGCGTTGTTCAAGACCAACTAACAGCACACGCATGAGAGCTGCAAACGCTGCAACTTTTCCGGCAGATGCCATAAAAGCAGTTACAGGCGTCGGAGCTCCTTCATATACGTCAGGAGTCCACACGTGGAACGGTGCGGCTGAGACTTTGAATCCAAGACCCACCAGCAACATGCCGATACCAACCAGCAACATTGCATCGGCGTTGATAATGGACACACTGCCCGAGAGTGCTTCGTTGATGCCTGAGATCTTTGTGCTGCCGGTTGATCCGAAGATCAATGCAACTCCATACAAGAAGAACGCAGATGAGAAGCCACCAAGAATGAAGTACTTCAGACCTGACTCTTGACTCTCTTCGCGATCACGATTGCTTGCCGCCAAGAGGTACAAAGACAAACTGAGTGTTTCCAGTCCGAGGAACAACACAATCAGATCATTGGCAGACACCATTACTAATGCACCAATAGCTGCAGTCAATAACAATGCGTACAACTCTGGGCCGTCGGCATTCATTCGAGCCAGATACGCCGACACCATGAGTGCGCCGAAAATTACTGCAAGGCAAATGGTGATGCTGGCTAGAACAGAGAACCGGTCAATAGCAATTGCATCTGCAAAGAATGTTTCGCCCTTGTTGTAATACAGGTTGTTCCACTTCACCGCGTTAGCAATTATTGCGACGGTTGCCGAAATTCCGGTCACCCATGCATATCCGCGGCGTGGCCAATGAGGAACGAGAGAACCAACGAGCAGAAGAAAGCACGCGCCGGCTAACAACGATAGAATCGGAATCAGTTCAACCCAAGGAATTGATGGGCCGTCAAGTGTTGCTGCAATAACCATCACTCGCCCTCTACCTTCGTCATCTCAGGAGTTGTCGGCGCCTTGTAGTCGCTATGAGAAACAACATGTGACACCAACTTGTCGACACTCGGCTCAATTCGTTCGAGCATTGGCTTTGGATACAAACCGGTGAATGCAATCAGGCCAATAAACGCCATGAGAAGCGCACCTTCACGCAAAGTGATCTCAGCAAAACTTGAATTGGCTTCATCTGGTTCACCGTGGAACACGCGTTGGTATGCCCACAACAAATACAGAGCCGCAAGGATGACGCCAGTGGCAGCGACAACTGTCCACCATCGTGCCGATTGGAATGAACCAATCAATACCAAAAATTCTCCGGCAAATCCGTTGAGTCCTGGCACTCCGATTGAACTCAACATGACAATCATGAAAGCAGCAGAGAAAATTGGGGCAACAGATTGAATTCCGCGCAACTCAGCGATTTGGCGAGTATGACGGCGCTCGTAGATCATGCCAACCAGCAAGAACAGCGCACCAGTGGAAACACCGTGGTTCACCATTTGCATCACACTGCCCGTGAGCGATTGCGACGTGATGGCGAAAATACCAAGGACAATAAATCCGAGGTGAGCTACAGATGAATACGCAACGAGGCGCTTCAAGTCCGCTTGCATCGTTGCTGCGATTGCACCGTAAATGATTCCGATCACTGCAAGTGTGAGCAGAACTGGTTTTGCCCACACGGCTGCAGCTGGGAACAAGTACAAACCAAAACGAAGGAATCCGTATGTTCCCATCTTCAACAACACGCCAGCCAAGATGACCGAGCCACCTGTTGGTGCTTGGGTGTGTGCATCAGGCAACCATGTGTGAAGCGGGAAGATTGGCACCTTTACTGCGAAGGCAATTGCGAACGAGACAAACAGCCAACGGCCGGTATTCGTGGCGAAACTTGCATGTTCAGCAAGTGTGACCAAGTCAAACGTGAGATATCCGATGTCGTGGCGAGCAATGACTGCGGTAGCGATAATGCCCACCAACATGAATGCTGAACCAAGCATGGTGTACAAAAAGAACTTTGTCGCCGCATACACGCGCTTGTCGTATCCCCAACCACCAATGAGGAAATACATCGGGACAAGAACAATTTCGAAAAAGATGAAGAACAAGAAGAGATCAAGGCTTAGGAAACTTCCCATCACGCCTGCTTCAAGCAGCAACAACCACGCCAGATAGCGCTTGTGGTCGTGATGTGGGTCAACACCAAGAATGACGAGCGGGAAAAGAATTCCGGTCAATACAACGAGGAAGAGCGAGATGCCATCAACGCCGAGGTGCCAGGAGATTCCCCACGAGGTCACCCATTCATGTTGAGAAACAAACTGGAATCCAGAATCATGCGAGTGAAATGAAGCCAACAACCAGATTGACATGCCACCGACGCCGACGCTGAACAGCATCGCAATGAGCTTTACTAATTCAAGATATTTGTTGCTAACAATTGTTATGAGAACAGCACCAAGAATCGGCAACAAGATAAGTGCCGACAGAATTGGGAAAGAAGCATGCATTAGAGAATTCCTCTCAGAAGGAACCAAGCGAGTAGCACTACTGCGCCGAGACCAATAACGAAGGCATACGAGCGAACAAGTCCGCTTTGTATTTTGCGCAAGAGGCCACTGGCAGCACGTACTTCAGTGCCAATACCGTTCACTGCGCCGTCAACGACCTTTGCATCGAACGCAGCGACTCCATTGAAGGCAGCCCGTCCGGGACCACCGACAATTGCGGAGACCGCAGAGTCGTAACGCCACGCATCGGCGAGAATTTTCGGTTCAATAATTTTGAACTTGCCCTTGGCGTACACAGCTATTGAAGCAACAACGCCGCCGACTGCGATCAGAACTGCGACAACCAACAGCAACCATTTGTTGCTGTCTGCCCATGAGCCAGCAATTGATACTTCTGAATGCCCGATCACTGGTTCAAGCCAATGTTCGAGGAACTTCGTGCTGTGTGAGAAGGGCAACTGCAGTGCTCCGCCAGCAATCGACAAGCCAGCAAGTACAACAAGTGGTGCCACCATTGTCCATGGGCTTTCGTGCGGCGTGTGATCACCGTGTGCACCATTTTCTTCTGCATGATCATGCCAACGAGCTTCACCAAAGAAGACCATGATGACTTGGCGGGTCATGTAGTACGCGGTAAGAAGTGCGGTGACGACTCCGATTAGCCAGAGAAGACGATTGTTCGCAAATGCTGCAAGAAGAATTTCATCCTTCGACCAGAAACCTGCGAATGGTGGAATACCAGCAATGGCCAACCAGCCGATGATGAAGGTGAATCCGGTGATCGGCATGAGTTTGCGAAGTGCACCCATTTTGCGCATGTCTTGTTCATGATGCATGCCGTGGATAACAGAACCTGAACCAAGGAACAAGAGAGCCTTGAAGAATGCGTGCGTCACCATATGGAAAATTGCTGCGACGTACGCGCCTGAACCGATTGCAAGGAACATAAAGCCAAGTTGCGAAACGGTGGAATAGGCCAAAACCTTTTTGATATCTGTTTGGGCAACTGCAATGGTTGCGGCAAACAACGCGGTGAGCGCACCCACTGTGGCGATGACATCTCCGAGCCACGGGTATGACGCGTGTAGCACTGGCGACATACGAGTAAGAAGGAATACTCCCGATGTCACCATGGTGGCCGCGTGAATCAGAGCTGAAACCGGAGTTGGGCCTTCCATTGCATCGGGCAACCAGATGTACAACGGCAACTGTGCGCTCTTTCCGCAAGCACCAACAAACAACATCATGGCGATTCCTGTTGCAGTGACAGCGGTAATCTTCCCACCGGTTGCAGCAGCATTAATTCCCGCGTACGACAATGTTCCGACCGATGAAAAGGCAAGGAACATCGCGACCATCATTCCCCAGTCGCCGACTCTGTTGGTTACAAAAGCTTTTTTGCCCGCAGTGGCTGCTGAGTCACGTGTATGCCAGAAAGAAATGAGGAAGTACGAGCATGCGCCCACACCTTCCCAACCAAGGAAAGTAACGAGAAGGTTTTCACCAAGCACAAGCATCAACATGGAAAAGACGAAGAGGTTGAGATAGAGGAAGAACTTCGAGAACTTTGGATCTCCGTGCATGTAGCCGATTGCGTACAGGTGAATAAGAGTTCCGATTCCTGTAATAAAGAGTGCCATCGTGATACTCAATGGGTCTGCCAAGAGAGCCATATCAACGTGCAATGAACCAACAGGTAGCCACGAGAACAACGTGACCACGTGATGACGTTCTTCTGCAGTTCGCGACAAGAGGTCGAGATACACGCCAACCACAACTACAAACGACGATGCGGTCATAAGAGTGGCAAGAATTCCGGCACGCGGTTCGCCAAGAATTCGGCCAAACAAGAAAATCACTAAGAAGCCAGCCAAGGGCAATGCAGGAATAAGCCAAACAAGATTCAACATGGCAACTACCCCTTCAGTCCAGACATATCGTCGACTGTCACAGTGGTGCGTCGTCGCATGATGGAAACGATGATGCCGAGACCAACCACTACTTCAGCAGCAGCTACAACGAGAACAAAAAATACGGCGACTTGGCCATTGATGTTGGCGATTTGGCTCGACAGTGCAACGAATGAAAGGTTCACTGCATTCAACATGAGTTCAATGCACATGAACATAATGAGCGGGTTGCGACGGACCATCACTCCGATGGTGCCGATTCCAAACAACACTGCGGACAAGATGAGGTACCACGTGGATGTGGGCTGAGCAACTGAAAGCATGGCACTCATTTCCCGGTCCCTACAGACTTGGTTTTACGCGCCATAACTACGGTGCCAATAACTGCGACAAGTAGCAGGACCGAAGTGATTTCAAACGCAAACACGTTGTCACTGAAGATCACGCGTGCAAGTTGGCGAATGTTTGCATCAGGAGAATCGACGGTGGTCTGATTGACACCTTGCCCAGAGGCTCCGAGCCCTGCTCGGGACGAAATAATTGCAGCGATCACGATGGCACTGATTCCGACGCCGATGATTGCAGCGAGTGGCCGTTGATTAGTAATCGGTTCGACACTGAGATCTTCAGCTTTGTCGACGCCCAACAACATAATTACGAACAAGAACAAAACCACAATTGCTCCGGCATACACAATGACTTGCACTGCGGCAAGAAAGTGCGCGTTGTGCGCGACGAACATCACAGCAATGCCGAACAGTGTGAGAACAAGGCTCATTGCAGCGTGCACAGGATTAGAACGAGTGACGACTCCTACAGCACCAGCCAGAACCATGGCTGCAGCGACGACAAAAACGAAGAGTTCCATTAGATCTCTGTCTCCGATTCATCACTGATGTCTTGCGTCGGTTCTGCAGGGCGAACTCCGTATCCGAGTTCGCCTCCCCACGACACGACACCGACAAAATCTTCGCTACCGGCAGCTGCAGTAGCACGCATCCAGCCCGATGTGTTCTGGTCTTCACCTGGACGCCAGTCTTCCCACGGCAAATGCTGCGGTAGACCGTGGTTGTCGACAAGTAATTCAGACTTCGTGTAGATGGCATCTTGGCGATTAGTAAACGAGAACTCAAATAACTTGGTCTCAGTAATGGCTTCTGTTGGGCATGCCTCGACGCACATATCGCAATGAATGCAGCGCAGATAATTGATCTCGTACATGAAACCAAAACGCTCACCAGGAGACGTTGGATTGTCTGGGTTGTTGTCGGCGCCGCGAACGTAAATGCACTTTGCAGGACACACACCGGCGCAGAGTTCGCAGCCAATGCACTTTTCCATTCCGTCTTCATAACGATTCAGGACGTGACGTCCATGCATACGCTCTGGCTTGTCAATCTTTTCGTCTTTGGTGTCGTTGTGTTTACGACGAAATACGCGGCCACCTGAATATTCAGTGGTGACCTTGTTACGTGCACCATGCTGACGCATAGTGACGAGAAATCCTCCGAAGTAGCCCATTAGAAGCTCGCTCCATCCTTCTCACGATTAGCGCGACTGACATGTTGTGCGGCAAGTAGTAATCCGTAGCCACAAACAAGGACAATCGCAGTCACCAAGGTGACCACGATTTGATCCCATCCGGCATCTCTACCCACACGCTGGGCGGCAAGAAGCATGAACCAACCGAGAGAACCAGGAATAAGAATCTTCCAACCCAAGTCCATCAGTTGGTCGTAACGGAAACGAGGAAGCGTGGCGCGGAACCATACGTATATATAGAGGAAGACGAGAACCTTAAGAAGGAGCCACACGGTGCCTTCAATTGCATTCGGAATAAACGGAATATCGAGCGTGGTGCTTCCGATGGAGATGGGTTGAGGACCACCAAAGAACAAAGTCACAATCAGTGCAGACATTGTGACTGTGTTCATGAACTCTGCCAAAAAGAAAAGCGCGAATCGAATGGACGAATACTCCGTATTGAATCCGCCAACAAGTTCTTGCTCGGCTTCGACTAAGTCAAACGGGGGTCGATTCAATTCTGCAGTAGCAGCGATGAGGAATATAACGAACGGTACGAAACCAGTGGCCACAATGTTCCAGTTACCGATTGATGATTGCATGTTGACAATGCCGGCAGTTGACAAAGTGCCCGACACCAACAGCACCGCGCCGAGTGACAAGCCAAGCGCTGCTTCATAGGAGACCATCTGCGCCGACGCGCGAACAGCACCAAGCAATGGATACTTTGAACCGCTGGACCAACCGGCCAGCATGATTCCGTATACAGCAATCGAGGAGATTGCTAATGCAAACAACACTCCGACTGGAGGGTCAGCTAATTGCAAGCGAGTCTGATGTCCGAACAAAGTGACGAGGCCACCCTTGCCATCACGGAAATCTCCACCAAGCGGAATAATCGCAAAAGCAAGAAACGCTGGAACCAACGCAAGGTACGGAGCCAAGCGGAACATAAATCGGTCGGAACGTTCTGGAATGAGGTCTTCTTTGAAGAACAACTTGATTCCATCTGCAAGAGTTTGCAAGATTCCCCATGGACCAGCTTTATTTGGTCCAACTCGGTTCTGCATGCCTGCGATGACTTTGCGTTCAAACCACACCATCAACATTGTTGCGACTAGGCCGACAACGAACACGAGAAGAACCTTCACCAAGACAATGAGAAGTGGCGTCCACAGGACATTGCCTTCCAACAAAGGATCTATGGCAAAAATTACTGAGTTCACATTGACTCAATTCTGACGTCAATGATTGATTCATTGCGACGAATCAGCTCACGCACGTCTGCACCAATTTGATTGAACGGAACCCATGCAGTTCCGCGAGGCACTGATGACGATGCACGAACAGGGAGAACAATTGAGCTGTGTGAATTTGTCACCCGCACATTTGTTCCTTCAGCAGCACCCACGCGATCAAGATCAAGAGGATGAATAAAGACATTTGCTTCGGTGGCCAAATTGGCAAGTGAAGGACTAGTTATTGTGCCGATCGCACGGTCAAACAACTTACGACTGAGATCAAGGCGAAACTCATATGAGTTACGAGGACCGGCAACACTTGTTGCTGCAGGTGCAGAACTTGGTGGAGCAACAGACACGACGACTCCGTCACGCTTGATTGCTACTGCAGTAGTGGTGGTTCCGAAACCAGGAACCGCAGCCGACATCGCATCTTGAATGTCTGACAATGTGGTGAAGTTTGATTCGTGACCAAGAAGTGTCAAGAGTTCAACTGCAATCATCCAGTCAGCACGTGATGTTCCGTGCGGAGTAATTTTCTGCACAACAGAAGTAACACGGCCTTCAAGATTCATTGTGGTGCCGTCTTTTTCACCATACGCAGCTGCAGGCAATACAACATCAGCATGTGAGGCACTTGCCGTGAGGAAGGTGTCAATTGCTACAACAAACTTGGCACCAGCGATGCCTCGTCGAGCAAGATCAATGTCAGCAACGTCAGAGAGTGGGTCTGCGCCAAGAAGAATCAGGCAGTCAACATTGCCTTTTGCTGATGCTTCAAGAATAGCTGCAGCATCATTGCCATTACGTGGAGCGAGGCCAAGCGACAAAGCACCGCGAACATTGCCGCGACGCAACACCGGCAACACACTTGCTGACGGCGCAACAGCGAGCACTGCAGAGAGAGCATCCATCGTGTGTGATGCAGATTCTGCAAGGTTTGGACGACCTGCAACTATTACAACTGGACCAGATGAAAGTTGAGCTGAAACATCAGCTTGAGCAAGAAGCATTGGGATTACGCCAGCAGCGGTTCCGGACTCTGCACGAATTGATTTCCATGCGTACTTTGTGAGGCCAGTTTCATGAGATGAAATTTCGATGAGGCGAATTTTCTTCTTCTGTACTGCATCCCGAAGACGCAGGTACAACACAGGAAGTTCTTCCTTAAGGTCTGGAGCCAAAAGAATCACTGTGCCGCCGGCACATGCAGAATCAATTGTTGCCTGAGCGTACGAGAACACAGACTCTGGAAGTCCGTCATCAAGTTGAGCATCGCGCATGGTGACACCCACTGCATCAGCAAGTGCTCCCCACATAAATGCGTCCTCGTTTGTTCCGCGAGCGCCACCGAGGATTGCTACTGAACCTTCACGTGAATGGCGGATAACGCGAGCAACTGATTCAAGAGCATCTGACCATGATGCTGCAGCATACGTATCACCAGACTTGATCTGAGGAGTTGAAAGACGATCATCTGAATTTATTGACTGGAAGTTGAAACGACCCTTGTCGCACAACCAACCCCAGTTCACCGGATCACTATCGACACCTTGGTAACGCAACAGCTCGTCACGGCTGGACTGCACAACAGTGCGGCAGCCAACTGAACACGTAGTGCATGTGCTTTCCCGTTGTTCTAGGTCCCATGGACGAGCCTTGAATCGATACGGCGAAGCAGTGAGTGCACCCACTGGGCAAATTTGAACAGTGTTGCCAGAAAAATATGAAGCGAACGGTTCGTCAGGGAATGTCATCACCTGAGTGTTATTACCGCGCTGGGTGAAACTGATGAGAGGGTCGCCCGCTACTTCATCAGCGAATCGTGTGCATCGATCGCACAAGATGCAACGTTCGCGATCCAGAAACACCAGTTCGCTAATTGCGATTGGCTTTTCGTAGTGACGCTTCTCTTCAACAAAACGACTTTCACCTGCGCCATGGCTGAACGCCTGGTCTTGCAATGGGCACTCCCCGCCTTTGTCACATACGGGACAATCAAGAGGGTGGTTCGCAAGAAGTAATTCGATCATGCCTTCTTGTGCGCGCTTCACTTGTGGCGTATCAGTGCGCACTATTTGGCCATCTGCAACAGGAGTCATGCAACTTACGACCATCATGGGGCCGCGAGGTCCTTCTACTTCCACCATGCACTGACGGCACATGCCGACTGAGCTCATACGTGGGTGATAGCAAAAACGTGGAATGTATTCGTCAACACTGTCCGCTGCAGCAATGATGAGATCACCTTTGCGCGCAGCAACGGTGCGGCCGTTAATAGTGATTGACACTGCATTCGGATCTTGAGGCGGCAGGTCGTTTGTATCGGTGGTGTCAATAGTGGTCATTCGGAAACCGCCGTTACTTTGATCATGGTGCGCTTCACGATGCGCGCGTCGAATTCGCTACGGAACAAAGTGAGAGCTGAATGAACGGGCGCATAGGCCGATGGCCCAACGAAGCAGATGGTGTTCATGCGATACGGGAATGGCACTGCAGCGATTCCGAGTTTCTCGTTTGACGCATGTGGGAATGCACCAGGGCAAATTGATTCCCCTACTTCAAAGATTTGATCGAGGTCAGCATCTGTGCCTTTGCCATCAACGACGCGAGACAAAATACGTTCGAGCCATGTACCGCCTTCACGACATGGTGTGCATTTGCCGCACGATTCATGAGCGTAGAAGCGAGTAAGAGTGAGTGCCGCACGAGGAATGTCAGTCGTGGAGTCCATCACCATGATCGCGCCAGAACCGAGCATTGAACCGGCAGGCCCGACTTGGCTTGCTTCGAATGGAAGATCAAGTTGATCAGGTGTAAACCACGGAGCAGAACCACCACCAGGAACAAATGCCTTGAGATCATTGCCGTTGCGAATGCCTTGGCAGAACTCGTCTCCGTACAACAGATCACGGAATGTTGTAATGCCGTTGATGATTTCAAACACACCAGGACGATTGACATGTCCAGACACTGCAACCATTCGAGTACCAGGAGATGTCGCAGTACCAATCGCTGTGTATGCAGCAGCTCCGTTGTTCAACAACCATGGAAGGTTGGCAAGAGTCTCAACGTTGTTAACAATTGTTGGTTGTCCGTACAAGCCGTTGGCCGCAGGGAAATACGGAGGCTTCAAGCGAGGCATACCGCGATTACCTTCGAGACTTTCAATCAATGCAGTCTCTTCGCCCACCACGTACGCGCCAGCACCCCAGTGAAGAACAATGTCAAGAGAGAACTTTGAACCGAGAATATTTTTGCCGATGTATCCAGCTGCATACGCCTCGTTGAGGGCTGCTGCAACGCGCTCTTGAGCAAGCGCCATTTCACCACGTATATAGAGGAAGCATTGCGACAGACCAGCTGCATAGGAAGCAATGAGGCAGCCTTCAATAAGTTGATGAGGATCGCGCTCCATCAACAAGCGGTCTTTGTACGTTCCTGGTTCACTTTCGTCGCCATTGACAACGAGGTACCGAGGCCATACGCCTTGTGGCATGAGTCCCCATTTATTACCTGCAGGGAAACCAGCACCACCACGTCCAAGAACAGTGGCGTTCTTTACTTCATCATGAATTTCATTTGCAGGACGAGCAAGGGCAGAACGTAACCCCTTGTAACCATCAGTGGCGAGGTAACGCTCGAGTGTGTATGAGTCTTCGTATTGAAAACGTGAAGTTACAACTTGAGGACGATCGCCGGCATAAAAGCCAGGTGCATGTTTCCAGGTTCCGCCGGTCATAGCGCAGCCTTTCCATCAAGCCATACAGGATTTTCGGTAACAGTCTCAGGTGCCACCGCACCAACTCCGCGATCAGCAGGAATATGCTGACGAACAGAAGCGACTACGCCGTGTGCAGGAATTTCAGAGGACAAAGTTCCGGCAGACAAATCATCAATAAGTGTGTCGAGTTGATCTGGTGTAACGCGATAGCGATAGCGATAATTCACTTGCAAGCACGGAGCTTCGGTGCACGCAGCTTGGCACTCGGCACGTTCAAGAGTGAATTTTCCGTCAGCAGTGGTGGAGCCCATCTTGATACCAAGACGCTCTTCTGCATGATGCATGAGTTCTTCAGCACCCATCAATGCGCACGACATAGTGCCGCAAATGTTGATGAGGTACTTACCGACGGGTTCGAATTTGAACATCTCGTAGAACGACGCTGTTCCGAATACTTCGGCTGATGATGCGCCAACTAATTCACCGATGTGTGACATGGCTTCATTTGTGACGTAACCGTCTTGTTCCTGAGCAAGGTGCAACAACGGAATAGTTGCTGAACGAGCTTTTGGATAGCGCCCGATAATTTCACGTGCAAGGCGAACGTTTTCTTCTGTAAGACGAGCCATTAGCGATCAACCTCCCCGAGAACCGGATCAACTGATGAAATAACTGCAACAGCATCAGCAACAAGCCCACCACGCATCATGTGCGGCATCGTTTGAATGTTCACAAATGACGGAGCACGAACATGCATGCGATACGGATTCGATGATCCGTCGCTCACGATGTAACAACCAATTTCGCCACGTGGACTTTCAATCGCTACGTACACTTCGCCCTCTGGCACTTTGAAGCCTTCAGTAAAGATCTTGAAATGGTGAATCAGTGCTTCCATTGATTCGTCAATGCGTGCACGTGGTGGTGGCGTAACTTTCTTGTTCTGAATACGGAAGTCTCCAGAAGGCATGCGCTCAAGAATTTGATACACAATGCGCATTGATTCGCGGATTTCGTTGAAACGTATTGAGTAACGGTCGTATGCATCGCCGTATTGACCAACGATGACATCAAAATCCAATTCGTCGTACCGCAAGTAAGGCATGTCGCGACGTAAGTCCCAAGCGATTCCGGTTGAACGAAGAATTGGGCCAGTTGCGCCAAGCGCGATCGCTTCCTGCGCAGTGATAACACCAACACCTTGGAGACGCTCGCGCCAAATAGGTTGGCCCGTCATCAAGATTTCGTATTCCTCAAGCCGTGAAGGGAGGCCTTCGAGAATGGCAAGGACGTCATCGCGCCATCCTGCTGGCAAGTCTGCTGCGAGACCTCCAGGACGAATGAAGTTGTGGTTCATTCGAAGTCCGGTGACCTTTTGGAAGAAACGAAGAACATCTTCGCGCTCGCGCCATCCGTACAACATCATGGACACCGCGCCGAGGTCCATTCCGTTGGTTGCAAGGAACAACAAGTGACTGCTCATGCGATTCAATTCGGACAGCAACATGCGCATCCACACAGCACGTTCTGGAATATCGCCATCGATGCCGAGCAACTTCTCAACTGCCATCGAGAAAACAAGCTCGTTGTTCAGAGGAGACAAATAATCCATGCGGGTGACGTTTGTGCCGCCCTGCATGTAGGTCAGTGCTTCGCCAGTCTTTTCCATGCCAGTGTGCAAGTAACCAATGATTGGCTTGCACCGCAACACAGTTTCACCTTGAAGTTCAAGCATCAGACGCAAAACACCGTGAGTACTTGGGTGCTGGGGGCCCATGTTGATAATCATGGTTTGATCTTCAGGAGCTTCGGTCTCTACTTCAGCGAGAAGAGCAGCCTCGGCTTCACTGAGACGCAATACGGAACCAACTTCACGCAGCAATTCCTTTGCTGTGAGTTCACTACGTGACAGAAGTTCTTGTCCGCCTTCTGCGGTACCTGCAGAAATTACGGTCATGAGTGAGCGCCTTTGAACTGCACAGGTATAGAACCTTGGCTGTAGTCCTTGCGTAACGGGTGACCGTCCCAATCTTCTGGCATCAAGATACGTGTCATATCTGGATGACCCGTGAAGACAATTCCGAACATGTCGAACGTTTCGCGTTCGTGTGCTTCTGTGCCTGGATGAATATCAAACAATGTGGCCAGCGTTGCATCTTCTACAGGAACTTGAACTCGTACGCGAATTCTCTGGCGCTTCGACAATGACAACAAGTTCACAACAACTTCAAAACGTTCTGGTTGAATACCAAAACCAATTGCGCGCTGTGGCATTTCGAGGTAATCAACTCCTGTGAGATCAACGCACATTTCGTATCCCTCATCAGCCAAAGCTTTGATTACTGAAACATATTGATCACGTGATGCATGCAAAACACGCTGTCCGAGAGAATTCTGAACTGGGCAACCGTGTTGAGTCTCTACAGCATTCTCCACTGTGTCTGTTGAATCGCTCATGATTACTTCGTACCGATTGTGACTGAAGTGTGCGCTGCAAGTTCTGATGAAAGTTCAACACCTGCTCCGCCGTTATTCGCGGCGCGACGACGCATAATTTCACCGTCTTCGATTAACTGATGCAGAGTTTCAATGGCGTGAATAAGAGTTTCAGGCGTTGGTGGGCAACCCGGTGCATACACATCAACAGGGACAATCTGGTCAACACCTTGAACAATTGCGTAGTTATTAAACATTCCACCGCTTGATGCACATACGCCCATTGAGATCACCCATTTGGGTTCCATCATCTGGTCGTATACCTGACGCAGAACTGGTGCCATTTTCTGACTGACTCGACCAGCAACGATCATGATGTCTGCTTGGCGTGGAGATGCGCGGAACACTTCCATTCCGAAACGGGAAAGGTCGTAATGTGATGCGCCAGTTCCCATCATTTCGATTGCACAACATGCAAGACCGAACGATGCTCCCCAGCTTGAACGAGACCGTGCCCACTTCACCAAGTCTTCGACACGTGCTGTAACGAAGTTGTGGTCCATACCGCCAAGACCATCGTCAACGATGTTTTGAACGACTCCCATTAGGCAGCTCGACCTTCAGAACCTACGACTCGGATTGAACTTGTTGAAGTAAAACCAAGTGACTCTTGAGTTTCAAGTTTGTTTGACCGCTGCAATGGACCCCAGTCAAGAGCCCCACGCGCAATCATGTACACAAAAGCAACGAAGAACACTGCGCTGAAGGAAACCATTTCGAAGAATCCATATGTACCGAGAAACTCTCGATCAACGGCATATGGGTACGCAAAAATGATTTCAATGTCAAACATGATGAACAACATTGCAACAACATAAAAGCTGACTGGAAAGCGTTCTGGCGGTTCACGGCTTGGAACGATTCCGCATTCGTACGGAGCTTCTTTTGCAGAGTTTGGACGATTAGGCGCAAGTAACTTCGAAGCGAGAAGACTGATGACAGCAAACAGAATTGCTAGCACCATCAAGGCAACTATCGGAAGGTACTGGCCCATGATTTAGGCCGCCGAGGTTTTGAGTGCAAGGTTCTTGCGCAACAACGCTTCGCGACGGTGCAAGATCCAACACAACAAGAAGAAAATCAATCCGGATCCGAAAGCAATGAGAAACGCTGGTTTGCGCCGAGCACCCAGGTCACGAATCATCACTACATAACGATGTGGTTGAGCAACGTCAATCTGGGCACGTGCAGGAGCACGCCCAGGTTCTGCACGTTGAGTAACTAACGGTGCAACTTCAACAATTGCATAGCGAGGCTTGTGCTTGAATGCGAAGAAGTCAATCGAGTCTCCGAGTTTCGGATACCGCTCTCCACCTTTGTCATACACAGCAACCGATGCGTATTCGCCAGCTGCGAACTCTTTCGCTTCAATCTGAATAATTTCGTCAGCAGAGGCAACTGCTTGACCACGTTGCGGATCGGATTCGCCAAGCAGGTTCCAGCCTTCGCTCACTAATTGATCTGACACCTTTTTTGCAGAAGCAACAGGATCAAGGCCCTTGAGATCACTCGTACCATCAACAATCCCTGATTGGTTCAGTAGAGCACCATCGCGAACGATAGTGATCGGTTCGCTTGGATGCCACGTCGGCATTGGTCCTTTTAGTCCGATGCCGTACACGGCCCAGATAATGGCCATTGACATCATCCACCCGGAAAGGCCAGTAATGGCCACCAAGAAACCGAGGCGTGCGCCAAGGTTGGTACCCAAGATGAGATACGTAGAACCCATCAACACCGAAACGCTGATGATAACGATGATCCATCCGCGGATCTCTGGTTCCCAACTGACTGCAAGTAGCGCTGACAACATCACAAACTCCGAACGTATTCCACGATCAACTTCAGTTGCTCGTCTGTGTACATCTGACCAAAGGCTGGCATTCGACCGCTTCCCTGACCTTGTTCTCCGTAACGCTTGCCCAATTCTGATCCACTACTAATAAAAGCGATCATGTCGGATTGGTTCGGGAACTGTCGGATGGAAGAACCGCCGGTGAGGTTTGGCCCGAGAGCGCCGCCGCCAGTTGTTTGCGGATCGTCATATGACCATCCCTTTGTATGGCAACGAGCACATGAGTATGCACCCGAGTTGACATTGAGATTAAAGAGGGCTTCACCAATCGATGCATATGAGCCACTGTCAACTTGACGTTGCGCTTCAGCCATAATCGCTTTGTTCTCAGCTGCTGGCAATTGACCGTCGTCGCACGTTGGGTTGTATGGCCCACGAGGCTTCAAGCAATTATCTTGCGGAATTTGAATTGACTTCAAATACTCAATAAGAGTGGTAATCGATTGGTCGTTCATTGGGCCACCGCCAATTGTTCCCCACGCAGACATTGGTGAGAACGGACGGCCGTAGTTCAGTACAAAACGAATTTCATCGTCGGTATAGCGATACAACACTGTGTTCAGTGCTGGTGCTTTCCAAGAAACAGCTTTTACTTCGCCGGTCTTTGGGTCGGTGACTGCGTATGCCGCAACACCACCTGTTGCTTTCATGCCGCCGTGGCAACCTGAACAGTTGTAACCACCATCAGCTGTCGGTGCGAACAACGCTGCACCCCATTCAGTGAAACGCTTCTCAAAACCAAATTGCGCCTCGGCTGTACGGCCAGGTTCAAGTACCCAATAGAGAGGCAACGCAATGGTGATGATGACGAGGAATAGAAGTCCGAGAATTTGGACACGCTCTAAACGTGGCCCTTCAAGAATTTCATCGTCGTAGTAGGCCTTACGGTTTGCAGCAAGTTTTTGTTCGGAACCGATCTCGGCACGTGACGAACGAACGTTGGTGAATGCGTAGAACGCCCACCCTGCAAGCGAGATGAGAAGAATCACCCATGCAATTGAAGTACTAGTTGTTGCAAACATGATTAATGCTTTCCTCCGCCGACACAGTGTGGTCCTTCGGCTTCTTGTCCTGTGGTGTTAGTACCAATTGCTGGCCCTGCAAAAACTGCGCCCGTGTCAATAGTGAGTACGCCGTTCACGATTGCAACACCGAAACGGTCCATGCCGCGCGGCGCTGGTCCACCCTTTTTCTCACCAACTCGGTTGTACTGAGAACCGTGGCATGGGCATTCGAACCATTGCGAACTCTTGCATTCAGGCACACGGCAACCAAGGTGCGGACACTTTTGATACAACGCGACAACACCTGCTTGCATACCGGAGAACACAGGGCCTTGCTTTCCGTAGATTGCCTTACCTTTACCCACCGCATCTTTTGGATACTCGGTTACCCACGCGCGGGCTTCTGATAAGTACAAGAAGCCTTTGTTCTGACGAATCAATTGAATGACGTCATCAATTTTTCCGGCATTGATTTTGGAACCGAAACCGCCAGATGCACCCTTCCAAAGGAAGCCAACAACTGACGCACCGAAACTAGCGACACTGATAGTCAGCAAAGTAATAGTTGCGCGGTTGAAGAACATACGACGTGAAACACCAAGTGCTTCTTCATCAGGTGCTACCCAAGGGGCCACTTCAACTGGTGCTGCTTTTACAACTGCTGTTGAACGAGCTGATGCTTGCGCTTCAACTTCGCGACCACTAGGTGCATCATCTGAAATATTTGCTTTTGTGTTGCGAGAACGTGTCTCGCGCGACAATGCGCCTGCGCCACGAACTTCAGAAGAACGTGATGTTGTGAGGACAACAATTAGGCCAAAGATGATTGCTGCAATTACGACGATTGCAATAACAATTCCGGTGCTCATGACTGTGCGTTCCTTGCTTCTGTGTCGTTACGTCGAATGTTGTTGGGGGTAGTCATTGTCTTCATCACAATTCAAAGAAGATTCCGTCACGCCATGGGAAGGTGAAGTTGAATCCGGGACCACGGAAGAATGAACCGATGATGACGAGTACTGCCCAGAACATCAGGAACAAGGTGAACATTGATGTCATCCACTTGCGATCTTCTGGTTTGTTCGAAGGGTTTTTATCAACAAACGGAGCCAAGATAAGAACAAGAAGTCCGATTCCGGGAAGTGTCACACCAGCAATCATTGGGTGGAACATGGTGAGAAGTTCCTGCAAACCGAGGAAGTACCACGGGGCCTTTGAGGGGTTTGGTGTTTTGTTGAAGTCAGCTGCGTGAAGCAGTGGTGCGTTAACAACCCACGAGAAAATGAACAAGAACGCTGTGCATGCAAGACCTGCAACAAATTCAACAGCCAACAAGTGAGGCCATGTATGAACTTTGTCTACTGGTGCAGCTTTGGTTTCCTGAATAGAACCAGACTTAACAACGGTCAATAAACGTTGTGTATGTCCACCAGGACCAGCGCCAACTGGCAATCCGGCTGCTGGAGCTGAGGCAACTGCTGCTGATGCTTTGTCTGCAACTGCTACCGCACCACCATCACCACGAGCTGCTTTGCTGCGCTCGAGTAAGTGGTCAGGGATACGAGAGTCGCCAGCTGCGGCTGCTGGTGCTGCTGCATCATCTGCAGCTTTGTCGCGAGCTGCTTGTGCTCGCTTTAAGAGATGCTCGGGGATTTCAGTCATTAGATGTCCTCTCGATCACAAAGGTCCGGAAATTCCGCCGTCTTTACGAACACGCCAGAAGTGGATGGCCATAAAGATAACGATGACGAATGGAAGCATCAGTACGTGCAACACGTACCAACGAAGCAATGTTTCAGAACCAATTTCGACTCCACCCAGCAATACGAATCGCACTTGCGATCCGAACACTGGCGTGTAACCCATCATGTTGGTACCAACTGTTACGGCCCACAGGGCTAACTGATCCCATGGCAACAAGTAGCCAGTGAATGACAGAAGCAATGTGAGTGCCAAAAGCACAACACCAATAACCCAGTTGAATTCACGCGGCGCTTTGTATGCACCGTGGTAAAACACGCGAGACATGTGAAGGAACGTTGAAAGAACCATGAGGTGAGCTCCCCATCTGTGCATGTTTCGAACTAGAAGTCCGAACGTGACAGAGGTTTGCAAAGTCTGAATGTCTTGCCACGCTGCAGCACCTGTAGGGCGGTAGAAGAACATCAAGAAAATGCCAGTAACAGTGAGCAAAATGAACAAAAAGAAGCTGAGTCCACCAAGGCACAGCGTGTAGCTGACCTTGACTGCGTGACGCTTTACCTTCACCGGATGCAAGTGATAGAGCACCGAGTTCATGATCACGTACGAACGGTTACGCGGGCTGTCTGTGTAGCCCTTACGGAAGATTGAACCAGGACGGAAAATTGCATTCCATGCCTGACTTCCCTGGAGTTGATTGCCTAATTGGGCAGCCCGCTCTTTCAGAGTGGGGCGCGGATTATCAAGAACTTTTGCCATGGGCATTTACCTCAGAGTCGCATTCCATAGCCGTAGCCATGATTATTAGTTCGGATATGACTGTCACCATCGGGATCTGGTGCGCCGACTTTGCCCAAGATGATTACTCCTGTTGGGCAACGATCGACACAGAGTGCGCAGCGAGTGCACACATCATCGTCAATGATGAAAAGAACGTTGTCAGAAGGGTCTGACCCTGGCATTTCAGTGTCTTGCGCTTCTGAAATTGCATCAGGCGTGACCATGTGGATGCATTTCCACGGACAAATATCGACGCAGCCTTCGCACATGATGCATTCACTTTGATCAATATGAATGAACTGCTTTGGCTTGACAGCCTTGCCAAGGTAATCAGCATCCACCTCAACGAGTTGATACTCAGTTGACCATTCCGGCATTGGTGGGTTTGCGTCTGTACGTGCCATTTTGAACTATTTCTTCACCAATGGACGGCCGTAGGTAGACACTTCGATTTCTTTGGCACCGCGTTCTCCGCGTTTTTGCCACCAAACGAACATAAACACCATGAGAGCAATGAAATACACGTGGATGACAATGGTGAGAACGTCGCGTAATGCTTCATAGCTAACTGTCATCGGGAAATTGCCGCCAAAGGCCTTCGGCTTCAAAATGTTAAAAGGCCCAAAGATCAGTTTGTCTTTACGCCAACCGAGGTTTTTGTCGGCGTGGTCAAGGAATTGGTGAGGGACAACTCCAAATGCAAGAAACAAAACAAAAAAGGTATACACGGCGCCGATCATGGCTTCACCCCATGTTGTTGATGTACCAACAGGGCGTCGTTTACCGAATGGAATGACGATAAGAGCCATCACAGTTGTGAGGCCAAAGGAAAACAAAAAAGCCTGGTTAACTCCTGGCCATCTGAGTATGTCAATCGAGAGCATGGACGATTCTTCTTCTCCGGTCCTGGTGACGGTTGTGTCATGGGGCAGGTGCCTAAGCACATAGAACACTAGTCATCACAGAGGCAGAAGTCCCATTTTCTCAATGTGACCAATTCCCGTGATTTTGGCTGGCTAATTTGCCCTGAGGTTGTGCCATTGTGCATATTTCATTGAACTCTCCTGTTTGGCTCGACGAACAAAATTCTTGGCTTTTGGCAGATGATTACTTGCACGAGGAGTTGTTTGTCTATCGTGGAGGGGTCAGGCATTGCATCTGAGGGCACCCCGCCTTCTTAGAGGCCTGACAGGTCTCCCCGAGAGGTAAGCGCAGTGACCGAGATTCCCGAGCACCTTCTGAATCGCTCTAAAGCACGACGCGCAGAAGCGTCTGGCGAAAGCACCAGTGACAACACCCCAGCGGTTGCAACGCCAGCAGCATCAGCAGCTCCTGCAAAGGCAAAAGAAGCCCCTGCACCAAAAGCCGTTGCGCAAGACCCTGCCTATGTTGTTGCCGCAAAGACTCGCAAAAAGATTCCATTCTGGGCAATGACAAGTTTGGCCCTGCTTCCAGCATGGGCAATGTTGTATCTCGTTGCATTGAAGCCAGCCGAAAAAGTTGTTGCTGGACCTCTTTCAATTGGCGCAGCTACCTACAGCTCGTGTGCAGGATGCCACGGAGCCGACGGAGCCGGTGGAGCGGGACGTGTTTTGTATCAAGGTGAAGTGTTGAAGACATTCCCTCACATCGAAGACATGTTGAACTTTGTTTATAACGGAAGCCAGAAGTACGTAGCTGCCGGCCTCAAGGTCTACGGAGATCCAAAACGTGAAGGTGGCGCGCAAGCACCATTGTCATACAACGGAAACCCAATGCCCATGCAAGGTGAAAAAGCTGGTGGTGCACTCACCGAAGCACAAATTCTTTCTGTTGTCTGCCACGAGCGCTACACAATTTCTGGCGCAGACCCTGCAAGTCAAGAGTGGAAGCCAGAATTTGATACATGGTGTTCACCAGATTCAGAAATCTTTAAAGCATTAGAAGCCGGAACTTCAACGTTTGACAGCATCGAAAAAGATTTCGCAATGCTTGCTGTTAAGCCTGGTGCCGTTGGCACAGAAGCTCGCGCTTCCATCGCTAAATAATTACTGACACTTCACAGACCCAACATTGTCTGTAGTGAGATTCACAATTGTCTTACTGAGTTGATCAGGAAAGCGCGTAATGAAGTCACGCAGCGACGACGTTGCAGTATCACCACATTCTCTCTTCACTGGCGTTGCTAATTTTACGACCCAACCATTTCGTAAAATTCCTTCGTCGCCGTTGGCTTGCATATCAACCAGACCTGGCAGTGTCAGAAATTCTCGGCTGGCAAGCACATCTGATGACACAAGCGCAAACCACACAACCGCGTCTCCCAACATGTCAGCGAGCAACACGCATGCATTTGGTTTTGCAAAATCTGTACACGCAGTAACTGATCCGTACTGCGCGGCCAAGGTTCCCTCTTGAACTGTCAACACTCGCAGGTCGTCAAGAGACAACCGCATTGCACCGCCGCGAGTGATGCCACCTTCTTGTGACCATGCGGAGTCAACGTTGATTGAATTGACACTCGCAACTAAGTCAATCTTATGAAGAGTTTGCGTTACAGAAATTCTTGATGACGACCCGCGTGTAGCGAGAATAAAAATTGCAGCAACAAGCACTGCAAGGACACTGGCAAGAATTCGCCGACTCAATTCATGAGGCCTTTCAACGCCGTCGACACGCGAGTTGCTAATTGGTCAAGCACTGAATCGGTGTGAGAAAGACCAACGAATACAGCCTCATATGCTCCTGGTGCTAACGCAACGCCACCGCGCAATAACGCATGAAACACTTTCGCATACAACGCTTCATCAGTGGTTTGCGCTTCCGCAAAATTTGTCGGAGTCTTCGTGCCAAGTGTGTTTCCGAAATACATTCCAATCAATGTTCCGACAACTGGAAACTGTGCAGGAATCCCAGCATCACTACATGCATCGCGCAACATTGCTGAAGTAAAGCGTGCTCGTGCTGACAATTCCATGTAGACATCGTCAGACAATTCATTCAGTGCTGCAAGACCTGCTGCAGTTGCGAGTGGATTACCCGCAAGAGTTCCAGCGTGAAAGACAGAACCAAGTGGTGTGAGATTTTCCATGATGTCTCGTCGTCCACCGACTGCACCGATTGGCAATCCGCCACCAATAACTTTTCCGAAACATGTGAGATCAGGCTTCACGTCGTATTTAGCTTGAGCACCACCAGAACCAAGACGGAATCCTGTAATCACTTCATCAAATACAAGAAGTGCACCAACACGATCACACTCAGCGCGAAGTCCTTCTAGAAATCCGGGTGCTGGTGCAACTAATCCCATGTTCGCTGCGACGGGTTCAACAAAAACTGCAGCGACATCATTATCAAGTGTTGGCACAACGTTGTACGGCAGCACCCAAGTGTTTGCAACAGCTTCTTCAGGAACACCAGCGGTACCAGGTAGACCAAGTGTTGCTAAGCCACTTCCGCCTGCAGCCAACAATGCATCGGTCGCACCATGAAAGTTTCCGTGGAAGGTAACAATTCGCTTACGTCCGGTTGCACCACGTGCCAAACGCACTGCAGTACTTGTTGCTTCAGTTCCACTGTTCATGAAACGAACACGTTCACATGACGGCACACGTTCCGAAATTGCTTCTGCCAATTTCATCTCACGAGGAGTCGGAGCACCATACGACGTACCGTCTCCTGCCGCACTGCGAATTGCTTCCGTTACTTTTGGATGCGCGTGTCCGAGAATGATGGCGCCGTAACTTTGCACTAAGTCAATGAGTTCGTTGCCTTCAACGTCATACACAAACGCACCTTCAGCGCGAGATACAACATAGGGAGTACCTCCCACTGCTTTGAACGCACGAATAGATGAGTTCACTCCACCAGGAATTACTTGTGCAGAACGATTAAACACAACTTGGTTCGATGCAAGTCCGATGCCGCGACACACAGTTGCTGTGCATCCTGCAGCTGCGCACGCCTTGGCATCACAAAAAGGGATTGGTGAATTCATTGCGTGTTTCCTTATGAAGAATATTCAGCGAACCAGCGCGTGAGGTACGTGAGAATAATGTCAGCACCCGCGCGCTTGATTGCTGTCAGCTGCTCTAATGCAACTGCATCATGATCAATCCAACCGCGTTCAGCAGCTGCCTTAATCATGGAGTACTCACCACTCACGTGATACGCAGCCACTGGCACATCGACTGCCTCGCGTACATGAGAAATGACATCGAGATACGACAGAGCAGGCTTAATCATCACGATGTCAGCACCTTGTTCAAGGTCTTCAAAGACCTCCCGCATTGACTCGCGCGTATTACGCCAGTCCTGTTGGTATCCCTTACGGTGACCGCCACCTGCAATCTGAACATCAACCGCGTCACGAAATGGTCCGTACAGAGCCGAGGCGTATTTGGCTGAATAGGCCATAATCGCCACACTCTGAAAGCCAGCACCATCAAGAGCTGCACGAATTGCCCCTACTTGTCCGTCCATCATGCCGCTTGGAGCAACAACATGTGCTCCGGCCTCGGCTTGGGCCAGTGCAGCTTTGCAATAGATAGCAAGTGTTGCGTCGTTATCGACGTCGCCGTCTGCGCCAACTATTCCGCAATGACCATGGGACGTGTACTCATCAACACAAAGGTCTGCCATGATGACCAGGTCGTCGCCTACTGCAGCTCGTAGATCGCGAAGCGCCACCTGAACTATGCCGTTCGGGTCA
>CAIYTS010000059.1 GCA_903929185.1 uncultured Acidimicrobiaceae bacterium
GCCGGCGTTCACATCACCCACGACAAAATCTTTTGGCAGACGCGCATCTGTCATAAACACTTCATTGAACGACGAGTGATAATTCATTTGTGCAAGGGGGCGAACCATGACTCCGTCTTGCTTCATGGGCAAAACAAAGTACGTGATGCCATGATGTTTTGACACCGATGAATCTGTCCGCGCAAGCAAGATGCCGTAATCAGCATGATGTGCACTGGTGTTCCACACCTTTTGTCCATTGATGATCCATTCATCGCCATCACGTTCAGCTTTGGCCGAAAGCCCAGCGAGATCAGAGCCAGCACCGGGTTCGCTGAACAGCTGACACCATGAATATTCACCGGTCAACGTGGGTCGCAAGAACCGTGCCTTCATCTCTGCTGAACCATGCTCGAGAATTGTGGGAGCCGCAAGAGACATGCCAACACCAGTTGGCAGACCAGGCGCACCAATTGCGTTCAGCGCAAGAGACACCGTGCGTTCGCTCCATGCAGGAAGACCTTTGCCCATCCATTGCGTTGGCCAATGCGGAACTGCCCATCCGGAATCAACGAGACGTTCGCGCCATTCACGCAATGACAATTCAGGATTCCAGTTCTCAATTAACCAGGCGGTGCATTGTTCGTGCACCACTTCAGAAGTAGGCGCAGAAGACATGATGAGACTTAGAGACCAGACGGATCGATTGCCATGCCAAAACGCAATTTGTTGTTGGCATGTCCGAGATGCTGCAACGAAAATGCTGCGCGAAATGCGTTGTACTGGCCCTGCGCTTCTAACGTCTGATTCACTGATTCTTTGGCGAGCTTCAATGCAAAGCCTGGCTTTGTTGCAATCTTTGCCGCCATCGCCATAGTTGTTGCATCAAGGTCAGCCGCTGGTACCACCCTGTTGATCATGCCCGCATCCATTGCTTCTTGAGCCGTGAACGTGTCACCCGTAAACAACAACTCTTTTGCTTTGCGTGCGCCAAATTCCCACGGGTGTGCAAAGTACTCAACGCCATTAACGCCGAAGGCGACAACAGGGTCTGAGAATGTGGCATCTTCTGCCGCAATGATGATGTCTGCAACCCACAACAACATGAGTCCACCAGCAATTGTCATTCCTTGAGCAGCAGCGATGACCGGCTTAGGAATATTGCGCCAGCGCCAGCACATGTTGAAGTACACCTCTTCTTCATGGGCCATCATTCCTTCTTGGCCCTCACCGGTGAAACCTGATTGAGGAAACACTTGAGGGAAATCAAGATGGTTTGAGCGATCGCGAAGGTCATGGCCGGCAGAGAAATGTTTTCCTTCTGCACGCAGCACGATGACTTTGACATTGGAATCACGAGCTGCTGCGTCATAACAGGCGTTGAGCTCATACGTCATCTGATTATTTTGCGCATTGCGCTTGCTGTCACGATTCAGCGAAATAACGGCGATGCCCTGATCGCCTGGCTGTTGAACACGGTACGAAACCGTTTCAAGGGAGTTGATATCAACGTCCATTTGGTTGGGGAACAAGGACTCGAACCCTGAATAACAGTTCCAGAAACTGCTGTGTTGCCAATTACACCATTCCCCAGTGCGTGCATCAGTTTAGCGGTGACTCGCCGTGACCACCACTGTGGACTTAGCCCGTGATGTCAAACAAAGTGCCAAAACCAATGATTCGGCCAAGGGAAACACCAGCAATTTCACGAATCAGTTTCGATTTTTCAGATGACCCAGACAGGACTCCGTCAGGAGAAGCCGAACTGTGGGCTCGAAAACCCAATTCTTCCAACGACAGCTCCGCGCGCTGCACATGCCATGAACTACTAACGACAACCACTGAATGAACGTCTGCTTCGTTCAAGAGTGGGGCGAGATTCTCAATTGACTCCCATGTGGAATGCCCAACCGATTCAACAATGATGTTTGCAGCAGGCACTCCTCTATCTGTTAACCATCGACGCGATGTATCGCCTTCGGTGAATCGATCTCCCGCGCGTTTGCCACCGGTCACTGCAATTACGGGAGCTTGCTTCAACTTCCACAGATCAAGTGCGTGTTGTAATCGTGATGCAAGCAAAGGCGACGGCACGCCGTCATACTGAGCGGCACCCATGACCACAATTGCATCAACACTCTTTGTGTCGTGGTGAGAGCCAGTCCATGTAAGCGATGCCGCTGTGATTACTACATACGAGATGAGCCCAATACATGCACCGATTGTGAGAACTGACGCAGAACGCACAAAAGCGCGCATATCAGAAATTATCCCAGCCGTGCAATGCCGGCAGCAAGACGTCGAACAGTTTCATCGCGGCCAAGAATTTCAAGGCTCTCAAACAACGGAGGCCCGACAGTACGTCCGGTAATTGCCACACGGATCGGCGCTTGCGTCTTTCCCAACTTCAAACCGTTGGCTTCCGTCCAAGTTTCAAGAATTCCCTTCAAACTGTCGTGGTTCCATTCGGCTGTTGCGATTGCTGCGGTGAAGTCTGCGAGAACAGTGCGAGCAAAATCTGCGCTCATTGTTTTGTTCCACGCATCATTATCGATTGCTGGGTTTTCAAGGAACAGGAAATCAACCATTGCAGGTATCTCTGACAATGTGACTACTCGTGTTTGCACAAGTGGCGCTGCTTGTTTAAAGACTGCAGCATCGAATCGAGCTGCCGGCCATGCTTCAGTAGACGCAAGCACGGGTGAAGCAGCCTCGATAAATGCATCCAATGACATCGCGCGAATGTAATCGCCATTGAACGAAGCCAATTTCTTAATATCAAAGAACGCTGGCGAATGGTTGACATCTTCCAAGCGGAACTCTTCCACCATTGACGACCACGGCACGATCTCTGTATCGCCAGAAGGAGCCCACCCAAGCGTCATGAGGTAGTTAATCATTGCATCAGGGAGAATTCCCTCTTCGCGATATTGCTCAAGCGCAACCTTGTCACGTCGCTTTGACAACTTCTTGCGTTGTTCGTTCACGAGAACAGGAACATGTGCCCAAATTGGCGGCGTTGCACCCAGTGCTTCCCACAACATTTGCTGCTTTGGAGTATTCGGTAAATGCTCTTCAGCGCGAACCACATGTGTAATGCGCATTTCAATATCGTCAACAACATTGGCTAGCAAGAACATCGGGCTTCCGTTACTGCGCAACAACACGAAATCTTCAATGGTGTCATTTGCAAATTCCACTTCGCCACGTACAAGGTCAGACACGATGGTTGCGCCTTCTGGGACACGGAATCGCAAAACGTGTCCTGGACCCCCTGCAAGACCACGATCACGTGAGTAACCGTCGTAGCCCTGCTTGCCCGTTGTCTTTGCGCGCTCTTGAATCTGGTCGCCCGTGAGATCACACCAATACGCCTTGCCGGCAGCATGCAATTTCATGGCTGCAGCAATATGAAGCTCTGCATTCTGTGACTGGAAGTACGGCCCTTCGAATCGGGGCGACTGTGAATCGATACCTAGCCATGACAAAGCGTCAATGATGCCTTGTGTCCATTCAGGACTGTTACGAGATTCGTCTGTGTCTTCTATACGAAGGACAAAAGTTCCGCCGGTACGTAATGCAAGCGCCCAGTTATAGAGAGCAGTACGCGCTCCCCCAACGTGGAAAAAACCAGTCGGTGAAGGGGCGAAGCGATAGCGAGGAGAATCTGACATGACTCTGCAAGGTTAGTGGCACAGCGATTGAACAACAGTCAACGGTAGTTTGAAGAGATGGACGGCTTTACAGAGACAGAACAACTCAATGTGCTCGGAGAGCGCTTACGCACCTGCTGCACTTCACCAGTTACAGGGTTTTATCGCACCGGTTGCTGTGAAGTCGGCGGTGATGATGTTGGGGTTCATGCCGTGTGCGCCATCATGACCGATGAGTTCCTTGAGTTCTCAAAGGCTGCGGGCAATGACCTGTCCACACCAATGCCCCAATACGGTTTTGCAGGCCTCAAGGCTGGCGATCAATGGTGCCTATGTGCGCCGAGGTGGCAGGAAGCGTTTGAAGAAGGTAAAGCACCTCAAGTGAAATTGCATTCAACTCACATGGCGGCAACAGAATTTTGTGATGTAGAAGGACTACGCGCCCACGCGATTGACCTTTAGCGCGACAATGTGTCGTGAGTAAAACTCATCAGCAAATCACCATCGCCGGTAATTGATGAACTCAAACCATGAACAACCGGAAGAAGTTGTTCACAAAAGAATCGCGCCGTAGCGACTTTTGCCGCTACTTCATCGTGTGGCATCTCTGAGTGAACCGCAAGATGCGCTGAACGCGCCATGACATAGCCACCAACCAAGGTCGATAGTTGTGTGAGATACGGCGTTGCACCAGACAACACCGCCACTTGGTTGGTGCCGTTTTGTTGCAGCCACTGCGTCGTACCCCGTACAGACTTCAATGCTGACTGCAAAGCAGCTGCAAGCGAAACAAGTTCAGGATGTTTGATGAGTTTTGCATCTAATGCATCAATGTCATCAAGTAATCCGCTGAGAACTGCGCCACCTTTGAGTCCCATTTTGCGACCAACCAAGTCCATGGCTTGAATGCCGTTAGTGCCTTCATAAATGGTGGTGATGCGAGCATCACGATAATGCTGTGCGACTCCGGTCTCTTCAATGAATCCCATTCCACCATGAATTTGAATTGCGATACCTGTGAGCGCAACACCCATGTCGGTGCCCCAACCCTTAGAGAGCGGCGTTAATAGTGCGGCCAAGTCAGAAGCCTTTTCACGTTCCGCTGCATCAGGATGATGTGCGGCAATGTCAATACATGCAGCATTCCAATACAACAGACGGCGCAATGCCTCAATAGTTGACTTCATTGTGACAAGCATTCGCTTCACATCTGGATGATCAATGATGGATGATGCTTCACCAGCAGGTGCACCTGGTGCGCGGCCTTGGTGGCGAAGAACTGAATACTCAAGCGATTGTTGGTACGCACGTTCTGCAAGTGACAACCCTTCAAGACCAACAGAGAGACGTGCTTGGTTCATCATCGTGAACATGTACTGCATGCCGTGGTTTTCTTCACCGATGAGATAGCCAATGGCTCCGTCATTGTCTCCAAATGACAACACACAAGTTGGGCTGGCCTTAATACCAAGCTTGTGCTCAATAGATACACACGACACGTCATTCTTTGCACCAAGAGTTCCATCTGCTCCCACCAGGAACTTAGGAACAATGAAACATGAAATACCTTTTGTTCCGGCGGGAGCATCTGGTGTGCGAGCTAACACCAAGTGAATGATGTTGTCAGCCATGTCATGTTCACCAAAGGTGATGTAGATCTTTGTTCCATGAATGCGATATGTGCCGTCTGACTGCGGTACAGCCTTTGTGCGTACTGAACCGACGTCACTGCCTGCGTCTGGCTCTGTGAGGTTCATGGTTCCAGTCCACTCGCCAGTAATCATCTTTGGCAGGTACGTCATCTTCTGAATCTCGTCACCATGATGACGAATGGCGTCGATTGCGCCTTGCGTCAACAATGGCGCCATGCTCAGCGCCATGTTTGCTGAGTTCATCATTTCTTGTATCGCGATACCGACAACGAAAGGAAAACCTCCGCCGCCGAAACCGGTATCAAAAGAAACTGCGCCCCAACCTGCTTCAACATATGCGTGATACGCCTCAATGAAACCCTGTGGGGTGGACACCGTGCCATCCGCATTTCGCTTCGCACCTTCATTGTCCCCTGATTTATTCAGTGGAGCAAAGATGTCAGTCATAAAGCGACCTGCTTCAGCAAGCAAGTCAGAAACCATGCTGTGATCTGCGCCATTGAAGTGTTCGTACTTCATGATGGACGGAAGGTCAACAAATGAGTTGAGTGAAAACTCGATGTCTGAAAGTGGTGCTGAGTAAATGGTCATGCAGCAAAACCCGTGAGTGTGCGCCACTGAGTGGAAAATTGCGCCACAACATCTGATGGCGACATCCTCAAGGTTTCGTTCGGGGCCATATCTGCAATCGCGCGGCCCTCTTTGTAATGATGAGCAACGTTGCCAACCCCAACAAACAATTCACGACGCACTGCAATCAAATCTGCTGGTGGCGCATCTGACAGATAGCCCCACATGCCAAGTGCAACATTCAAGTCATGCACGACAGGTGCGCGACCAAACAACGAAGCACGACGCAATGCGATAAGAGAACACCCGCGTAACACATCGTCCATGTCTTCGCCTGCCGCAATACGAACGCGTGCACGTGCACGCTTAGCTAGACCAATGATGTATCCCTGGTCAGGACCTTGATACCCGAGGCGCTCGCCTTCTGGCTGGCGGCCTTGAATTTCTCCGGGACGACCTGGTGACCATGATTCAGGAACTGAATCAGGGGATTCGTAGTAGCGAACCGGCTCAACCGGAGGAACTGGAGAAAAGCGGGGAGCTGACATGCACTGAAACTCTACGCCGAAGCGTGGAGCAGTCCATAGATCAATGACTCTTCCAGGGCATTCCAGGAAGCTTCGATGATATTTGCCGACACCCCGATGGTGGTCCATGAGCGGTCACCGTTTGTGGCATCAAGAAGTACTCGAGTAATCGCGCCTGTGGCGGTCGCGCCGTCCAAGATTCGCACCTTATAGTCAACGAGGTGCACTTTGGCGAGCTCCGGATAGTGCGGTAACAACGATGCGCGAAGTGCGGCGTCGATTGCGTTCACCGGTCCATTGCCCTCTGCCGTGTGTACATACCGTTGATCGCCGATGCGTACCTTGACAGTTGCCTCGGTTGTGAACTCACCATTTTCTGCTTCATCTGTGATGACGCGCATTGATTCCACACGAAATGCATCATGCTTCCAGCCACTTGCGCGACGCATCAGTAATTCGAGCGAAGCATCAGCAGCTTCGAAGTGGTAACCCTCATGCTCAAGACGCTTCAAATCTTCAATGACCGAACCAATTGCGGCTCCGTCCATCTTCAAACCAAGCTCTTCAGCTTTTACTTCGATCGTTGCACGTCCGGCCATTTCACTTACAACAAAGCGCGTGCCATTTCCGACAACGACTGGGTCAATGTGTTCGTATGCATCTTTCGCACGCTTGATTGCCGACACATGTAGTCCGGCTTTATGTGCGAACGCAGATGAACCAACATATGGAGCCTGTGGGTTCAGTGGTCGGTTCAAAACTTCAGCAACGTGATTGCTGACTGCAGTGAGACGATCAAGGTTTCCTTCTGGCAAGCAACGAAAGCCCATCTTCAATTCAAGGTTCGGGATAACTGTGGTGAGGTTGGTGTTACCGGTGCGCTCCCCTAATCCATTCAACGTGCCCTGCACGTGGCGAACTCCGGCAGTCACTGCGGCCATTGAGTTAGCAACTGCACATCCGGTGTCATCATGACAATGAATTCCCAATGTTGCGTCGTTACCAACAAATGTCTTGACTTTCGTGACAATTTCAAAGATCTCATGTGGCAATGAACCACCATTTGTGTCGCACATCACCAAGTGAGTTGCGCCCTTCATTACTGCAGCCCCGACAACTCGCATAGCGAACTCTGGGTTGTTCTTGTAGCCGTCGAAGAAGTGTTCAAGATCAACCATCACTTGACGGCCATTGCTAGTCAGGAAGTCAACAGAGTCAGCAACCATGAGTTCGCCTTCGTCAAGAGTTGTCTGCAATGCCTCTGTGACGTGATAGTCCCACGACTTCGCAACAATGCATACTGCTGACGTATTTGCATCGAGAAGGTTGCGCAATGTTGCATCATCGTCCACTTTGCCTTTCGGACGACGCGTTGAGCCGAATGCAACCAACGTTGAATGCTTCAGTTTCAGTTCGGTCGCTGCTCGCGCAAAGAACTCGATGTCTTTCGGGTTGGCTCCTGGCCAGCCGCCTTCAATAAATTGCACGCCGAGGTAATCGAGTTGTTCTGCGATCCGAAGCTTGTCTTCAACAGTTGCTGAGACACCTTCTACTTGCATGCCGTCGCGCAAGGTCGTGTCAAACGCTTCGACTAATTCTTTTGTGTGTTGTGTGTTCATGAAAGTGTTCTTCTTTGGGGTCGTCGGGTTCAAAATTTTGGGAATGAAAAAGCCGCCCTAGAGGCGGCTGGAACGCGCACGTCGGAGACCGGCGTGCGCTAACGAATAATGATGATCGCGACAGCTGTGCCGACGAGGCGGCGAGAAGTGCTGGCGATTGACATGGATACAGTCTTGCGCCCAATCCGGGCATCCGTCAACCCCGTGAAAGAGAAATATGCAAAATTCTGGCCATTTCGACCAAAGGCCAATCTGACAACGGCGCGAGGGGGCCGCTATTTGTTGCGGTCTTGGAATTCTTTCAACGAAGCCATCCCGAACAGGGTGGCTCCGGTGAACACAATGATAAAGATCACTGCACCGAACGAAAAAAGCGTTGCTTCGGACATTTAGAGTTCCTTCTTGCCAGCAAGAATAAAAGCGCCAAGAGCCAAGATTGATGGCACCCAGACACCCACGTAAATTCCGTTTAGTTTGTCGCTCTGGTCATTACCGGCGAAATACAACGAAATACTTAAGGCGAGGCTTGCTGCAGCAGCGACAAGTACCGAGACTTGCAGAATTACTTTTGGTTTCATTGCTGAGACCTTAACGCCCCACAATGAACGCGTCGGGTACCCCGACTACTAGGCCAGTTCGCACCAATGCTTGTACTGAGGCACCTGGCCACGAACTGCCTTGGCATACAGGCTGGCAATCGCAGTGGTGATGGGCCCTGGGCACGGCACGTCGCGGTCATCAACAGAGTTAATGGCACTGACTTCGGCAGCTGTTCCGCAGCAAAATATCTCTTCGGCGATGTACAAGTCTGAACGAACAATGTTCTCGACTCGCATTTCATAACCGAGCTCAGCAGCAATTTGGGCCACGCAGTTCTGTGTGATGCCTTCAAGTGCGCCTGCTGAAAGCGGCGGGGTCAAGATGACGCCGTTGCGAACAACGAAGATGTTTTCTCCGGTGCACTCACTGACAAAGCCCTGTGGGTTCAACATGATTGCTTCGTCGTATCCGGCCTTCAATGCTTCAACTTTGGCGAGCGAAGAGTTCACGTAGTTACCAACAGTTTTTGCTGCAGGCGGCATGGTGTTGTGGTCAAGACGTGTCCATGAAGAAATCTTCATCCGTACACCTTTTGTTAACGCATCTTCACCCAAGTATGCGCCCCATGGCCAGCATGCAATAGCAACGTCAACAACGCAAGGCAGTGGGTTGAGACCCATTTCGCCGTATCCGTAATACGCAAGCGGACGTACGTAGCAAGACGGAAGACCTGTTGAACGAACTACTTCCTTTGTGGCTGCAATGAGTTCTTCAGGCGTGTAGGGAATATCCATTCCGAGTATTTTTGCGCTCTTGAACAAACGATTGATGTGTTCAGTGAGACGGAATACTGCAGGGCCTTCAGAGGTTTCGTAGGCACGAATACCTTCGAATACGCCAGTGCCGTAATGAAGAGTGTGCGTAAGGACATGCACTTGAGCCTTGTCCCAATCGACAAGTGTTCCGTTCATCCAGATTTTCGGTGTTGGTATGAGAGTAGGCATTTTGCTCCTAAGTGATGTGGTGAAAGATTACTTGCCCGCAACGATTGCTGCGATGGCATTTCCAATGTCGACAGTTGAGCCTGTGGGCGCAGTGTCACATGCTGCACGAATGCGATCAGCAGCAGCTGATTCATTCAGGAAATCAAGCATGAGTGCTGCGGAAAGGATTGCCGCAGTGGGGTTTGCTTTGCCCGTGCCCACGATGTCAGGAGCTGAGCCATGAGACGGTTCGAACATTGAGGGGCCAGTGCGGGCAGGGTTCAGGTTGGCAGATGATGCAAGACCAATACCGCCACTAACTGCACCGCCAAGATCGGTGAGGATGTCGCCGAACAAGTTGTCGGTCACGATGACGTCGTAACGATGTGGATCTTCTACGAAGTAGATGCACGCAGCATCAACATGGTTGTACGCGGTACCGACTTGAGGGAACTGCGCTGCAACATCATTGAATGCGCGCTGCCACAAATCACCGGCAAAAGTGAGCACGTTTGTTTTATGGACCAACGTGACGTGCTTGCGCTCGCGCTTTGCAGCAAGTTCAAATGCATAGCGAATACAGCGCTCAACGCCGTGTCGTGTGTTCACGCTGCCTTGTGTTGCGATTTCGTGTGGGGTTCCGCGGCGCAACACGCCGCCTTCACCAACATACGGACCTTCGGTGTTTTCACGAATAACAACAAAATCATGTGGAGTCACGTGGCCTGGTGCAGTACCAACGAACGGACGCTGGTTGACATAGAGGTCAAGGTCAAAGCGCATCTTCAAAAGAAGTCCACGCTCGATGATGCCAGGAGGAACATCAGGCGTACCGACAGCACCCAACAAAATGGCATCGAAATTTCGGAGCTGGTTCAACACATCGTCAGACAGAATCTCGCCATCGCGCAGGTAGCGCATGCCGCCCAAGTCAAAGTCCGTTGTGTCTATTGCCACTCCTGTGGCGCGCACCACTTTCACGGCTTCAGCCGTGACTTCGGGACCAATTCCGTCTCCGCCAATGAGTGCAATGCGATGTGCCATAAGGAGACCATCGTAGAAGGCACAGGTAGCCTTCTCCTCATGGCAAAGCACCAACTCTCTAAAGCGACATATGCCCGGCTTGAGGCCGAAATAGCCCACCTTGAACATGAAGTCCTGCCAGAAGTGGCTGACAAAATCGGTCGGGCCCGCGAAATGGGTGACCTCAAGGAAAACGGCGATTATCACGCAGCCAAGGACGAGTACGGCATGTTCAATGACCGCAAGAACCTTTTGTTATCTATCCTCGAGGATTCTGAACTTGCAACTCCTCCCGCTGATGGTGAAATCGGAGTGCTCTCAACTGTCACCATTTTGTTTGATGGCGACGACGAAGATGACGCCGAGAACTACCTCATCGGACACATTGAAGAAAAACGAACCGAACAAGGCATTGAAGTAATGAGCCCGGTCTCTCCTATCGGTTCGGCATTACTTGGTCACAAACAAGGCGATGCGGTCAGTATCACTCTGGAAAATGGCGCAAAGATTTCAGTCACCATTCTGAAGGTTGCCAACTGAGCGATCATTCCATTCCACTGTTGCCCCCCGGCCACACATTGTCTCTTCCCGGAAGAGGAACCACGTTTTATCGTGAGATAACCGGACCAATCGGAGCACCCACTGTTGTGTTGTTACACGGCTGGACCGCTACTGCTGATTTGAATTTCTACATGTGTTACGAAGAACTCGGCAAACACTTTCGCGTCATTGCTCTCGATCATCGTGGTCATGGTCGCGGCATCAGATCATCTCAACCGTTCCGCCTCGCGGACTGCGCGGACGACGTAGCAGCGCTAATGGATCAATTAGGAATTGAAACATTTATTCCTGTCGGATACTCAATGGGTGGCACTATTGCGCAGCTCATGTGGAAACGCCACGAACACCGAGTGCGCGGATTAGTGCTCGCGGCAACTGCTGGCCACTGGGTCACATCGCGTCAAGAGAGATTCATGTTTTCTCTACTCACAGGCTTTGGAGGACTTGCACGTGTCACTCCCTCGTTTATTCAACAAGCAATCAGTGAGCGCATGTATTTGTCTCGTAAGACAATGACATGGGAACCGTGGGCTGCTTTGCAAATCGCAAGTCATGATTGGCGCAATATTCTTGAAGCTGGTTCCGCACTTGGTCGATTTGATTCACGGAAATGGCTTCCAGACGTTGATGTTCCGACATCTGTAATTGTCACGACCGAAGATCAAGTTGTTGCTCCCCGACGACAACGACTCCTAGCAAGCCTGATTCCCGGCACTCATATTTTTGAGATATCTGGAAACCATGACGCCGTCTACGCACGAGCATCTGAATTCGTGCCCCTTCTTGTTACTGCGTGCCTCGCGGTACATCACGATGCCCTCAACAGGCCAGGAATTCTGGGAGACATATGAGTTCAAAAGCTATTCAACTTCGTTCACGTTGGCGACGCAATAGTCGACTTCTTCGTCTCGGAGCTCGCGTGGGTCTTGGTCACGCTGGTACGTCAGCACGCAAAGTATTTGCCGGGGCCGAACGGAAAGAACAGTTGTCGCGTTCGCGAGAATTGAAATCAGCACAACAAGTTGCAGATGAATTAGGAAACATGAAGGGCGCCCTGATGAAGGTGGGCCAGATGGCTAGCTACCTTGACGATGGGCTTCCTGAACCAATGCGTATTGCTTTGTCACAATTGCAATCAAATGCGCCTCCTATGGCTGTCGAGTTGGTGCATATTGAAATTGAACGCGAACTAGGACGCTCCATCAAAGACATCTTTGTTGAGTTTGACGACGAGCCAATTGCATCTGCATCTATTGGGCAAGTACACCGAGCAATCATTCGTCTTGCTGATGGCACTGAGAAAGCCGTTGCGGTCAAGGTGCAATACCCCGGAGTCGGAGAAGCAATTGATTCTGATCTGCGCACTGCTGACCTGTTGGGCGCAATGCTCGCATTCGGATTCAAGTCGTTGAATCCTGAAGACATGGTGGCAGAAATTAAAGACCGACTTCGAGAAGAACTTGACTACAAGAACGAGGCTGCAAACCAGCAGATGTTCGCGGACTTTTACAGGAACCATCCGTTCATCCATGTTCCCGAAGTTCTTCACGAGTATTCAACAAAGAACATCCTGATCACTGAATTAGTAACTGGTCACACATTTGCAGAAGTGTGTGAATGGTCCCAAGAACAGCGCGACATGGCGGGCGAAGCAATCTTCCGATTCGTCTTTCGCAGTTTGTATCGCTTCCGTGCGTTTAACGGTGACCCTCACCCCGGCAATTACATCTTCCACGGCGACGGCAGGGTCACGTTTCTCGACTTCGGATTAATCAAGCACTTCACTCAAGAAGAGATGTTGATGTTCCAGTCCATGGTCAAGGCTGCCGTCATCGATGACGACATGGAGACATACCGCCACGTCATTGAAGATGCAGGCATGTTGCAACTTGACGCGCCGTTCACTACTCAGGAATGTGGCGAATACTTCTCACACTTCTATGAACCCGTGCGCGAATCACGCGTTATGGAGTGGACCGGTGCGTACGCAACCTCCATTGTTCGACACACGTTTGACCGCACGTCTGCAATTGCTCAATACGCAACAGTTCCGAAGTCTTTCGTATTTATTCAACGCATCAACTTGGGTCTGTACGCACTACTTGGCCAGTTGCGCTCGAGTGGCAATTACCGCCGCATCTCTGAAGAACTGTGGCCGATGACTAATGCTTCGGCTTCAACCCCTATGGGTGAAGCGGAAGCGAAATGGCTCGCATCACGCGGCTAGATAATGGTTTGTAGGTCAAGACCTACATCAAGAATTGGTGACGAGTGAGTGAGTCCGCCGACGCTGATGAAATGAACTCCGGTTTCAGCAACTGAACGTGCGGTCGCAATAGTGAGGCCACCACTCGCTTCCAACAACACATCGTGTCCGGTACTTGCAGTATGACGTTGAGAGATTGCCACAGCCTCTTTCATCACATTTGGTGACATGTTGTCTAACAACACAAGATTTGCCCCAGCATCAAGCGCAACTTGCAATTGCTCAAGTGTGTCTACTTCTATCTCTATTGGCAAGGTGTCGGCAAGCGCGCGCACTTTTGCGAAAGCCTCAGCCACTCCCCCTGCTGCAACGATGTGGTTGTCTTTTACGAGGGCAGCGTCACTCAGACTCATTCGATGATTCTGCCCGCCACCACAACGCACCGCGTACTTCTCTAGTGCACGCAGTCCTGGTGTTGTCTTGCGAGTATCGCGAATAATCGCACCAGTACCTGCCACTGCGTCTACCCAAGCAGCCGTAGCAGTAGCAATGCCAGACAAATGGCATAGCAAATTCAATGCGGTGCGCTCTGCTGTTAACAGCAACTGAGTTGGTGCTTCCACTTTCATCAGAACTTCGCCAGCGTTCACCCGTTCACCGTCATTATGGAAATAGTCAATGGAACTCGCATGAGGGCCACACACCATCTCGATAACTGCAGCAGCAATTACCAAACCAGATACGCAACCGTCGGCTCGCGACCCGAAGGTAGCGACACTGCGCTGTTCAAACGGGACTGTTGCAACGGACGTGACGTCAATGCCTCCGTCCAGGTCTTCCAAGATTGTGTTCTCAATAACGTCTTCGATATATAGAGGATTCAGACCACCAGCTACCAACAAGGCACCAGTCTCGGTTGTGAGCGAATACATATCCATTTACTTCACCTCAATCCGATCATCAACAATGCGGCATGACAAGTGATGATTCCATGAATCACTCGGTGCATCAAAATCGGTGCGCCGATGGCAACCACGACTTTCCGTACGCATTTTTGCAGCTTCAACAACCGCCACGGCAATAGTGAGCATGTTTGTAGCTTCAAATGCTTTTCGCGTGGGCACAACTGTTGCTGACATATTTGATGACAGCGTGTTCAAGATGCGTAAAGCAGAGTCAAGACCTTCTGGAGTGCGCAAAACGCCCACGTACTTTGACATTGCTGAACGCAGTGCAGTGCGGTGATACGAATCAATCAAGGCGCCAGGAGACTCAACTTCATCAGGAGTAGCAATGGGTGGCAAGGACCAACTCAATGCACGTCCAACGCGAGTACCGGCTACTACCCCTTCAGTGAGACTGTTTGATGCAAGTCGATTTGCTCCATGAACTCCGGTGCATGCCGCTTCACCAACCACATACAAACCCTGCAATGCAGTTGTGCCATTCAGGGTTGCTTTCACTCCGCCACAAACATAATGAGCAGCAGGGGCAACGGGAATCAATTCAGTTCGTGGGTCGATACCTGCATCAAGGCACGAGGCAGTAATGGATGGAAACCGTTCTTCGAACTTTTCAATGTGTCGAGCATCGAGATACACGTGGTCATCAACACCCGCAGGTGCTTGAGCCATACGTTCACTGATGGCAGCTGCAACAATGTCGCGCGGTGCAAGATCTTCTTGAGGGTGAACGCCCTTCATGACGCGCTGTCCGGCTGCATCCAGAAGAATGCCGCCTTCACCACGCACCGCTTCACTAATTAACGCTTGTTGGCCCGTTGCCTTACTTCCGCGCCACAAAACTGTTGGATGAAATTGAATGAACTCAAGATCACTGGCTTCCAACCCTGCGCGCAAAGCAAGCGCAATGCCGTCACCTGTGACTGCGGATGGGTTTGATGTTGATGCATACACCTGTCCGTAACCACCCGTAGCGATAATGACTGCGCGAGCATTAACAATCCCAACGCTTTGTACGCCTCCACTGCTATCCAACATCGCTACCTTCACGCCAGTCACGGCGCGTGTGCCGTCTGATGTGTGACCAATCACAAGATCGAGACCAAATGCGCGTTCCACCACGTGCACGCCTGCAAGACGTACCGATTCATCAAGGGTGCGTTGTACTTCTGCGCCAGATTGATCGCCTCCTGCATGAACAATGCGTCGGTGCGAGTGACCACCTTCGCGAGTGAGCGCAACACCTTCATGAAGGCCTGGGTCAAACGAGGCGCCCAACTGCATGAGATAACGAATGGCAGTTGGTGCCTCAGTTGCCAACGTGCGGACCGCTTGCTCATCACATAATCCGGCGCCTGCATCCAATGTGTCTTGCACATGGTTTTCAATGGAGTCATTCGGGTCAAGCACCGCAGCTAACCCACCCTGAGCCCAGTTTGTACTTCCAGCGTCGAGAGTGTCTTTTGTAATAAGAAGAACATCACGTACCGGGCGCATTGCAAGCGCCGCTGATAACCCAGCAGCACCAGAACCAAGAACGACAACATCAGTCTCTACCGACCATGTTGGTTCGGGAGCTGCCAGTTGACTGGGAACGCGACTATTCGCCGACACGAGACGGTGTGCCAATTGCAATCATGCGCTCAACAGACAAACGTGCTTTGTCCGCAATGTCACGTGGAATGTCAACAACATCATTTCCGTGCATTAATGAATGCTCAAGTTTCTCCGGCGTGATCATCTTCATGTACTTGCACACTGCTGCACGATTCACAGCTTGAAACTCTGTAGTGACATTGACCTTGCGCAACTGGTGCAGCATTCCGGTTTCTGTTGCTACAAGAACTTTTCGTGCATTTGTTGTGCGAGCCGCATCCAACATTGCGCCAGTGGAAAGAATATGAGTGCGTTCTGCTGGCACTACGCCTTCACTTGCCAAGTACAAAGCGCTAGTGGCACATCCGCATTCGGGATGGACGAAAAGCTCTGCATCTGGCTCTGCTTCCACCATTGACTTCAGATCTTGACCATTGATACCGGCATGCACATGGCATTCACCCATCCAGATATGCATGTTGGAACGCTTGGTTTGACGTTGTACGTGTGCGCCTAAGAATTGGTCAGGGCAAAACAGGATTGGAATATCAGCAGGAATTGAAGCAACGACTTCCACTGCATTGGAACTGGTACAACAAATATCTGTCTCAGCTTTTACAGCTGCAGTGGTGTTGACATAACTGACAACTACGGCGCCAGGATGTTGTGCTTTCCATTCACGTAATTGATCAGCGGTGATTGTGTCTGCAAGCGAGCAGCCAGCACGTTCATCAGGAATAAGAATGGTCTTGTCGTACGACAAAATCTTTGCGGTCTCTGCCATGAAATGGACACCACAAAAAATGATGGTGGACTGAGGAACTGTTGCCGCAATACGCGAAAGAGCAAGTGAATCACCAACGTGATGAGCGACATCTTGAATCTCTGGCACTTGATAGTTGTGCGCGAGAATAACTGCGTCCTTCTCGGCTGCCAATGCCCTGATTCGTTCGGCCCATGCTGTGCTGTACTCGGTCACACGTCAAGGTTAGGAGGCACTTTGCGTATTTGCGCCCTTGTGAAACGGCGCACGTTCTCTACGAGTTTGATGTCAATGTGATGGGGGGATCAAACCAAAACCGAGTAATCGCTTCTGCAAGCGAGCCGGTCGCCGAACCGGGGTCTGTGACCACTTCGTCTGGGTCATCAGCAAACCGCAACGCGCTGGCTACTCCGTTATCGGAAACAACTACAACCAGACGAACACGCCTGCGTTGCGCATGTTCACTGGGGGCGCCATCAATCGTGCCATCAGATCGAAGTGGTGCTGCCCACCCCGTGGTCACGACTGCTGCTGCATCAAACATTCGCGCCAATGCACTCGATGGCGCATCGAGTAGTTCATATACATCCGGATGTTGTGCCAACAGACACATGTTTGGTTCTGTTGTCGGCCGCGCTGCGCAGTTCACGCCGTACAAACGTGCACCAGGCAATTCGAATGAATCAATCATGGTGTGCAACTTTGCTTCTACTCCCACAGCCACGTCTGTGATGTCGGGAAGAATGTGAATTGGTTCTGGTAAATCTGTATCCATAATTGCAATGTGTGGATCAGCACCCACACTTTGGCAATTACGACGCTAAGAATTCCGACAATGTTCTTGCACCCCGTACGACAATGGCACCGAATTTGGCGCCAGGGCTTGTACTCATACGCTCGAGCGGTCCTGACACTGACACCGCAGCAATCACTGTTCCGTCAACATCAATAATCGGTGCACTCACGGATGCAACGCCTTTCACGCGTTCTTCGACTGACTCGATCCAACCACCTGTGCTGAGGCGAGAGCCAGTGAGAACACGGCCAGCAGACCCCCGAGACAACGGAAACAGCGCACCTTCGGGAACAATCCAACGCAATCCATTTGGAGATTCCAACGACACAATGCATCGCCGGCCATCAGTTTCAGCCACAAACACTTGAACGCTCTCTCCTGTGCGATCTCGAAGCTCTGTTGCTATCTCTCGCGCTCGTTCCAAGAATGGAAACTGAACTGCGGCTCCGCGCCCGAGACCAAGAAGAGTTGGCCCTAAGCAATACAAACCATCATTATTGCGACGCACTGCACCGTGATGTTCAAGCGCAGACAACAAACGGTGACACGTTGCTCGCGGAATATCAGTGGCGTCAATTACCTCAGCCAAACTCAGTGGTCGCGTGACAAGTGCATTCATCACCACAAAGGCCTTGTCGAGAACTCCGACTCCTGATACGCTGTCCATTACTTGGGAAGTGTATCCCATATATTGAGATTCCGAAAGGAACCCCTATGTCGAATCCAATGACCCTCGCGCAAAAGGTATGGGACCAACATGTCGTGCACAGTGCTGCAGGAGATGCAGACCTGCTCTACATCGACCTTCACCTTGTTCATGAAGTGACAAGCCCGCAAGCTTTCGATGGCTTGCGTCTCACCGGTCGCCCACTGCGCCGTCCTGACCTCACTATTGCAACTGAGGACCACAACGTTCCTACAGCTGACATTCATCTGCCGATCGCAGACCCAATCTCGGCAAAGCAAGTTCAAGTGCTTCGCGACAATGCTGCTGAGTACGGATTCACTTTGTTCCCCATGGGTGACCCCAACCAGGGAATCGTTCATGTCATTGGACCAGAACAAGGCCGCACGCTTCCTGGCATGACAATTGTCTGTGGTGATAGCCACACAGCAACTCATGGCGCGTTCGGCGCACTTGCTTTCGGAATCGGTACAAGCGAAGTGGAACATGTTCTTGCTACACAGACCCTTCCGCAATCACGTCCGAAGTGGATGTCAATCACTGTTGAAGGCGATGCGCCAGAAGGTGTCACCGCAAAGGACATCATTCTTGCCATCATCGGAAAGATCGGAACTGGCGGCGGCATTGGCCACGTCATCGAATATCGCGGTTCTGCAATTCGTGCACTGTCTATGGAAGGCCGCATGACCGTGTGCAACATGAGCATCGAAGCTGGCGCAAAGGCTGGCCTTATTGCACCTGATGACACAACATTTGAATACCTCAAAGGTCGCGAACATGCACCGAAGGGTGCCGATTGGGACGCAGCAGTTGCTGCATGGAAGAACCTTCGCACTGATGATGGCGCAACGTTTGATGTTGAAGTCGTTATTGATGCAGCAACGTTGTCGCCACATGTCAGTTGGGGAACAAACCCTGCACAAGTTCTTCCCATCAACGGAATCATTCCTTCGCCAGCAGACGCACCCGATGAAACAAGTGCAAACACAATTAGTCGCGCACTTGAATACATGGGACTCACTGCCGGTATGAACATGCGAGATGTTCCTGTCGACACAGTGTTCATCGGATCATGCACCAATGGCCGTATTGAAGATATTCGTGCAGCAGCTGCAGTATTCAAAGGACGCACTGTCACGGTGAAGCGCGCAATGGTGGTGCCCGGCAGTCATGCCGTGCGAAACCAAGCAATTGCTGAAGGGCTCGACAAAATTCTCATCGCAGCCGGTGTTGATTTCCGTGAACCGGGATGCAGCATGTGTCTCGCTATGAACCCCGACAAGTTGGCACCGGGCGAACGTGCCGCCAGCACAAGCAACAGAAACTTTGAAGGACGTCAGGGTCGCGGTGGCCGCACACACCTTGTCTCCCCCGCCGTCGCTGCAGCAACCGCTGTAGCCGGACACTTCGCAAGCCCAGGAGATTTGAAATGAAATCAGTACACATCGTCACCGGTCGTGCAGTGCCCTTAAAGCGCAGCGACGTTGATACCGATCAAATTATTCCTGCAGAGTGGCTAAAGCGCGTTGAGCGCACAGGCTTTGAAGCTGGTTTGTTTTCTACATGGCGCGATGATCGTAGTTTCGTATTAAACGACGAAAAGTATTCGGGTGCAACAATTCTTGTTGCTGGCCCAAGCTTTGGTGTTGGTTCTTCACGTGAGCATGCGGTGTGGGCAATTCAGCAATACGGATTTGATGCAGTGATTGCACCAAGCTTTTCTGACATCTTCCGCAACAACTGCACAAAGAATGGTCTTGCACCAGTCATCTTGCCTCAGGCAGCAGTAGAGAAACTGTGGGAACTGATCGAAGCAGATTCCACTACGGAAATCACAGTTGACATGGAACGTCTTACTGTTGAAGTTCCGTCAGCTGGTTTCAAAGAGAGCTTCCCAATGGATGCGCCAACACAGCACCGTTTCTTGAATGGTCTTGATGACATTGGCATCACCATGACGCACGCTGACGACATCACGTCATACGAGAAAAATCGCCCAGCCTGGCTGAACAAATAATCGTCACGTGGGGCTTAACCCCATTTGAGCCCAGCAAACATCAGCCCATTAAGGGCTGTCATCACCGTGATGAATTTCAGGGTTTGTGAATTCAAGGCCTTGTACATTTCTGAGCGGAGTTCCGCTATCTCGACGCGTAGATCGCTACGCAGTTCAGCCATCTCTGAACGCAATTCCGTGCGCAACTCAGCCATCTCTGAACGCAAATCGCTACGCAACTCAGACATCTCTGAACGCAATTCCGTGCGCAACTCAGCCATCTCTGAACGCAATTCCGTGCGCAACTCAGCCATCTCTGAACGCAAATCGCTACGCAACTCAGACAAGTCAGTATGCATCTCGGCTTGAAAGAGCACAAGATCATCTTTAGAAACGATGCCGGCAATGCCGCCGTACGGAAGATGTTCCATCAGAATTGTTGCCTCCTCGCCTATTAGACCTTGCAATCGATGCGCCAGTTTGAGTCTGTCGCGCTCGTTCACCACCATACATCTCCATTCCGTAATGGTTTCGACTACCGAAACTCATTGAGATGTGCACCGCCATTAGGGCAATGTGGAAGGACTACAGGAAAGAGTCGAGGGTTTTGAGACGCTCATCGTTTGAGAAGATCTCAATCGGTGGGTTCGTTTCTAAACGCAATGCACGCTGAATAATGCGGCACGTCGTGTGCTGGTTGTACTCAGCAAGAGTGACTGCCCAACCATCACGTCCGGCACGTGCTGTACGGCCAGAGCGATGCAAGTACGTCTTTGAATCAATTGGCGGTACGTAATGGATAACCACCGCAACATCATCAATATCGATTCCGCGCGCTGCAACATCAGTTGCTACCAGAACCAATAGTTCATTGTTAGTAAAACGAACAATCGCTTTTTCGCGTGCTGCCTGTGTGAGATCACCGTGAATCGCAAGTGCGTTGATACCGAGGTCTTGCAGATGTTCCGTCACGCGGTCACATAAACGCTTCGTGTCACAGAAGACAACAGTCTTTCCTGCAGACGTCGCGATATTGGCAACAACTTTGTCTTTATCAAGTTTGTGAACACCA
>CAIYTS010000060.1 GCA_903929185.1 uncultured Acidimicrobiaceae bacterium
CCCTCGCCCGTTTCTTCAGCCGCACCGACGCCTGCAGCAACTCCCTCGCCTCTCGCAAGCTCGAACGGCTCCGTAGTTCCTCAGCCGTCGGCGCCTGTTGCTCCCGTCTCGATTCCGGAGGGGTCTTCTTTAGAGCCGTTACGTGGTGTTGGTGCAGCAATTGTCACCAACATGGAAAAAAGTCTGTCGGTTCCTACTGCCACCAGTTTCCGCAACGTGCCAGCACGTCTCTTGGAAGTCAATCGTAAAGTCATCAACGATTACCGCTCGCTCCATGGTCTCTCAAAGGTTTCGTTCACTCACATCATTGCCCATGCCATTGTGCGCGCAATTTCAGATGCTGTTCCGAACATGCGCAATGCATTTGCAGTCGGTGCTGACGGAAAGCCACAACTTGTTCGCAACTCGCATGTCAATGTGGGGCTTGCAGTCGATGTTGATAAGGGTGACGGCACGCGTTCGCTTGTTGTTCCAGTATTGATGAACGCCGACACTCTTAGTTTTGCTGGCTTCCTTGTTGCATACGACGACATTGTTCGCAAAGTAAAGGCAAACAAGCTCACTATTGCTGACTTCCAAGGCGCAAACGTCTCAATCACTAACCCAGGCACCATCGGCACTGTGCAATCAGTGCCGCGCCTCATGCCCGGCCAAGGTGTCATTGTCGGAGTCGGTTCGATTGATTACCCAGCTGAGTTTCAAGGCAGCGACCCTGCAAACTTGAATGCGCTCGGAGTATCAAAGGTTGTCACGGTGACAAGCACATACGACCACCGCATTATTCAAGGTGCCGAAAGTGGAATGTTCCTGAAGCGTGTTCATGAGTTGTTGTTGGGAAGCCATGGCTTCTACAACGACATCTTCCGTAGTCTCGAAATTCCGTACCAGCCCGTTGAGTGGTCGTCCGATACTTCGCCAATGAATCGCGAAGAAACCATGATGGAAAAGCAGATGCAGGTCAGCACGCTTGTACGTGTTCACCGCGTGCGCGGTCACCTCATTGCAGACATCGACCCGCTGCATTGGAAGGCACCACGTTTGCCTCGCGAACTTGATCTCGCAACATACGGGCTCACCATCTGGGACCTTGAACGTGAATTCCTCACTGGTGGGGTGGCGGGAAGTCACAAGATGACTCTTGATGAATTGCTTGGAGTTCTGCGTGATGCGTATTGCCGAACCATCGGTATTGAGTACATGCATATTCAAAACACAGATGAACAGCGTTGGATTCAATCCAAAGTTGAGGGTGCAACCTTTACTCCAACTCTTGACGAGAAGTTGCGTATTCTCGAGCGTTTGAATGCTGCTGAAGCTTTCGAAAAATTCCTTGCAACAAAATATGTTGGTACCAAGCGATTCGGTCTTGAAGGCTCTGAATCAATGATTCCAATCATTGACGAGATTGTTTCTGCAGCAGCTGACCAGAACCTTGATGGTGTTGTCGTTGGTATGCCGCATCGTGGTCGACTGAACGTTCTTGCAAATGTGATGGGTAAGAACTACGAGCAGATCTTCAAGGAATTTGAAGGTCACATCAGTTCTGATTCTGTGCAAGGAAGTGGAGACGTGAAGTATCACCTTGGTGCTCACGGTACGTACACATCTGCTGCCGGTAATGAAATCGATATCGAGCTTGCAGCAAACCCAAGCCATTTGGAAACAGTCAACGGTGTTGTTCTCGGAATGGTTCGTGCGCAACAAGACAAGATTGAACCTCCGTTCGCATACAGCGTGCTGCCACTTCTGATGCATGGTGACGCTGCGTTTGCAGGTCAGGGCATTGTTGCTGAAGGTCTCGCCATGAGCGATATCTCCGGCTATCGCGTTGGCGGCACTATTCACTTAGTCGTGAACAACCAAATTGGTTACACCACAGCACCGAAGTATGCGCGCTCGTCGCTGTATGCCACAGATGTTGCAAAGACTGTCCAGGCTCCGATTTTCCATGTGAATGGTGACGACCCAGAAGCGTGTGCACGTGTTGCGCGTCTTGCATTTGAATATCGTCAAAAATTCCATAAAGACGTTGTGATCGACATGCTCTGTTACCGCTTGCATGGCCACAACGAAGGCGACGATCCGAGCTACACACAACCATTGATGTACAAGGCCATTGCTGAAAAGCGCAGTGTTCGCAAAATGTATGTCGAGCAATTAGTGAAGCGTGGCGACATCAGCCTCGAAGTGGCCGAACAGGTATTGCAGGATTATCAGAGCAAGTTGCAAACAGCACTTGATGACACTCGATCACATGCGCCGGAAAAGGTGAAGGTTGCAAAACCACCAGTACCAGTTGGCGTCTTGCCTCATGTCAATACCGCTATCGATAAGGCAACGTTTGATCGAATCTTCAATCAGTTGACAAATTACCCAGCAGATTTTACGCCTCATCCAAAGCTCGTTCGCCAGTTTGCTGCGCGCGAAGCTGCGTATGAAAAAGACGGCGATTTCGAATGGGCAATTGGTGAAGCACTTGCCATTGGGTCATTGTTGATGGAAGGTTTCGACGTTCGTTTAATGGGTGAGGACTCTCGCCGCGGAACATTCGCGCATCGTCACGCAGCATTGGTTGATTACGAAAACGAAACCGACTTTATTCCGTTGCAGCAGTTGCCAGGCGCAACAGGAAAGTTCTGGGTGTACAACTCGCTCTTGTCCGAGTATGCAGCTCTCGGTTTCGAATACGGCTATGCACACACGAATCGCAACACCCTCACCATGTGGGAAGCGCAATTCGGTGACTTCGTCAACGGTGCTCAGATCGTTCTTGACCAATACTTGGTCGCAGCGGAAGATAAATGGAAACAGCAAAATGGTTTAGTGATGTTGTTGCCACATGGTTTCGAAGGACAAGGTCCTGAACATTCCAGTGCGCGCGTTGAGCGTTTCCTGCAGTCGTGTGCAGAAGACAACATCCAAGTTGTTAATGCAACAACGGCTGCTCAGTTCTTCCACGTGTTGCGTCGTCAACTTCACCGCGATATTCGCAAACCGCTCATCATGTTCACTCCAAAGCAGCCACTTCGTATGAAAGAAAGCCGCTCACGTCTCGAGGATGTGACAACAGGTTCTTTCCAGGAAGTTCTTGATGATCCATTCGTCTCGGACAAGGCCTCTGTAAAGCGCATTGTGCTGTGTAGCGGAAAAGTTGCGTGGGACGCAATTACAGAACGCGATAAGCGCAAGGCTCCAGTTGCTGTTATTCGTGTAGAGCAGCTGTATCCGTTCCCGATTGATCAGATCAACTCCATGATCGATTCATATCCGAATGCAAAAGAGATTGTCTGGTTGCAAGAAGAGCCAGAAAACATGGGTGCATGGCATTTCGTCGAACACCGCATCTGGCGCGTGAAAGAACGTGGGTACGACCTGCGGCATACTTCTCGTGTTGCTGCAGGTAGTCCTGCAACTGGTTCAAAAGCCATTCATGACCAAGAACATGTCGACCTTATGGACGACACTTTTTCTGGATGTTAAAAACGAAGACCCAAGTGGTCTGACAGTTCCTGAAGAGCAATAGTTGGGTCTCCGACTTTGATGGTGCGCATGCCCATTGCTGCTGCGGGCTTTAGGTTCACGCCTAAGTCGTCAAGAAAAACACATTCATCGGGTGATACGCCGACAAGTTCGCAGGCGATCTCATAAAAACGTGGTTCAGGCTTTCTGCAACCAACCTTGCTGCTTTCCACAACATGATCAAACTTCGTCATGATTGCAGCGACTTCAATTTGTCGTGGTGACGGATCTGGCGCTGTGGACACCACGTTGTTTGTCAGACACGCTGTGCGATACCCAGAGGCGATGACGTGATCAAGGGCTGCCACCATGGCCGGACGTACATCGCCTGCCAGAAGAGCCAGTACATCGGCTCCGGGAATCCGGTGGCCAAGGGCCTCGCTCTCTGTGGCAAACAGTGCGTCGAACTCGAGGGGTGAGATATCGCTTCGCTCGAGAAGGGCCCAGGCGTTCCCATCAGGATTGGTGGAATTCACTCGTCGAATGTGGTCTAACGGCAGTCCTGCTGCTGTTTCATAGCGATTAAAGGCCTCAAAAGGGCTGGAAAGGATGACCCCTCCGAAATCCCAGAGGACGGCACGAATTTCCTTATGTATCACGGGCGACAGGCTAGACGGATTGCCCATCAGATGGCGGGTTCGGGTGGTTGACTGAATGGGTGACAAAACACATCATCGTCGACGGATCGAATATTGCTACCGAGGGTCGATCCGTGCCCAGTCTTGCCCAACTCCACGAAGCCGTCATGGCCTTAATGGATGAATTCAAAAACGCCAAGGTCTCAGTCGTTGTCGACGCCACTTTTGGACATCGCATCGCCAAAAAAGAGTCTGCTGAATTCGAAAAGGCAATTGCCAACAATGAACTCGTTGCTCCTCCTGCAGGTGCTGTTGGTCGCGGCGATGCGTTCGTGTTGGCAATCGCCGACAAAGTGAATGCGTCCATCCTGTCGAATGACAGTTACCAAGAATTCCATGGCAAGTACAAGTGGCTGTTCGATGAAGGTCGTCTCATTGGCGGAAAGCCGGTGCCGCTAGTTGGCTGGGTGTTTGTTGAGCGACTTCCGGTGCGCGGCGCAACAAGTCGTCGTTCTGTGAAAACAGGAAAAGTCGTGAAGAAGGAATCTCCGAGCGCAAGTCCGGAAGCAAGCAAGCCAATGCCGGTTCCAAAAGCTCCACCACCGAGTGTGAAGGCAAAGATGGTCAATGAACTGATGCCGTTTTTGCAGTTTGTTGAAAAGCATCCAGTCGGATCAAAAGTAAAAGCTGTCGTTAATTCCTATGCGGCAAACGGTATTACAGCTCTTATCGGCGATATTTCGGGGTACGTGCCTCTTCGTAACATGGCAACTCCACAACCGCGCAGTGCTCGCGACATCTTCAATCTTGGTGATGCAGTGACACTGACTGTGGTGGGCTACACACCCGCTCGTCGCAGTGTTGATCTTGCTGTGCCGGGCGTTGTTGACTCTTCTGTGAAGCCATCGGGTAAGCCGTCAACTGCGAAGAAGGCGGCACCCAACAAGAAAGCTGCGCCAGTAAAGAAGTCGGCACCAGCGAAGAAGATTGCGCCCGCGAAAAAAGTTGTTGCAGCGAAAGCACCAGTGAAAAAATCTGTTGCTGCAAAGGCGCCCGCGAAAAAAGTTGTCGCAGTGAAAAAGGCCGCGCCGACCAAAGCACCAGTCAAAAAAGCTGTTGCCAAAAAGGCGCCTGCAAAAAAGCGCTAATCGCACCCCAGTTGGTCAATGTAGGGCGATTCCTACTACCGTCGTGGCGTGGTCATTGTTACATGGAACGTCAATTCGCTGAAGGCTCGTTTGCCTCGTGTACAGGAATGGTTAGAAGCAAACACGCCTGAAGTGGTGTGTCTGCAAGAAACCAAATTGGCCCAAGACAAGTTCCCCACAGAAGCCATTGCGGAACTTGGGTATGAAAGTGCCCACTTTGGTCAAGGCCAATGGAATGGTGTTGCCATTTTGTCTCGCGTTGGTCTTGACAACGTTGTTGCCAACTTTGCCGATGGTGTTGAGCCTGACCATGAAGCCAGAATCATCTCTGCAACATGCGGGGGAGTGCGCGTGAGTTCTGTGTACGTACCAAACGGTCGTGAACTCGACAATGATCACTACCAATACAAACTCTCGTGGATGTCACGTTTACGTCAACACCTTGATACGTCGTGCTCGCCGACCGATGACGTAGTGGTTGCAGGGGACTTCAACATTGCTCCTGAAGATCGCGATGTGTATGACATGGCGGCGTTTGAAGGTGCCACTCATGTCAGTCAGCCAGAGCGAGATGCGTTAGCTCATGTCAATGCTTTTGGTATGGAAGATACGTATCGCAGATTTCACGATGAAGCTGGCTTGTATTCATGGTGGGATTACCGCAATGGGTCATTCCATAAAGGTCACGGCATGCGTATTGACTTGTTGCTTGCCACAAAATCAGTTGCTGAACGGTCAGTGTCTTCAGAAGTGGACCGCAATGCACGTAAAGGTGAAAAGCCAAGTGATCATGCACCCGTGCTGTTGACAGTAGGTCCACGGTGACCAATTCAGATTCGGAACGATCTGAAGGCGTCTCGTTTCCTTCGTTCCATGACCGAAATTCAGAACTGACTGATGCCGATAAGGCACGTATTCGTCTGGCAGCAGTTACACGTCAGCTGATTCTTGATTCGTTTATGTCAACTGCACGAAATGAAGACATCGATACTGCGATTGATCAAATTTCAAAGGCGCTCGAGAGCATCAATGCACCTGGCGGCATTCCTGGAAGTGCAGCCGCCGAATCTCATTTCACAGACCGCAGTCCTTTCTATGGCGCTATGAATCCGTTGTCGATGCCGATGACGATGGAGAAAGATGAATCATTTGGCGAATTCGGCTCGATCTCAGGCAGGGCCACTTTCACTGAGCCCTATGAAGGACCTCCTGGTCATGTGCACGGCGGATACATCGCAGCCTCTTTCGATGAAGTTCTCGGAATGACCCAGTCACTGACAGGTCGTCCTGGCATGACCGGAACATTGACTATTAAGTACCGCGCACCAACGCCACTGCATCAAGAAATTGTGTATCGCGGTTGGGTTGATCGCATCGAAGGACGCAAAATTTTTACAAAAGGAACCTCGCACATCGGCGACACATTGTGCGCAGAAGCTGAAGCTGTTTTCTTGTCAATGCCCACTGAAATGATGGACAAACTGCGAAAGGGTCGCGACCTCAGCGGCCCAGCGCAGAGTTAATAGTTTCAATCAGTTCCGCCGCATAACGGCGAGCGAAAATAATGTCGGTAATCGCAGCGACGGCATCTTCTGTAGTTGGTTTATCGCGAACAATGTTTCGCATCTGAGTACTTGTCAAAATGCCGTTTGGTTCCATGCGGCCAATACGGGCTTTTTGTTGGCGCCATTCTTCAATTGCAACCTCAAGCGGATCTTTGTTAGGGCGTTGACGAGCGATACGACGCAACTCTTCGGGTGGTGCATCGACCACGGGAACAGACGTCGTGACTGAGGGCAAGAAGGGCGACGGCCCAGAAGACTTGGTATTGCGTTGGTCGGTCCACGTGACTACAAGTTCATCGGCGGCACGGGTGAGCGCAACATAGGCAAGGCGTGCCTCTTCACTGCGGGCAGCACCGGTGCGGGCGCTGCGGTGGGGAAGTAGACCTTTTTCCATTCCGGCAACGATGACGTACGACCATTCGCGTCCTTTTGCAGCATGAAAGGTGAGTACTTCAACGCCGTCTGTTTCTGCAATGTCTGCAGATGTCACAAGCCAGGATCCGAAGGTGCGGCCATCAACTCCGCCAGAGCGATGTGCATCGAGAAAATCTCGCACCAATTTCGCAATTTGGAAGTCAGCATCATCTGGTGTGTATTCACCCGTATCAAGGATGTCTGCAGCCCATGTGGCTAAATCATCGCGGCCAGTCAACGAAGTGGCAGCAGCAACTGCGCGTGCCCATGCTCCACCTCTGCGTGATGAACGAACAGGAATACCTGCAGCAATCAGTTGGTCACGAATGCCGTCGGCCACAGTGTTGATGCGCACGAGTACCGCAATATCGCTCCATGATCGATCGGAGGAATGCGCCCGCGTCACGAGTTTGGTAATTAATTGTTGTTCTGCTGTTTCGGTTGCGCATCGCTCTAGTCGCACCACTGCACCACTAGGGCGTTGCGACACTGCGTTTGCGACTTGACCATCCTTGGCGAGCGAATCAACTGCAATCTTTACAATCTCCGGAGTGCACCGATAGTTCGAAGGCAGAGACACCACATTGGCACCAGTAGTGAACCCTGGAAGTGAATCGAACAAGTCTTTGTCTGCGCCGTTGAATCCGTAAATTGCTTGATTGGGATCGCCCACTAAAAACACATCGGGGTTTGCAGGCAAGAGAACTTTTAGGAATGCGTATTGCAGTGGGTTCATGTCTTGCGCTTCATCAACAGACACGTGGCGAAATTGAAAACGAATCGACTCAACAAATCGCGGATCCTTGGCTGCCTCAGTGACTACAGAGGTCATGAAGTCATTCAAGTCAATAACACCGCGCTTACGTTTTGTTTGTTCGTAGGTTTTGAAGACCTCCGTAAAACGAAGAGCAGGAAGCGGCACTTTCATTCCGGCAGATGCAAGTGCCGAGGCCGCGGCATCAGGCGCGATCATGTGCGCATGCGCCCAATCAATTGCTGACAACATGTCAAGGACGCCACCATGTTTGGCATCATCACCCATGCACGAAGACATCAGTGACGATCTGTTGTTGACAATGACTGGAGCACGTCTGTTGCGGTCTTCTAGGTTCTGCAACATCAATCGCCGAGCAATGGCGTGGAACGTGCCAATGGTGGGACGCCCTTCAAGTTCAAATCGTGCAAGACGTGTGCGCATTTCAGTTGCTGCTTGTCGCGTGAAAGTAATGGCGAGAGTTTTTTCGATATCTGCAGTGCCGGACAACGTTCTCCACGCAATGCGCCGAGTGAGAACAGTTGTTTTGCCAGAACCAGCACCGGCGCGCACCACGACAATTCCGATTGGTGCAGTAACGGCTTCACGCTGTTGGGCATCGAGGCCGGCAAGAACAGAGTCGGCCGAGTGGCCTGATTCTGTCTGGGGCTGATGCAGGAATGTCACGCCTTGAAACTAGGCGGTTGTACCCTTTCTTCCATGCCCTTTCCTCGGCGACTGCTGAATGACTACGAAACAATCGTTTTAGACCTCCATCCGCACTGGTGGTATTTCGGGTCATCGGCCTCAACTCTTCTTGGGTCTATGTTCCTGACGCTGATGCTGAAGGCTCAGATGCCTACTGGTTTCTTCCAAGACGCTGTTGGGTATTTAGGCATGGCAGCCATCATCGTCAGTGCTGCCTGGGTTCTGGTGCAACTCATCAAATGGCGCACCACGTATTTCGTTGTCACATCTCATCGGCTCATTTATCGACAAGGCGTTGTGTCACGTGACGGGGTCGAAATCCCACTTGAACGCGTGAATAACGTGAACTTCGGACAATCAGTTCTTGAGCGGATGCTCGGAGTCGGTGACTTGCTGATCGAATCGGGCGGCAAAGATGGCCAACAGACTTTTACTGATATCGCCCAGCCTGAGAGAGTGCAGAACATCATTCACTCCACCATTCAGTCCCGTGGTGGAAGCCGATCAGAGGCCACACCAGGCTCGATGAGTATCGCAGGGGAACTGGAACGCCTAGAAGCGTTGCGCGACCGAGGAAGCATCACTGATGATGAATTCCTTGAGCAAAAGAGACGCCTGCTCAGCTGAATTCTCCGCTTTTCACAGAGGCCTGCCTACCTGTGAGAATGGACAGATGTCTCAAGCCATCTTGCCAAACGGAATCAATATTGAATACGACACTTTGGGTGATCCAAAGAATCCCACACTGCTGTGGATCATGGGTTTTGGGGCCCAGATGACCGCATGGCCTGAAGAGTTTTTGCGCTTGTTCGTTGAGCAGGGTTTTCACGTTGTGCGCTTCGATAATCGCGATTGTGGTTTGTCGTATAAACATGATGGCGTCATGGTGGAAACTGACAAAGTCACGATGCAGGCAGCCATGGGAGACCCCGTCACAGTGCCAGTGCCATACACATTGTCTGACATGGCCGCAGATGCAATGGGCGTGCTCGACCATCTCGGTATCCAGAAGGCGCACATCATTGGTGCATCAATGGGTGGCATGATTGCTCAGACCGTTGCCATTGAGCACCCGCATCGCACACAGAGCCTCACAAGCATCATGTCAGTTCCCGGTGATCTTGCATACGGAACTCCAACGGAAGCTGCACTAACTGCATTGCTTGCTCCGCCATCTCCTGATCGCGCCACGTACATTGAAAGTGCGCAGAACTGGAGCGTGTGGTGCTCAAAGAAGTACTTCGATCTCGATGAAGCAAAAGCTCGCGCTGCTCGTGAATTTGACAGAAGTTTTTACCCAGAAGGTTCGCATCGTCAACTTGCTGCGATTTATGCATCAGGCGACCGCAGCGACAAGCTTCGTGCCTTGAATACTCCGACTCTTGTTATTCACGGCCGTGATGACCAATTGCTCACACCATCAGGTGGCGAACGCACTGCAGAACTCATTCCCGGTTCAGTATTTATGTACGTCACTGATATGGGTCATGACGTGCCGCTGCCACTGTGGCCAATTTTTGTTGATGCAATCGCATCACATACGCGCCGCGCTTCATAAATCATCGATACACAACTACAAAAGGAATTCGTTATGTCTGGACCACTTACTGGATACAAGATCATAGAAATCGCCGGCATCGGACCTGGTCCGTTTGCTGCCATGTTGCTTTCTGACATGGGTGCCGAAATCATTCGAGTTGATCGCGCACAAGCTGTACGTGGCACGCCGCCGTCAACACCTGCGGGTGACTTGATGTTGCGCGGACGAAAGAACATCGCCCTGGATCTCAAAAGCCCTGAAGGCGTTGAAGCACTGTTGCAGCTCGTTGAAAAAGCAGATGCCATTATCGAAGGGTTCCGCCCGGGCGTGATGGAGCGTCTTGGTGTTGGGCCTGATGTGTGTCAGGCACGTAACCCACGCATTGTGTTTGGTCGCATGACAGGTTGGGGACAAGAGGGCATGTACGCCCAAGCTGCCGGCCACGACATCAACTACATCTCATTGTCTGGTTCGCTTGCACATTTTGCTCGCGCAGGTGAAGCGCCAGTACCACCACTGAATATGGTGGGCGACTTTGGTGGCGGTGGAATGTTTCTTGCATACGGCGTCGTGTGTGCATTGCTTGAAGCACAGAAGTCGGGCAAGGGTCAAGTTGTTGATACCGCAATGGTGGACGGTGCCGCGGTACTGATGACCATGTTTTGGTCGTTCAAGTCAATGGGTATCTTCAATGAAAATGCACCAGGCACAAACCTTCTCGATACTGGCGCACACTTCTACGACGTCTTTGAATGTGCCGATGGCAAATACATCTCGCTCGGTTCTATTGAGCCCCAGTTCTATGCAGAACTCATGAAGCTCACTGGGCTTGAAGGCGATGCTGATTTTGCAAAGCAAATGGATCAGTCAATGTGGCCAGGGTTGAAGATCCGTTTGCAAGAAGTAATGAAAGCAAAGACTCGTGACGAGTGGTGCTCAATTATGGAAGCAACCGATGTGTGTTTTGCCCCGGTTCTCACCATGAGCGAAGCTGCTGCACACCCACACAACGTTGAGCGCAAGACTTTTATCGATGTCAATGGCCACATGCAGCCAGCACCTGCTCCTCGCTTTTCACGTACAGTCCCTGAGATCGCACGTCCATCGGCTCATGCCGGACAACACACTGTCGAAGTGCTGCGTGACTGGGGAGTTGCCAATGTCGATGCTCTGCTTGCTAGTGGCGCAGCGAAGCAGGCATAAGTGTCAACACTTGTTTGCTTTCATGCTCACCCCGATGATGAATGCATCGGTACTGGGGGCACCATCGCACGCGCCTCGGCCGAAGGGCACCGCGTTGTTTTGGTAGTTGCCACAAACGGAGACCATGGTGAAATTCCTGCAGATATGCCAGCCGGTAAAACTCTCGTCGAAGTTCGTCACGCAGAAACCCTGAAATCAGCAGAGACTCTCGGGGTACATCGTGTGGTGTGGCTCGGTTATGAAGACAGCGGAATGACTGGCTGGGAACAGAACACAAACGAAGGCGCATTCTGCAATGCCTCACTTGACGATGCAGCTCACAAACTGGCAGAAGTATTGCGCGAAGAAAACGCAGACGTTCTCACTACATATGACTGGCATGGTGGGTACGGTCACCCCGATCACATCATGGTGCACAAGGTGGGGCATCGCGCCGCTGAGTTAGTGCCAGTGCGCGTCCTTGAAGGCACGATGAACCGCGATCAAATCCGTCGCGGCATCGATGCGGCTCGAGCTGCAGGGCTGATAAAAGAGGACGAAGGGTTTAACGCTGATGGTCCGGCTGATGACGGCAACCCAATGGGAACACTTGAGTCAGAGATCAACTACAAAGTTGACGTAGTGAAATACGCGCCATTGAAGCGCGCTGCAATGAAATGTCATGCCAGTCAGTTAAGTGACTCTGGTTTTTTCATGGCAATGGACGACGAACGTTTTGCGGCTCAATTTGGCAACGAATGGTTCATTGACCCGAAGAGCAATGAACCAATGCGCGACGGTTGGATTTTCGAATGACGCGTGTGTACATGGTGCGTCACGGACGTGCCGCTGCCGGATGGAATGTTGATCCAGACCCAGGTCTTGATGATCTCGGTCGCAGCCAGTCGCTTGCTGTTGCGTCAAAGTTGTCATCACTCGGACCACTAGCGGTGATGTCGAGTCCGTTACTGCGTTGTCAACAAACTGCGTTTCCGTTAGCTACTGCATGGAAACAAGATGTTGTGATCGAACCGCTCGTCGGAGAAATTCCGTCACCAGCTGATTACACATTGGAAAACCGAGGCGACTGGTTGCGCGAAGCGATGGCCGGCACGTGGTCAGAAGTTGCAGCACGTTCAGGATCTCATTACCTCGACTACCGCGAAGCAATTGCACAACGTGTCGCAGAGATCACGACAGACACGGTGGTCTTTAGTCATTTCATTGCAATCAATGCGGTGATTGGCGTTGCGACAGACAATGACGCAATGGTCATCGCCAGCCTTGACAATTGTTCGGTCACGACTTTTGAAGTTGTCGACGGCAAATTGGTCCTGATTGAGTCTGGCAACGAAGCCGACACGCTTATTCGCTAGGTAGATTTACATCGTGCTTTCGCTGCTAATTCTCGACATTCATAAAGCCTGGGCTTGGGTTGCAATTATCAGCAACGGCCTCGCTGGCATATGGGCACTTGCTGCCCATAAAATCACGCCACTACGTACTCGTGCACTCTGGTGGTACACAGGCGTTGCAGAGTTCACCATTTTCATCCAAGTAACTCTTGGCGTCATCATGGTCAACAAGAACAAGCTCGAGTTTCCTGCATTCCATGCGTTCTACGGTTTTGTGGCCATTATGGCGGTCGCAATTATTTACAGCTATCGCCATCAACTCAAGAACAAGACGTACTTGCTCTATGGCTTTGGTGGTTTGTTCCTCATGGGGCTCGGTATTCGCGCCATGCTGGTAGGCCGCGCCTAATTATTTGAGTGACGACTCAAGTTCATTCAGTGCAGTAGCTAATGGTGCTGGAAGCTTTGCGCCGAATTGAGCGTAATGATCACGCATTTGCGGCAATGCTGATTTCCAGCCTTCTGCATCGATTGACAACAAAGCGTTCATGTCAGCATCAGTGACATTGAGGCCAGAGACATCGATATCCGCAGGGGATGGCAAGTAGCCAATTGCAGTCTTTGTTGCATTTGCTTTTCCGTCAACACGGTCAAAGATCCATTTGAGTACGCGGCTGTTTTCCCCGTATCCCGGCCACATGAAGCGACCATCTTCATCACGACGGAACCAGTTCACAAAGAAAATCTTTGGAAGGTTTTCGCTCTTGGTGGCAGCCCCAACCTTGAGCCAGTGTCCGAAGTAATCGGCCATGTTGTATCCGCAGAAGGGAAGCATTGCCATTGGGTCAAAGCGCAAGTTGCCAACAGCACCGCCAGCAGCAGCTGTTGTCTCAGACGCCATGATGCTGCCGAGGAATACGCCGTGATCCCAGTCGAATGCTTCAGTGACGAGAGGAACTGTGGTGCGACGACGTCCGCCGAACAAGATGGCTGAGATAGGAACACCAGCTGGGTCTTGCCACTCAGGTGCGATACATGGGCACTGTGATGCAGGAGCTGTGAAACGAGCGTTCGGATGAGCAGCAGGAGTTTCCACTTCTGGATTCCATGCATTGCCTTTCCAGTCGGTTGCACGTGCAGGAGCATTGTCGCTCATGCCTTCCCACCAGACATCGCCAGCTGGTGTCAGTGCAGTGTTGGTAAAGATTGAGTTGCTTGTCATGGTTTCCATGGCATTGGCATTGGTGTCGTAACCAGTTCCTGGTGCAACACCAAAGAAACCGGATTCTGGGTTGATTGCATACAAGCGACCATCAGCGCCGTACTTCATCCAGCAAATGTCATCTCCGATTGTTTCGGCCTTCCAGCCGGGAATCGTTGGCACGAGCATTGCAAGGTTTGTTTTTCCGCACGCAGATGGAAATGCAGCAGCGATGTATTTGAATGCACCTGCTGGGTTCGTAAGTTTCAGAATCAACATGTGCTCTGCAAGCCAACCTGCATCGCGTGCCATCACTGAAGCGATGCGAAGTGCAAAGCACTTCTTTCCGAGCAATGCGTTGCCGCCGTATCCGGAACCGTACGACATGATTTCGCGAGTCTCAGGGAAGTGAACGATGTACTTGTTGTCAGGATTGCACGGCCAAGCAGAATCTTGCTGACCAGGTGCAAGGGGAGCACCCACTGAATGCACGCACGGCACCCATTCGTTGTTTCCCAGAACATCAAGTGCGCCTTGGCCCATACGGGTCATGATGCGCATGTTGACAGCAACATAAGCGCTGTCTGAAAGCTGAACACCAATATGTGCAATCGGTGATCCGAGAGGCCCCATTGAAAATGGAACCACGTACATAGTGCGGCCCTTCATAGCGCCCTTGTACAAACTCATCATCTCTGCGCGCATCTCTGATGGTTCACGCCAGTTGTTGTTTGGGCCAGCATCAGATTCATCAGTTGAACAAATAAATGTGCGGTCTTCCACGCGAGCAACGTCGCCTGGATCAGAATGTGCCCAGTAACTATTCGGCCGTTTTGCATCGTCAAGCTTTGTGAAGATGCCAGCGTCAACTAATGATTGGCAGAGACGTTCGTACTCATCTGCGGAACCATCACACCAATAAATGGCGTCAGGTTGAAGGACCTCTGCCCAATCTTTCACCCATTGAGTGAGCCGTGCGTTGCCAGTAGTTGCAGCCATGAGCGATCCTTGGATTTACGTGAAGGTTCGGGGGGAACCGGTGAATAGAAAGAGTCTAAGAACTAAACAGCGGGCGTGCCCATATCGGACTCTGAACCGAGGCTGAGACGTGTGGCACGCCCAGAGGCATCAAGAGTGAATACGACACGTTGGCCTTGGCGCAACATACGAAAGATGGAGCCCTCAAGCGCATTGGGCGCAAGGGTGTAATCAGCTAGGTCGGTGTCACATACAACGACACCGTCTCCGCTTGTTGGATCGAATGCCTTGATAACACCTTGCATGGCAATGGCCTTAGCGGCCGACCTTGGTGATCTTGCCGGACTTAATGCAGCCGGTGCAGACGTGTACACGTCGGGGAGTGCCGTCGATCATGGCGCGAACTCGTTGGATATTTGGGCTCCAACGACGCTTGGTGCGCACGTGTGAGTGAGACACTGACATTCCCCACGATGGGCCTTTGCCACACACTTGACATACTGCAGCCATTTTGGAATCCTCTTCGGTTATGGGAAGACGATGTACGTCTTCCGAACGCAGTTTCTTAATGTATCAGCCAGATCAAAGACCCCCCAACTAGGAATGGCAGAGATTCAGGGAAAAGTGGCAAATATCTCGTGATTTCGCCGTGAGATACGCAAAGGGCATTCCTTCTTTACTAGCCTCAACTCTGTGGCAGCCATGGAACTCTTCGGTGCAGACGAGGTCCGCCAAACGGTAGTGACCTTCCGCGATGCGATGAAAGCTCATGCCCCAGGCATCAACCGAATGAACGTCTATCCGGTTCCCGATGGCGATACAGGCACCAATATGGCCCGCACGCTCGATGCGGTCGTGGCAGAACTTGAAGGCGCCGATCACGCCATGGCACCCACGTGCCAGGCAATCAGCCATGGGTCGCTGATGGGGGCCCGGGGAAACAGCGGCGTCATTCTCAGCCAAATCCTGCGCGGGCTCGTCAGCACGATTAGCGAATCCACCGATGGCAAAGTCAATGCATCGCGAATGGCAGAAGCTCTGAAGCGTGCTTCGGCTGCTGCGTATGAAGCAGTACTTAAGCCAATCGAAGGAACAATTCTCACGGTGGTGCGTGAATCGGCAGATGCGGCCGCTGTTGCTGTCAGCAATGGCGCAACATTGACCGCAACGCTGCAAGCTGCACGCACTGCTGGTCGTGACGCACTCGCACGTACACCCGACATGTTGCCTGTATTGAAAGACGCCGGTGTTGTCGATGCAGGTGGTGCTGGTTTCTTGTTGCTACTTGATTCGGCAATTCATGTTGCTGATGGTGAAGCGATGCCAGAGCCTGATGA
>CAIYTS010000061.1 GCA_903929185.1 uncultured Acidimicrobiaceae bacterium
AATCCGATGCCAAAAAAGACAACGACACTTCCGGCCAGTTCCATCCCTTGAGAAACACCGGTATCCATGGCGACAGGCGCTTTTGGCTTGGGAAGTAATTTCAACGGATGCCTTTGGGGGAAAGGGTCATTTTGACCTTGTGAAACAAAGAACAATCTAGACGGGCGCGGCAACTCAGGTCAAACCGAAGACCAGATGACCTGATTATTCGTCTTCTGATGTGCGATTGAGGTCTGGGTGCAACACGGTGTACAAAAACAAGACCAGGGCCACGAGGCCAAAGGGAGCAAAGTTGGTGGCGCTCTTATTGAAGACGGGATAGAGAACTAACGCTGACAGCAGTGCGGTCCATAACCACAAAATTGCAACAGCACGACGTGGACCATGACCGAGATTGATCAGACGATGGTGCAAATGTCCCTTATCGGCTTCAGCGAAACCTTGCCGCTTGCTCACGCGACGCACGATGGCAAACGCAACGTCGAAAATTGGCACTCCCAGAATGATCAGCGGAATAAGCAGAGGTGCCAAAAAGAAATATGTCTGACCACTAAACGCTTGCGTGGTTGGGTCTGCTCGCCCACCGACAACGCTCGTAGACACCGCAACTAAAAGACCAAGCAAGTACGCGCCACCATCACCCATGAAAATGCTTGCGCCATTGAAGTTGTACGGAAGAAAACCAATACACACACCAACGGTGATGATCGCAATTAGTGGTCCGATGTTTGGTTCGGACAATAAACCAAGACCTGAAAGATGCCGTGAGTAAATGAAAAACGCAGTAGAACCAATAGCAACAATGCCTGCAGCTAATCCGTCGAGCCCGTCAATCAAGTTGATTGCTTGAACCATTCCAAGCAACCACACAACGGTGACAATAGGAATCCAGTCATTACCTAATTGAATAACTCCCAAAAAAGGAACGCGGAAATAAAACATCGTGACGCCGAACCACACAAGCATCATGCCCGCACCAACGATTGCAATTACACGAGCAGGAGCCGACACTTCTTTCACATCGTCACGAGTGCCAATGACAAGAACAACTAATGCACCAAGCAACACACCAGTTGGTTCACTATTGCCGTGAAACAACGGTGAAAAGCGATCCATTTGCATTGCAAGTCCTAATGCAGCAACAACTCCGGCGAACAAAGCAATACCGCCAACGTCCGGAGTCGGCACTGTGTGTACTTTTCGCTCATCGGGCAATGCAACCCAATTGTGTTCGCGTGCATACCATCTGACAACAGGCGTCGTGATCAGAGTGACAAACATCGCACACAGTCCGATGATGAGATATCCGTTTGTGTCTCCCATTAGATGACGAGCCTAGATGACTGTTTCACCAGGATCGTTTCCGTCACAGTTTGTGCGGATATACAGGGAATTTGGCGCAGAGGGCGGCGACTTTGGATTTCACCGCGGCGACCGCTGCAGCATCATCACGATGACGCAGTGTTTCTGCAATCAATGAAGCAATGATTGGCATTTCAGCTTCGGTCATACCTTGTGTCGTTACAGATGGTGTACCGATACGCACTCCGGATGTAACGAATGGGCTTCGTGGATCATCAGGAACGGTATTTTTGTTCAACGTGATGCCTGCTTCATCAAGAACCAATTGGGCAACTTTTCCGGTGCATTCAGCATCGAATGGACGAAGGTCAACAACCATTAAGTGTGTATCTGTACCGCCGCTGACAAGTCGGAATCCTTCTTTGGTAAGTGCAGCTGCCAATGCCGAAGCATTCTTCACAATTTGGTGTGCATAGACAGAGAACGATGGATCAAGTGCTTCGCGGAATGCAACAGCCTTTGCGGCAACAGCATGCTCAAGTGGGCCACCTTGGCTACCGGGGAATACTGCTTTGTCAATTGCTTGTGCATATTGCGCCTTTGACAAAATGCAACCACCGCGAGGGCCACGCAATGTTTTGTGCGTTGTAAACGTGACAACATCTGCATATGGCACGGGATTCGGGTGTGCGCCACCGGCAACAAGACCTGCAAGGTGAGCAATATCGAACATCAACAACGCACCAACTTCATCAGCGATTGCTTTGAATGGCTCTGGATCAAGTCGACGTGGATAGCTAGTAGTTCCCGCAACAATCATCTTCGGGCGATGTTCAAGAGCAAGATCGCGCATCTCTTCAAAGTCGATTCGCTCTTCACCAGACGTGACCCCGTACGACTTAAAGTTGTACAGAATGCCGCTCGCATTAACCGGTGATCCGTGCGTGAGGTGACCGCCGTGGTCAAGACTGAGACCGAGAATAGTGTCGCCAGGATTCAAAAGACCCAAATACACAGCCATATTTGCGCTTGCACCAGAATGCGGCTGAACGTTTGCATGCTCAGCACCAAACAATTGCTTCACTCGCGAAATTGCGAGTGCTTCGATTTCATCAACGTTGACGTTTCCGCCGTAGTAACGCTTACCGGGGTATCCCTCGCTGTATTTGTTCGTCAGAATTGAACCTGTTGCATGCATCACTGCAGGTGACGTGAAGTTTTCACTGGCAATCAGTTGCAAACCTGTGGTTTGACGAATGCGTTCAGTTTCAAGAAGATCAAAGACCGTATTGTCCGGGTCTGTGTCGGAAGGAAAAGGCACTACTTGCTCGATTCTTGTTGCTCGATTTCGGCCAACATCGCTACGCGACGTTCATGGCGGCCTGCCTCGAAGGGGGTTGATAAAAACGTTGAGAGAATTTCTTCCGCAAGTCCTTCGCCAACAACTCGTGCGCCCATCGACAAAACGTTTGCGTTGTTGTGTGACCGCGCCATACGAGCCGTGTACAAGTCGTTGCACAATGCAGCGCGGACTCCGTGAACTTTGTTTGCTGCAAGCTGTTCGCCTTGGCCGCTTCCGCCAAGCACAATGCCGAGATCTGCTTTGCCGTCGCGAACATGACGACCGACCGAGGCGCAAATAGGTGGATAATCACAGCTCTCGGTGGAATGGGTCCCGAGGTCAACGACGTCGTGCCCTTGATTCGTGAGCACATCGATGAGGTGCTGTTTCAGGGTGTAGCCAGCGTGGTCGGCACCAATTGCAATTCGGGACATCTCATTCACAGTAGTAGAGGTGTTATGTCTACGACCTAGCGTTATGGCATGACAATTGACCCACGTACCCCCGTTCTTATCGGCACCGGCCAAGTGGTGCAGCGTGCAGAGGGTCTCGATGACGCTCGCGACCCCGTGGCAATGATGGTGGAAGCCATCACCCTTGCAGCTTCTGATGCGGGGCTTTCATCGGTGCCGAATCCTGATGCAATTCGTGTTGTCAGCCTTCTGTCCTGGAAATATGGCAACCCCGCTCATTTCATCGCTGAAGACCTCGGGCTGACGCCTCGCGAATTAGGACTTTCAGCCATGGGTGGCAACACTCCACAAACTTTGGTCAATGCTGCGTCGCGCCAAATTCTTGCTGGCGACCTCGATCTCGTCATTTTGACCGGCGGCGAAACAACTCGGACACGTGCGCGATACAACAAGGCCGGTCTTACTCCGGACTGGCGCACAACAGACATTGCACCCGTTCTTGTCTCTGAAGACCTCACCATGAACATGCCAGAAGAGTTGGCTCGCAAAATCATGATGCCAATTCAGATCTATCCGTTGTTCGAAACTGCGCTTCGTGCACAGTCGGGCCGGTCAGTCGCTGATCATCAAGTTCATATCAGTGAGTTGTATGCGCGCTTCAGTGCAGTGGCTGCTACAAACCCATACGCATGGTCAAAGAAGCAATACACAGCGGAAGAAATTCGTACTACCTCTGACACCAACCGAATGATTGGTTTCCCATATCCGAAGTTGATGAACTCAAACAACGACGTTGACATGTCAGCTGCACTCATTTTGTGTTCGGCCGAGAAAGCAACTGCACTCGGCGTTCCTCGTGATCGCTGGATTTTCCCTCAATCAGGTAGCGATGCGCACGAACATGCATTCATTTCGCACCGCAATCATTTCTATGACACTCCTGCAATCGAACTAGCAGGACGACGCGTACTGGAACTTGCCGGACTTTCCATCAATGACATTGACCTTATTGATCTGTACTCATGCTTTCCTTCTGCCGTACAACTTGGTGCAAAGTCGCTTGGTCTTGACATCAATGCACAACTCACTCGCACAGGCGGACTTCAATTCGGTGGTGGACCATGGAATAACTACGTCATGCACGCCATTGCCACAGTTACAAACGAATTACGCAGTGGAGTCGGAGCCACTGGCCTCGTGTGGGCCAACGGCGGTTACACCACCAAACATGCATTCGGTGTCTATGCAACGACACCACCGAAGAATGGTTTCGCATACGACTATCCGCAAGATCAAATCGATGCATTGCCACGCAGGTCACTTGCATCACCTGCAGATGCAGCGGGCGAGATGACAATTGAGGGATACTCCGTCATGCATGACCGCGAAGGCAACCCCGAGCGATCTATCGCATCGTGCATCCTTGCTGATGGCCGTCGCGCGTGGGCTGACACCACAGATGTCGGCATTGGTCGCGATATGTGCATCAATGAATGGGTGGGCCGCACGGTTCGCGCTGACGAGTCAGGTACTCTGCTCGCGTGAGCGATACTTTCCCCCGCCAATACGCACGTACTCAACGACTGTCGCTCGGCGAACCCCGCAATTTCACTGTTTCACCAGATGGCTCTCGCGTCATCTTCATTCGTTCGCACTCCGGGTCTGATGCTGTCAACACTTTGTGGAGCCTTGACACTGCAACAGGAATTGAACGCGAACTCCTTGATCCGCGCACACTGAATACTGACTTATCAGAACTAACTGCAGCCGAACGCCGTCAACGCGAACGTGCTCGTGAAGGTGCAAGTGGAGTCACCTCTTATGCGTGCAATCAAGACGTCACCAGCGCCGTCACTGTCTTAGGTGGAAGCATTGTCTTGATTGACCTTCTCAGTGGAGTCGCAACTTTGCCCGCTATCGATCCTGGTGTGTTTGATGTACGCCTCTCCCCTGACGGCAGCACCATTTCTTATTTGCGTGGAACGTCACTATGCGTCTCATCGCTCGCCGGCAATGAACGCGTTATCACATCAGATCCGAACGATGCGATCTCGTGGGGTAACGCTGAGTTCATTGCAGCAGAAGAGATGGGGCGATTCCGCGGATATTGGTGGTCACCAGATTCACAATCGATTGCAGCATGCCGAGTTGATGTTTCACCAATCGACGTTTGGTACATCGCAGATCCAGCACATCCTGAATTACCTGCAACAGAACACAGGTATCCCGCTGCAGGTACCCCAAATGCGGTGGTGTCGCTTCACATCATTTCTGTAGCAACAACTACCGCAACCGCAGTAGAGCTTTCAGGTACGTGGGAATATCTCAATACTGTTTCTTGGAATAGCGCCGGACTCATTGCGCAAACACAAACACGCGATCAGAAAAAGGTCGATATCCACTCCATTGATCCGGGTACCGGCAAAGCCACAATCATTTCTTCCGATATAGATGATGTGTGGATTGAATTGGTTCCTGGCGTTCCTGCGCTTCAACGTGACGGGACTCTTGTTACCTGCTCAGATCGCGATGATGCGCGTCGTCTTGTGGTGAATGGCTCGGCCGTCACGCCAACCACACTGCAAGTACGAAGCGTTGTATCTGTTGGCGACAGCATTGTGTTTATCGCAAATGACATCAGTACGCCGTGGGCAACAGATGCATGGGCATACAGCAAAGGCGAGCTTCAACAAATTACTCACTCACACGGAGTCGTTTCAATAAGTGGTTCTCTGAACTGTTACGTCTCTCGAATTTCCACACTCGACACTGAACGCGCCCAATTCACTGTTCATACTCCGACTGCATCTCACAACATTGCCTCGTTAGCCGAAACCTCGCTCGTGCAACCAAACGTTCGCATCATGTCGGTCGGTCCTCGCGGAATACCTGTCGCGATACTTTTGCCGCGTGATGGACTCTCCACAAAGTTGCCTGTGTTGTTTGACCCATACGGTGGTCCACATGCGCAACGAGTTGTTGCCTCGCGTGCGGCGTATCACTCATCGCAATGGTTTGCCGATCAGGGTTTTGTTGTTGTAATTGTTGACGGAACCGGAACTCCTGGCAAAGGCAGCGCATGGGAGCGAGGAATTGTGAACGACCTTGCTCAACCGATTCTTGATGATCAAGTAGAAATCTTGCGAGACCTAAACGACCTTGAACCGCGCGCCGATACTTCACGAGTAGGAATTCGTGGCTGGAGCTTTGGTGGCTATCTCGCAGCACTTGCGGTTCTCCGTCGTAGTGACCTCTTTCATGCTGCTGTCGCAGGCGCCCCTGTTACAGACTGGCGCCTCTACGACACCTATTACACAGAGCGTTACTTGGGTAATCCTTCAATCGATGCACGTGCATATGAGGCAACATCATTGTTTAATGATGCAAAGCATCTCCAACAACCGTTGTTGCTCATACATGGATTAGCAGACGACAACGTGGTGGCCGCCCATACGTTGCAATTGTCGTCAGAGTTATTAGCTGCTGGTAAACCGCATGAAGTGCTTCCGCTTTCAGGCGTTACTCATATGACGCCGCAAGAAGTGGTTGCGGAAAATCTCTTGTTGCACCAATTGGAATTCTTACAGCGCAATCTCTGTTAACGCGGCGCTAAACCAGTCACGAATCTGTCAAGCCCTGCAAGATCTTTATGTACAGAAACTTTGGTAAAGCCTGCCGACGTGAACAACTGAGAGACCTCAGTTCCTTGTGTGAATCCCATCTCCACCGCAAGTAATCCACCTGGTACTAACCAATCAGTGGCACCAGACACGACGACTCGTAAATCACTCAGTCCGTCTGCACCAGCAAACAATGCATTGTGCGGTTCCCACTTCAGAACTGAGTCACCAACTAACGGGTCCCCCGCTGCGATGTACGGCGGGTTGCTAACAATTGCGTCGAGTGAACCTCGAAGGTCTTCAGATAACGCCGCATACCAATGTCCATGTCCGAATCGTGCGCCCACTGCGTTGCGGCCAACCCCGGCAGCATTGGCACGAGCTACGTGCAGTGCATCTTCTGATACATCAGTCATCCAGACTTCGGCAGACTCGAACGGTAATTCATGCAAAAGCGACAGCCCCACTGCGCCTGACCCAGTACCGAGGTCTGCGATTGTTACGCCTCTGCCAACATCGCGAATCTTTTGCAATGCGTACCGCGTGACATGTTCAACTAAAAGTTCTGTTTCAGGTCGCGGAATGAGCACGCGCGAATCAACAAGTAAATCAAGACGACGAAACGCCCATCGCCCCATCACGTATTGCAATGGTTCACCTGCTGCATACCGCGCCAGCATGCTCTGTAGATGCTGAGCAGATCGCTCACTGACTAATTCGTCAAGAATGTCTGTGAATTCACCCGAGTCACATCCGCTTGCGTGTTCACATAGCCATTGCGCAACATTGCGCTCACCTACTTCGGCCTGGGTGCGCTTCACCATCTCACGCCAGGTGACATGAACGTCTGTATTAGTCATTGTTTGCTAATTGGCGTGCCCGCAGGTCTGCTGACAACGCATCGATCACGGGGTCAAGTTCTCCGCCAAGTGCAGCTTGCAATTGATACAACGTAAAACCAATGCGGTGATCTGTGATGCGGTTTTCTTTGTAGTTATACGTACGAATCTTTTCGCCACGTCCGCCGCCACCAATTTGTGCTTTGCGTTCCACTGATGCTTTGGCTTCTTGTTCTTCTTGACGCAATTTCAACAATCGAGACCGCAACACAGTCATGGCACGCAATTTGTTCTGCAATTGGCTGCGCTCATCTTGCATCGCAACTACTAAGCCAGTGGGTTTGTGCGTTATTCGCACAGCAGAGTCAGTGGTGTTGACGTGCTGTCCACCAGCACCTGATGCGCGATACACGTCAATATTGAGATCATTAGCGTTGATTTCTAAGTCAAGTTCTTCAGCTTCCACCATGACAGCCACCGTGGCAGACGATGTATGGATACGGCCTTGAGCCTCTGTTGCAGGCACGCGCTGCACGCGATGTGGTCCGCCTTCGAATTTCAAATGGCTCCATGCATCGTCACCTTTGAACATCAGTGTCGCTTGGTTGATGCCACCCATTTCCGAGTTATCAATTTGCATAGTCTCTACAGACCAGCCGCGCTTTGAGGCGTACGCGGTGTACATCTCCATCAAGTCACGGGCAAACAAGTTGGCTTCTTCGCCACCTTCAGCGCCACGAATTTCCATGATGACAGGCTTGCCGTCGTTTTCGTCTGGTGGCAATAACAACACTTGCAATTGTGCTTCGAGTTCTTCCACTCGTGTTTCAGCAGCCGTTGCTTCTGCACGAAATGACTCGCGCTCATCACCGGTGGTTTCATTCATGAGTTCTTTTGCCGCTGCAGCATCGCCACGCGCAGACCACAAGTCACGAATACATTGCACGAGGGGCGTGAGTTGCTTGTATTTGCGGGACGCTTCACGCAGACGATTTTGATCGCCAAGAACCTCAGGACTACCAAGACTTACTTCAAGCTCGTTGTAGTCCCGCTCAATGGATTCAAGACGGCTGTTCATGCATCACAAGGTTAGAGGGTTGGCGCAGTGTTATTTCTGGAACACATCGTCAAACACGAAAGAATTGGCTGACGGTGAATATTTCAACTGTCTGCGAGTGCTGTAACGGCGATGCACGTAGCCAGCCGCGTAGACCTTGCCTTTTCGCTGGTCAACCTCAGGGCGATCAATCACTTTCGAAATATCCCGTCCGTTGTCAATATCAACCCAACTCCATACACACCGCATGTCTCCGCTCCATGGAATGGTGAAAAAACCTCCGTAGGTAGGCCCACTGTTTTTCCGTGTGCGATATGTGACGAAGTAATCCACCACTCCATCATTTGTGTAATCAGAGCTATAGACCTTGAGTGGATACTTGCCGCGACCGCCGCCCAATACATCTGACTTGTCTGACCACTGCACGCCATCCCACGAATAAAAGGTAAGGCTCTCATCAGTGACCAGCATGGCAAAAACTCCACATTCACTTTCAGAAATTTCCGACGCATCGACAACTGCAAATGTTGTTAGCCATGCTGCCCAGGCAGCCTCTGGCGCACCTTTTTCCCACGGAACTGTGGTGGAAACAGGAAGTGTTGTTGACGTAGATCCGGTTGCTCCTGTTAAGTCAGCACTCTGCGACACGGTGGATTTGTTGCATGCGGATAGCACGACTAGCGCAAGCACGAAAGCAAGGTGTGCTTTTCTAATGATTTTTTTCATGGGGCCCTGCACCTTTACCGATTTCACTTCAGGCTAGATACGCAAGTCGTACCTGAATTGATGCCATGTTTGCCAAGCGCTCGATTGATGCAATGACATCACGACGACGAACGGCGATGGTGACATCTTGAGTGCCGAGACGTGATGCTGCATCAACAGCAAAACTCACACAGTCAAGATCAACACCATGCACAAACACAGCAGTTGATAAACGCTTTGCGCCTGTGAGGCCAATTGCCACACATGGCACAGAATCTTTCACGTTCGTGCGCAGTACTGGTGGGTCAGCCGGGGCAAGAGTAGAAAAACCAATAGACGACGGATCTTTAATTGCTTTCCAACGCGAAAGACGTTCAACCCCAAATTGATTGAACGGGTGAGAATCAGCGCCTTCAGTGCGGTGTGGCAATACGGCGTCAATTACTTGGCGCATTGCTTGGGCGGTTGGTAATTCGCCGTGAATCATGGTGAAGGCTTCGCGATCATGTCGGCCCATGCCCACTTCTAATCGCACATCACCAGTTGTGATGTCGTCGACGACGCGACACATTTCAAGTCCCCGCACTTCGCCCACAACCACACCATGTTCAACAAGTGCATCAGCACCGGACGATTCGATGATGTCCACGAATGAAAGATGAGAATCTGTCGCAGCCACAGACACCAAGTGCGGTTCAGCAATAGCGCGCGTCATGGTGTGGTCATCAACGTGCCACACCGTGATATCGGCATCAAACAACGCGGCGCGGCGCGCAAGAAGACCCGAGTTGTTTTCAACCAAGAGATTCACATGACGTTCGAATTGCGATGTCCACGCCAACACCGGACCTAAAGATCGAGAGGCGTCGGCATCGATCAAAACCCACACTGCATCAGCTGTAAGAAAACCTGCTCCGAGAGCAAAAGATTCATTGCTGCCATCTGGATCAGACGCGAGTGCAAGATGTTCACGGACAAGCGACCGCAACTTAATAGAGAGCAATCGGGAACGACGATCAAGATCGGCGGAGTTCACATCAGTCATAACGAGTACAGATGGAGGTTTGTGACGCACGCGTCACAAAAAATCACTCTGGGCGTGCAGGTGCGTTGGTGCGCTCGCCATAACGCTTGTTGAAGCGCTCGACGCGTCCACCAGTGTCGACAAGCTTCTGCTTACCGGTGAAGAATGGGTGGCACTCGTTGCAAAGTTCAAGGACGATAGGAACCTTGCGGCTGCTGCGTGTGGTGAAGGTATTGCCACATGAGCACTTGACGCTGATATCTGCGTATTCAGGATGTGTTTCGGTTTTCATATCTCTGTCATCTCTTTGAAACGGACTCTGAAGTGTATCGGGACTAGGCGCCAGGCGTCTTAGCGATTTCGGCCAAGAACTCGTCGTTGGTGCTAAAGGTCTTCAGGCGATCCATCAGCATTTCCAAGCCTGGAGCGGGGTTTCCGTCCTGGGCAAGGCCACTGAGTACGCGGCGTAGCTTCCAGACCAGCTGGAGTTGCTTGCGCTCGAACAGCAGTTCTTCGTGACGGGTGCTTGAGGCATCAACGTCAATGGCAGGGAAAACGCGGCGTTCGGCGATGCGGCGGTCAAGACGCAATTCCATGTTTCCGGTTCCCTTGAACTCTTCAAAGATTGCCTCGTCCATGCGGCTGTTTGTATCAACAAGCGCGGTAGCAAGAATCGTGAGCGAGCCACCTTCTTCAACATTTCGTGCAGCTCCGAAGAACTTCTTCGGTGGGTACAACGCACCAGCATCGATACCACCAGACATCACGCGACCAGTAGCAGGTGCTGCCAAGTTGTATGCGCGTGACAAACGTGTGATTCCGTCGAGGATGATGACAACGTCTTCGCCCATCTCAACCATGCGCTTTGCTTTTTCACTCACCATTTCAGCGATGTGCGTGTGCTCATCACTTGGGCGGTCGAATGTTGATGCAACAACTTCACCCTTTACGGTGCGGCGCATGTCGGTTACTTCTTCGGGACGTTCGTCAATAAGCAACACGATGAGTTTTACTTCAGGGTTGTTCTTTTCGATTGACGCAGCGATGGTCTTCATCACTGTGGTCTTGCCGGCCTTTGGAGGCGACACGATGATTCCGCGCTGGCCTTTACCAATTGGCGCAATGAGGTCAATGATGCGAGCAGTCATGTTTGTTGGATCACTTGGATCTTCCATACGCAACTTTGAATCAGGGAACAATGCAGTGAGGTCCTCGAAGCGAGGACGATGACGTGCCTTCTCAGGATCTTGTCCGTTGATTGTGTAAATCTCCAGCATTGCTGGGTTCTTTTCGTTACGGCCAGCAGGACGCGACAAACCAGAAACATGGTCACCCTTACGCAAACCAAATTGGCGCGTGAGTTTCACAGGAATGTATGCATCTTGACTTGTTGGCATGTAGCCACCGATGCGCAAGAAGCCGTAGCCCTCATCGCGCAAGTCGAGGTAACCCTCTACTTTGACTGGCTCTGTGCTGATTGGTTCATTGCTGACATCATCACGTGATTCAAAACGATCTTCGCCCTGTGGGCCTTCATCGCGACCATTACGTCCACGACGACGACGGCTGTTACGACCACCGCGAGCATCCCAATCGCCTTCGCCTTGTTGTTGGCGAGGTCCTTGGTTTGGATTCTGTTGACGATTTCCTTGGCCTTGCTGACGCTGGCCTTGATTCTGATTCTGCTGACGTGGTCCGCGTTCAGGTCGGTCACCGCGATCATTGCGATCATTGCGAGGACCACGACCTTGTCCGGCACCTTGTTGCTTCAGTTCGCCAGTGCGACCTTCGTGCTGAGCTAATTCAATTTCCCATTCGGCCAATGGCTCGCCATCGGCTCCGACATACACAATTGGTTCTGCTGATTCATTCGATGATTGCTCACCGCGAGGTGCACGGTCACCGCGATCATTGCGTGAACCACGTGGTTCACGTGTTGGACGATCGTCATCAGAATCAGACTCTTCTGTTGCCTCTTCATTACGAGGCGCACGTCCGCGAGGAGCTGGCGATGCTGCTGGCGCATCGTTGGCGCCAGTTTTTTCCAGAATCTTGTCGACCAATGTGGCCTTTGAATCGCGGGCAGCGGCTTTGACACCAAGGGCGCCGGCGATTGCCATCAACTGATCTTTGTCCTTGGATTCAAGGGCGGATTTCTCAAGAGCTTCTGCAGCCATGATTTCCTGCTTTCGTTCAACCGTTCCACGGTTGGATCTAGGGGTTTGGGCACACCGACAAAAGGTTTGAAGGAGCTACTCCATCTCGACCCCCCAAAGACTTGGGCGGGGAGAACTCGGACACCCGAGCGACCATCACCCTAGCGGGGTGTATCCCCGACAACAACGATGCCTGACACCTAGGCGTGCCCCACTGGTACGGTCAGACTCATGAAACTCGGTCCTGGACTTACTTTCTCGTGGAAACGAGCCCTCGGCGTCACCGCCACAAAGCGCAAGGTGTCGCGCGCAACGGGAATCCCTCTCTCCCGCACAGGTCGCCGCAACAAGGTGGGCAAATTCTTAGGAATGAAATAATGCCTATCCGCTCTACGGGACTCGTCATCGCTTTCCTTCTCTTTCTCGCTTCATGCGGTGGCTCAAGTAGTTCGTCCACTGCGTCATCTGTTGCTACTCAAACCGCTTCAGGAAAAGTGAATCCGGTCTATGCAAAATTCTGTGCCGCTTCATCAAAACTAAACGCAGCAATGGCTGGACCACACGGTGAAAACCCTGCGGCTATTACTGATCCAACTCAGATGGCAGAAGCCTGGGCAAAGATCACGGACTTATCGATCACATTGCAGACTCTCGCACCAAGTTCATTGAAGAAAGATGCAACCATGATGGTTGACGGCGTCATTGCAATGAACAAGATCTTCAAAGCAAACAAATATGACTTACTTTCCATTGCTAAGAAGCCAACAGTCCGTGATGCTTTAACAAAAATCGGATCTGATCCAGCTATCACCGAAGCATCAACGCGCTTCAATACGTTCCTAACGCAAAACTGCGGCGTGTAACTAGTTACTTCGCTTGCGCGGCAACGAAGGCTTCAACAGTTGCCAAGTCATTGGGCAATTGCACAGTGAACTCAGGCAAGTCAAACAAGTTCGATAAGTGCTCTGGTAAGCCAGGGCGCACGCCGGTTGCTCGTTCTACTGCATCAGGGAACTTCGCCGGGTGAGCTGTAGCCATTGTGAGCATCGGCACACCATCTTCAGCAAACTCGCGCGCTACTTTCACGCCAACTGCCGTATGCGGATCAATCAACATGTCGAAGTCTTCATAGACGGAACGAATCGTTGCAAGAGTGTCGTGGTCCGTTGCGCGTGACGCACGGAACGTTGGTGCAATCCATTTTTCGTATTGATCGGGCTCAACGGATAATCCCTTGTCACGGAAACGAGTGAGTTGTTCAGCAGTCACTGCCCCATCGCGATCATTCATCTCAAACAACAAACGTTCAAAGTTTGATGAGACTTGAATATCCATGCTGGGGCTCAGTGTTGGGTGCACTCCAGTAATGGCCATTGCGTGCGAGTCGAAAAAACGCGTGAGAATGTCGTTCTCATTTGAGGCGACGATGAGACGGCGAATTGGGGCGCCCATCTGCTTTGCGATCCAACCGCTGAGAACATTGCCGAAATTTCCTGTTGGCACCGTGACATCAATCGGTTCGCCCATTTTGCGAGTTGCCTCGAAGTAGTAAACAACCTGAGCCATTACTCGAGCCCAGTTGATGCTGTTCACGGCGGACAGATTGTGTTTTTCACGGAAAGGAGCGTCGTTAAACATGGCCTTAACAAGGTCTTGGCAATCATCGAATGTTCCGTCAATGGCGACAGTGCGCACATTGGGTGAATCAACCGTTGTCATTTGCTTACGCTGCACATCACTGACACGACCATGCGGATACAAAATGATGATGTTGATGTTGGCGCAATTCTTTACGCCATCAATTGCAGCACTACCGGTGTCGCCACTAGTAGCTCCCACAATTGTGACTTTTTCATTACGTTGCGTGAGGATGTGATCAAACAATTGACCAAGCAGCTGCAATGCCACATCTTTGAACGCGAGTGTCGGCCCGTGAAACAGTTCCATCAGGTGATGACCTGATTCGAGCGGAACAATCGGCACTACATCGGGGTGACGGAATGTGGAATACGCCGTATTGCACAGATGAAGCATGGTGGCGTTGTCAATATCTGCTCCGACATACGGCACAAAAACTGAAGCGGCGAGTTCGGCATACGAACCAGATGTCACTGAGCCAAGTGTTGGCCAAGTTTCAGGAACATAAAGTCCGCCATCATTTGCTAAACCAGCAAGAACAACATCTGCAAAACCTAAAACGGGCGCTGCACCACGCGTTGAAACGTACTTCATGATTTATTCGCCAATAACGCGAATCAGACCAGATGCGCGTCGTACTGCTGGCGACTTACGGAATTCGCTCACACAGGCTTGAACATCAGATTCTTTGGCGCGGTGAGTAATAAAGACAAGACGAGCGTCTTCACCAATACCTTCTTGTTCGGCAGCACGAATGCTGACTCCGTGACTCGCAAACACACCAGTAATGGCATGCAGAACGCCTGGCTTATCTTCTACGTCAAGACCGATGAGATATTGCGATGACGTTTCATCAATGGGCAAAACAGGCACTCGGGCAAATGTGCCGATGGTGCCGTGTGTCCCCTTACGCAAGTTGACAGCTGCATCAATGACATCGCCAAGCACTGCAGATGCTGTGGGGAAACCACCAGCTCCGCGACCATAAAACATGAGTGAGCCCACTGCATCGCCTTCAACAAAAACTGCGTTGTATGAATCACGAACACTTGCGAGCGGGTGAGCAAAAGGAACCATGGCCGGGTGCACGCGCACAGCAACCGGATCTGATTGATTCTCTTGTTCAGCAATAGCAAGCAACTTCACTACATAGCCAAGTCGTTTCGCGATTGCGATATCAGCAGCAGTGATGCCGCTAATACCTTCGTGATACACATCGCCAGCGACAATGTGAGCACCAAATGCAATGCTGGCGATAATTGCTGCTTTTGCTCCGGCATCGAAACCTTCAACGTCTGCTGTCGGGTCACGCTCTGCAAAACCAAGGCGCTGTGCTTCGCTAAGAGCTGCTGAATAATCAGCACCCTCTTCGGTCATCTTCGTGAGAATGAAATTTGTTGTGCCGTTGACGATTCCCATGACACGAGTAATTGGTTCACCACGTAGTGATTCGCGCAACGCACGGATCAGCGGAATACCGCCAGCGACTGCAGCTTCAAACAACATGTCAACACCAGCAGCATCAGATTGTGCCCAGAGTTCATGGCCGACATTGGCAAGCAACTCTTTGTTTGCTGTCACTACAGGTTTGCCATTTGCCAGAGCTGCAGAAATAAGTTCGCGTGCAGGTTCAATGCCGCCAATGACCTCAACAATGAGATCAATCGACGGGTCTGCAACAACTGCATGTGCATCGCGCGTCAGCACGCCGTCAGGAAGGGAAATTTCACGGTCGCGACTGACGTTGCGCACCGCGACATTTGCGACTTCTAAACGCACCCCGGTGCGAGCCTCGATGATGTCGGCCTGGCGCTCAACAAGTTGAACAAAGGCAGCACCGACATTGCCGCAGCCAAGGACTCCGATTCGAACGATTGATTGAGGCGCGGGGGCTTTTGCCATAGGCACCAAGCCTACGGCTATGACCACTGCCCCGAAAGGGACATTTATTAGTCCTTAGAGGTCAGAGTCGTAATCATTGTCACCCAACTCGTCCATTTCATCTGCCTGTACTTCATCGTCGCCGCCAAGGCCATCAAGGAAATCATCGCCAATGACATCAACCATCTCGCCAAAGGTCATGCCGCAATTGGTGCAACGAATATCGTCACCAAAACCAATAACGGGTGCTTCACATTCGGGACAAAACTCAATATCGCTCATCTATTCCTCTCGGTCACACACACCGTACGGACAGGGTGTGCCAGATGAGTTACAGGTCGAGACGTACGAGATCGTCGTAGGTTTCGCGACGTACTACTAGGCGTGACTCGCCTTCAGAAACGAACACCACGGCAGGCCTCATGACCTTGTTGTAGTTGCTCGACATCGAATACCCGTAGGCGCCTGTCACTGGCATCACTAGCAAGTCACCCACCGAAACATTTGGGGCAACGGCAGCTGATTCAACAAGAATGTCTCCGCTTTCGCAGTGCTTACCAACGATGCGCGCGCTGTCTGTTCGATCAGCTGACATACGTGCAGGGTCGAATGCTTCATACCCGCTGCCGTAGAGAACTGGGCGCGGGTTATCACTCATTCCGCCATCAACAGAAATGTACGTACGAATTCCGTCAATGGGCTTCACCGTGCCAACGGTGTACACAGTGACACCTGCTGACGCAACAATGCTGCGGCCTGGTTCTACTGAAACTTTCGAACCTGCTGGCAATGATTGCGTTGCACGCTGCAACACTTCTGCCCATTGTTCAATGGTGGGTGCTTCTTCGTTTTCTGTGTATGCAACACCGAGTCCGCCACCCAATGTGAGTTCTGACAAGTTCAAGGTTGAGAATAAATCAACCATTACTTTGCTTGCCTCTGCGAAGTTGTCAACTGCGAAAACATTGGAGCCGATGTGGCAATGGATTCCAATCAGGTCAATTGCAGTAGAAGATTGTGCGCGCGCAATTGCCTTATGCGCATCGCCATTATTTAGGTTGAAACCAAACTTTGAATCATCTTGACCAGTTGATACGAATTCATGCGTGTGGACATGTACGCCTGGCGTGATTCGCAATTGAACACGCACAACAGGTAAGCCTTCTGCATGTAATTTTTCAATCCGGTCAATTTCATCAAAACTGTCGACCACGATGTGATCAATGCCCGCGGCAATAGCCATACGAAGTTCATCCAGTGACTTGTTGTTGCCGTGTAGAACGCAACTACTGGCAGGAACCCCAGCATGGAGAACCGTGTGTAGTTCTCCGCCAGTTGCAACGTCAAGCAGCAAACCTTCTTCGTGCGCTAGGCGGGCCATTGCTCCACAGATAAAAGCCTTTGTGGCATAGACAACATTGCCTGCACCGAACGCATTGACTGCCGCACGGCATCGCGCACGCAAGTGGTCTTCGTCATAGACAAATAACGGCGTGCCATATTGCGCAGCAAGTTCTGCGATACGAATGCCACCGATTGATAATGAATCATCCGTGCCGATCGTTGCTGAATCCGGCAGAAGTCGAAGTGGGATTGCGCTCACATTTGCTCCGGTGCTCTAATTCCGAGAAGCAAAAGCCCCTCAGACATGATTCGTGCTGTGGCATCACACAATGCAAGACGCGAATCTCGCATTGCATCATTGTCTGCCTTTAGTACAGGACAATGCTCGTAGAACGATGTGAAATCAGTCGCAAGATCAAACAAGTACGTGCACAATTTGTGTGGCCCCAAGGTGTCAATCATTTCCCACACAGCTGAATCGAAACGCAGAATTCGCAGAGCCAAGTCACGTTCTTGCACTTCGACCAAGGTTGGCACAACATCGCGAATAGATGACCTATCAATGCCTGCACGACGGAAAATGCTGCAAATACGTGCATGCGCATATTGGAGATAGGGCGCCGTATTGCCTTCAAATGACAACATGCGCTCCCAGTCAAAGATGTAATCCTTCACACGGTCGGAACTGAGGTCTGAATACTTCACAGCACCAATACCCACCATGGTTGCCACGGCTGTTCTGTCTGCAGCAGACATATCTGGATTCTTCTCGGCGACAGAAACCTCTGCGCGTTCAACAGCTTCATCAAGCAGCGCATTGAGTTTCACTGTTTCGCCGCCGGAGCGACTCTTCAACATTTTGCGATCAGAGCCAAGCACGCTGCCAAACGACACGTGATTCATAATGAACCCTTCGGGAAGCCAACCAGCTTTGCGAGCAACTGCTTCCACCATTTGCAGGTGTTGTGCTTGTGGCGCACCCACTACATAAAGAAGCGAGCGTGCTCCAATGCGTTCGACACGATCTATAACGCACGCCAAGTCAGATGTTGCGTAGTTGTACCCACCATCACCCTTGCGAATGATGAGCGGCAATGGTTCATTATCTCTGTTAGTAAAGCCGTCGACGAACACAACCTCTGCGCCGTCGCTCTCTTCTAACAATTTCGCTTCACGCAAACGTTCAACGACTGGGGCGAGCATGGGGTTATATGCACTCTCTCCCATTAGGTCATCATCTGTTAGCAATACATCAAGTTGGCGATACACCTTGTTGAAATACCGGGTGCTCTCGCTAACCAGTGTGCGCCACAAACGCAATGTGTCTTCGTCGCCGCCTTGCAACATGACAACACGGGCACGTGCGCGTCCCTTGAATTCATCGGACTCTTCGAACTTGCGACGAGCCGCCTTATAAAAGCCATCAAGATCGCCAACGCCCAATTCATGAGCAGCGTTATCTTCACCCATATCAATGAGATGTTCGATCAACATGCCAAATGGGGTACCCCAGTCGCCAATGTGATTTTCTCGCACAACAGTGTGACCAACAAACATCAACGCACGAACTAAAGCGTCACCGATGACGCTGGACCGAAGGTGGCCGACGTGCATTTCTTTAGCTACGTTTGGCGCTGAATAGTCAACAACAACAGTGTGCGGGTCTGACGATGCACGTACACCTAATCTCGGATTGTGCGTTGCCTGAGATAACTGTGCCGCAATAAACGCGTTCGAAAAGACGAGGTTGATAAACCCAGGGCCTGCAATTTCTGTTGAGGCCAACATGTCAGAAACATCACCTGCAGCATCAAGAACCTGTTGCGCTACTTCGCGCGGCTGGAGACCCAATTTCTTTGCAAGTGCAAGCGCACCATTGGCCTGGCCATCTGCCCTGTCACTTGGGCGAACTACAGGGTCGCACGCACCGCCGGCAACAGCTGCGAATGCAGGCGCCAAGCGTTCGGCAACGGAAATAAATGGATCAGCCATGGGCTTCTATTCTGCCTTGTGTAACACCGCAGACGGGGTTCCAATATTTCGTGGCGTAGACTGACCCCAATCGTGATTCTTCACGTCACGCTCACGTAGCTCAGCGGA
>CAIYTS010000062.1 GCA_903929185.1 uncultured Acidimicrobiaceae bacterium
ATCAACCATGGGAGGAATCTCTTCGCTCATGGTAAGTGCAATTGGCTTTCCTGTGTTCTGAACTTCGGCTGCGACAATTTCATCTGCACGTGCTTCAATCGCGTCGGCAATGCGATACAACGCCAACGAACGTTCCGACGGGGTTGTTTGACTCCATGACTTGAACGCCTGTCCGGCCGCCTTCATGGCTCGGTCAACATCTGCTGCACCGCTCAGGGCAGCTTCTCCGTATTGCTGTCCTGTTGACGGATCAATAATGGCGGTTGTTTGACCGTCACTCGCATCAACATATTCACCATTAATAAAGTTCTTGAAACTCTTCATGCACTAAGGATTCCACATATCCCACCGCCCCGTCCACAAACAATGGCGGCTCCCTTGCGTTCGTTGAGCCCCTCAACGCTGCCAGCGAATAGGTTGTAGCGATGGCATCGCTTGCAACTGACCTACAAATCCCTAAAGTTCCGCTCATTGTTGACCAGCAACGCTCCGATCGACATGCCCTGCTTCGAGAAATTGCAAAAGAAAGCTGGCTCGCTCGAACAGACATTGGTTATTCCGTTCTCACTTACGACTCGGTGATGGGAATCCTGCGCGACAAGCGCTGGCACTCAGCCACAGGCATGGTTGCCCAACTGCAAGGCATTACCGACGAGGCATTTCTGAATCGCCGCCAAGTTTCTATTTTGAATGCGGAAGGTGAAGTCCATGTTCGCTTGCGTCGCCTTGTCGCACCAGCATTCTCGCCGCGCAGTGCTGACCGACTTCGACCTTTTATGCGTGAGACTGTTCATTCACTTCTCGACCCATTTACTGCGTCCGGCAAAACCGAAGTGGTCCGCGATATTTGCGAGCCGTATCCCATTCCCATTATCTGTGAATTGTTGGGAGCGCCAAAAGAAGACTGGAGACTTTTTAGTCGTCTCGCTTCAGAGATCTTGCTGATTTTTAGCGACAACTTGGCTGAAAATATGTCGGTCTTTCTTGCCGCGCAGCAAGAACTTGAAATGTACACAAAAGGGCTGATTGAGAAGCGGCGTTCAGTGCCAGCAGATGACCTCATTACTGACCTCATCGCTGCAGAAGAAGCGGGCGACAAACTCAATACCGAAGAACTCACGATGATGGTTGATGCTGTGATTATTGGAGGCACCGACACAACTCGCAATCAATTGGGTCTCGCGCTTGCATTGTTTGCCGAATATCCAGAACAGTGGGCTCTGCTCGGCAAAGATCCATCACTTGCACAACGCGCAGTGGAAGAAGTGTTGCGCTTTTCTGGTGCGGTTGGTGGAACTATTCGATTCGCGTCAGAAGACATTGAATACAACGGCGTCCTTTTCCCTAAGGGAACTTTCATGAGCACGTCAATGAGCACTGGAAATTATGATGCCTCGGTGTTTCCTACACCAGAGACATTTGACATCACTCGCGAACCAGTTGGTCAACCGCACTTGTCCCTTGGTGCTGGTATTCACTATTGCCTTGGTGCGTCGCTTGCCCGAGCTGAATTACAAGAAGCATTCACAGTGTTGTCACAACGAATGTTGAACCTAGAACTCGATGGTCCTGTTGTGTACAAACCGTCAGGTATTGGAATTTTTGGGCCAGCTTCACTACCAGTGAAGTTCACTCCGTCGCGCTAGTCGCAGCAACTATCTCGCCAGCCACACGTACGGCATTTAAAGTGCGCATGTTCTGGCGTGAGATCACCTGTGCATAACGGACACTCAGCGAAAGTGCCGTACCGAGTACGGCAACTATCAGCGTTAGTTGTCGAGGACGTCACCGTGGTCTGTGAATCTATTTGCACACTGTCATTATTGTCACAATCTCACTCGCAAACGTGGACCAACACGCCAATTACCCGCCCCGAGAAGTAGCGTCGAATCGACCCCTATGACAGATATCGACAGCCAGACAACGAAGAAGCGTGCACCTGCCAGGCCAGGCACGGCACGAGCAGCATTTGGGTATCGAGATTTCCGCATCATGTGGTACTCGAACTTTCTTTCGAACATCGGGACATGGATGCAAAACGTGGTGCTTCCGGCGTACATCTACCAACGCACACACCGAGCATCAGCTGTCGGTATTTTTGTGTTCGCCCAGCTCGGTCCTCTCCTTCTGCTTTCGATTCCTGCTGGTGTACTTGCCGACAGGTTTGACAGACGTAAGTGGCTTGTCTTCGCTCAATCGATTCAGATGTTCGGCTCAGTCATGTTGGGCATTCTCACCATCACTCATGCGCCGATACTCACACTGTTTCTTGCACAGATGACCGTCGGCATCGGAAACGCGTGCAACGCTCCTGCATTTTCTGCAGTTCTTCCGAGCCTTGTACGTCCAGAAGATTTGGGCGGTTCAATTAGTTTGAACTCCGCTTCAATAAACGGATCACGCGTATCCGGACCAATTCTGGTTGCCCTAATGATGAGCTGGGGTGTTACAGCTGGTCAGGTATTCATCTTTAACGCAGCAACGTATTTGTTCGTGACATGGGCCGTATTGCACATCACACTTCCTCCTCACACGCCACAACGAGAACAAGGTCTGAAATCATTTACGGCTGGTTTCCGCGTAGCGCGCGACAGACCGTCAATTGGTCGCATGTTGATTTCAATGAGTTCATTTTCTATGTTCTGTCTTCCGTTTGTTGGGCTATTTCCAGCAGTCGCTGACCTCACATTTGGCATTCAACCCAAAACCGTTATGTATAAATGGCTCTATGCCACTTGGGGATTTGGCGCCCTTCTTGGCGCACTTGCTATCGGCACTGTTCTCGCCCCATTCGACAAACGGAAAGTCTCACGTGCAGGTTTTCTAGCGTTCGCTGTTTCAATGACCATGTTTGCGACCGTGCGTGGAACAACTCTTGCTTTTATTACGGCCTTTTTCCTAGGCATCGCCTACTTCGGCACAACAACGTCATTGATGACGGTGTTTCAAAGTCGACTCGAAACAAACATCCGCGCCCGCGTGATGGCATTGTGGTTCATGGCCTTTGGCGGAACGATTCCACTTGGCAATGCTCTGTTCGGACCAGTGATGGATGCAATCGGATCCCGACCCGTTTTATACATGGGTGCGTTGTGGGCCCTGTTCTTATCGTGGTGGTGCAATATCGAAAAGATTGACCAACGCGTCGACCCTCAGCCCATCAAGGCCTGAACAACACGTTCCGTTGCCGCAACGCGCGATCCCTTAACCAAAACAATGGCGTTTGAATCAAGACTGGTCAATGTGCGTGCAATGTCTGACATCGACACAGCACCAACTCCGTACAGTTCCGTCTCGAATGCCAGTAGCTCGATACCCAGACGTTGACATAGGTCCGAAATCTCTCGATGCGCCTTCTGCGAATCAAGCACCTCCGCCATGACACCCAAAACTGCATATCTCTGCTTGGCAGGAGTTTCTGCAACAGTACGCAACGCCGCAGCAACTGAAATTGGGTTTGCATTGTATGAATCATCAAGTATGCGAACACCATTACGTCCACTCACCCACTGCATACGTTGAGTTGCGCTCTGTGCAGTCGACAATGCCGCAACACACTGTGACAGTTCAATTCCACAGGTGATACCCGCTGCAACGGCAGATGCGGCATTAGATGCCATATGAACTCCCGGCAGAGGGACAACTCCGACAGCGCTCTGATCGCCTGCAGTGAAACGCACAGTGCAACATCCGCGTTCATCCACAGAGACTGTCTCCCACCGAACTGTGGCAGTGTCAGATGATCCAAATGTGACGACGCGCGCAGAAATGTTGTGCACTGTTTTCATTGCATTGACAGAGTCTGAATTGACAATCGCAACCCCGGACGACGTAAGGGCTTGGAACAGTTCAGCTTTGGCTCGAACCACTCCCTCAATTCCACCGACCCGTTCACTGTGAGCATCACCCACTTCGGTAATCACGCCAATCTGAGGATGACCAACGTCGCACAACCTTTCAATTTCACCTAGTCCGCGCATTCCCATCTCCAACACCAAAGCGTCACAGGCATCAGGTGCATTAATAATTGTGACGGGAACACCGATGTCATTGTTCAACGATTTCTCCGGCCCGTGTGCATTCGAATACTGCGATCGCAAAACGGCCAGTACTAAATCTTTCGTGCTTGTTTTGCCGACTGAACCAGTAATGCCGATGACGCGTCCGTCAAGAGTGGCCGCAAGTCGACCTCGACAATGACTACCGAGTGCGGTTAATGCTGCATCGCAATCATCAACTTCAACACATGTCAGCGCAGAATGTGATTTCCCACGCTGCACGATGGCAAAAGGTGCTCCTGCGGAGGCAGCTGCCTGAAGAAAAGCGTGCCCATCTGCGTCACCGCTCAATGCCACAAATGCCTGGCCACGAATCAAGCTACGAGAATCAAAAGCGATGCCTGATGCCTCACAATCAAGCCCCACAAGCGTTCCGTGAGCAACGAATGCCACTTCAGAGGCGGTGATGAGCATGGAACGACCCTAGTGGCGAGTACCGTCTTACCGATGGACACCACCGACAGGCGCACCACCCTCGTGGTTATTTTTGGTGGACAATCAGCTGAACATGATGTGAGTTGTGTGACCGCAGCCCACGTACTTCGGGCAGCAAACTCCGACACGTACCGCACTGTGCCAGTTGGCATTGCCCGTGACGGACAATGGCACCTACCCGACATGCCGGAACTACCTCGTGGTGGCGTTGACCCTGCTTCAGTACCAACACATCTCATTGCAGCAGGGACTGTGACTACGTCAACTGTTCTTTCTCTGTTAGCTGAATCTGGCCCCATCGTTGTGATGCCGCTTCTTCATGGACCACTCGGCGAGGACGGAACAATCCAAGGCCTCCTCGAGATGCTCGATCTTCCCTATGTCGGCAGTGCGGTCTTAGCAAGTGCTGTTGCAATGGATAAGGGCGTATCGAAGTCGCTTTTTGCACATGCCGGAATCCCGCAAGCACGACATGTCACGTTGCGCGAAGATGCGGTCACACCAGAGTCATTGAACGACGTAGTTCTCTCACTCGGATTTCCGATGTTTGTGAAACCAGCCAATATGGGTTCCTCCGTCGGCGTTTCAAAGGCGCATGACTTACATGAACTTCGCGCGGCGGTAGAACTAGCTGCTACATATGACCAGTGGATTGTGTGCGAAGAAGCCATCATCGGAAGAGAAATCGAAGTTGCAGTTATTGGCAACCGGTCTCCTCGCGCATCAGTCGCCGGTGAGATCACGCCAGGCAATGATTTCTACGACTACGAAGACAAGTACGTCACGGACGCTGCAACACTGAATATTCCAGCACTCCTAACTACAGAACAATCTGACACGATTCGGGCGTTAGCAATTTCTGCATACGAGACACTTCATTGTGAAGGCATGGCTCGCGTAGATTTCTTCTTTGAAGAAAATGGTCGTGGTTTTCTGTGTAATGAAATAAACACGATTCCCGGCTTTACTCCTATTTCGATGTACCCGAAATTGTGGGCTGCATCAGGTCTGGCCTATCCCGACCTAATCGATGAGTTAATTGTTCACGCGTTAGAACGTCACAACAGACGCAAGCGCAACACAGTTCATTAACTGCCAGCAGCAGGAATGTTGATGACTTGTCCTGGCAACAAAAGCTGACTGCTATCTGGCCAGTTATTTGCAGTCAACAGTGCACCAAGTGATACGCAGAAGTTTTTTTGAATCTTGTAGAACGAATCATTCTTTGCAATGGCGTACGTACCTGCAGGACGAGTGCCACAACCGGGCCCAACAGGCGCAGCAGGAGCAGTAGTAGCTCCAGGAGTAGCCGGGTTAGTGACTGCGTTTGGATCAACAGGGGCCACGACTGCTTGAGGCGGAATTTTCAATGTCTGACCGGGGTACGGAAATTGGCTGGGGGTTACGTAGCCGTTATAGGCCAACAAAGTAGTCAGCGAAATACCGAACTTGTTTGCAACAGCGAGTGGCGAATCACCAGCAACAACGGTGTACACCGTCTCAGTACCCACAGCATTAGACGGCAATGTTGTGGTGGTGCCTGGCAAAGTACTTGCAACAGGAGGAATAGTTGCGAAGTTTGTGGGTGTCACGTTGACAACCGTGGTGGCGACTCCCAATGTGTCTCCCCCGCACGAAACGAAACCAAAGGCAGACACCATGACGAGCGCCAACGCCAATGACGTGGGCTTTGATTTCGGAATAATGCGGGTCAACAACACAATGAATAACAGTAGAGCCTGAGAGCAGCCAACTGGTGGCGCTTCGGTTCTGCCACGGTCACATCAAGGGTCGAGCAGTAGGAAGTATCGGCGATGGAAGCGATGTTTCTCCCATTAAGTACGCATCAACGCCAGCGGCACATGCACGACCCTCTGCGATGGCCCACACAATGAGGCTTTGACCACGACCCATGTCGCCTGCCACGAAAATGCCAGGAACGTTTGTCTGGTACTCACGATCGCGGGCAATATTCCCGCGCTCATCAAGGTTCACACCCAACTGATCAAGCCATGAGCCCTTGTCAGGACCAACGAATCCCATCGCAAGAAAGACAAGGTCCGCAGGGATCTCAGAATCGGTTCCCTCTTTCTTTACGAATCGACCGTCAACCATTTCGACTTCATGGATCAAAAGTGCACGCACGTTGCCATTCCCGTCATCAACAAACCGTTCGGTGTTGACGCTGAAAATTCGCTCACCACCTTCTTCATGGGCTGATGATGTGCGGTAAATCATGTTGTACTGCGGCCATGGGTTACCAGCAGAGCGAGTCTCTGGAGGGCGAGCCATGATCTCAAGTTGAATCACTTGCGTAGCGCCTTGACGCAGTGCAGTTCCTAAGCAGTCAGCACCTGTGTCGCCGCCACCAATGATGACAACGTTCTTTCCTTTGGCATCGATCTGATGCGACACTTCATCGCCCTCTTGCACCTTGTTTGCCATTGGAAGGTATTCCATTGCCTGGTACACGCCGTGAAGTTCACGGCCAGGAATCGGAAGATCACGCCAGGATGTAGCACCACATGCAAGCACGATCGCGTCGTGTGACGCACGAAGAATTTCCATGTCAACAGAACCACCAACGTCTGCGTTTGTACGGAATTCAGTTCCTTCTTCACGCATCTGCTCGAGACGACGGTCAAGATGACTCTTTTCCATCTTGAACTCAGGAATTCCATAACGCAGAAGCCCACCAATGCGGTCTGCACGCTCAAGAACAACAACAGAGTGTCCGGCACGAGTCAACTGTTGTGCAGTCGCAAGCCCAGCTGGTCCACTGCCGATAACAGCAATGCGCTTACCGGTTTGCAGCGACGGAATTTGTGGTGTCACCCATCCTTCAGCCCACGCACGATCAATAATCGAGACTTCAACTTGCTTGATGTTGACGGGATCTTGGTTGATACCAAGAACACATGCCGACTCACATGGAGCAGGACACAGGCGACCAGTGAATTCAGGAAAGTTGTTCGTGGCGTGAAGTCGTTCAATGGCATCTTGCCAATGTTCGCGATATACCAAGTCGTTCCAGTCAGGAATGAGATTGCCAAGTGGGCATCCGTTGTTGCAAAACGGAATACCACAGTCCATGCAACGTCCAGCTTGACTCTTGAGAATCTCACCATCAAATGGTTCGTACACCTCTTTCCAGTCTTTCAAACGAAGTTCAACTGGTCGACGCGTCGGGCCACTACGACCCCATTTTAGAAATCCTGTTGTCTCACCCACGGGCAGCCTCCATCACTCGATCGGACGTTTCTTGTTCAGTCAGTCCATCCGCCTTGGCAGATGCCATAACGGAGAGAACCAGCTTGTAGTCACGTGGCATCACCTTGCGGAAATGCGTGACTTCAGTATCAAAGTCGTTCAGCACTCGCTGTGCAACAGCTGAGCCCGTGAATTCAAGATGGCGCGCAATAGTTGTGCGCAGCCATTCGGCATCGATGCCAGCAACGGTCTCAAGTTCCACCATTTCATAGTTCACTTTTCCAGAGAACTCATTCTTTGGGTCATAGACGAATGCGATACCGCCTGACATGCCTGCTGCAAAGTTGCGACCAGTTGCACCGAGAACAACAACGTTGCCACCAGTCATGTATTCACATCCGTGATCACCAACACCTTCAACAACTGCTGTTGCACCAGAGTTACGAACACAGAAACGCTCGCCCACCATGCCACGAATAAAGATTTCGCCACCAGTGGCGCCGTAGCCAATGACGTTGCCCGCAATCACATTTTCTTCTGCCACAAATGGAGAATCACGATGTGGGTGCAACACAATGCGACCACCAGATAATCCCTTACCTAAATAATCGTTGCTGTCACCTTCGAGGCGCATGTCAACTCCCGATGGAACGAATGCGCCAAAGCTTTGACCAGCAGAGCCAGTGAAGTTAATAGTGATAGTGCCATCTGGCAAACCATCGCCTCCCCACTTCTTAGTGATCTCATAACCGAGCATTGTTCCGACCGTGCGGTTGACGTTACGGATCGGCAACGAGATAGACACCGGTGTGGCATCGGCAAGTGCTGCCTTCGACAATGCAATCAATTGATTATCGAGAGCTTCTGCAAGACCATGATCTTGTGCAACAGACATGAACGGAGTTGAGGAATACGGATTCTGCGGAACAACGAGCATTGGTGAAATATCCAAGCCCTGTGCCTTCCAGTGATTCACCGCCTTCTCAGCATCGATCAACTCAACGTGTCCGACTGCTTCTTTCAATGTACGGAAACCAAGCTCAGCCAAATATTCACGCACTTCTTGCGCGATGTATTCAAAGAAATTCACCACAAACTCAGGCTTGCCGTTGAACCGTTTACGCAGTTCTGGGTTCTGCGTAGCAATACCGACCGGGCATGTATCCAAGTGGCACGCACGCATCATGATGCATCCGCTCACCACAAGTGGAGCTGTAGCAAAACCGAACTCTTCTGCACCAAGCAGTGTTGCAATGATGACATCGCGACCAGTTTTCATTTGGCCGTCCGCCTGCACCACGATGCGGTCGCGCAAGCCGTTCAACATCAATGTCTGTTGTGCTTCGGCAAGTCCAAGTTCCCATGGGGCACCTGCATGCTTCAAAGAAGTCAATGGCGATGCACCAGTTCCGCCGTCGTGACCAGAAATCAACACAACGTCTGCTTTTGCTTTGCTGACACCAGCAGCAACAGTGCCAATACCGACTTCGGCAACCAGCTTCACGTGAACGCGTGCCAATGGGTTCGCGTTTTTCAAGTCGTGAATCAGTTGTTTCAGGTCTTCAATTGAATAAATGTCGTGGTGTGGCGGAGGACTAATGAGTCCGACACCAGGAGTCGAGTGACGAGTCTTTGCTACCCACGGATACACCTTGTAACCGGGCAATTGTCCGCCTTCACCTGGCTTTGCGCCCTGTGCCATTTTGATCTGTAGGTCATCGGCGTTCACCAGGTATTCGCTTGTAACACCAAAACGACCAGAGGCCACTTGTTTGATAGATGAACGCTTCGAGTCACCATTAGCCATCGGAACAAAACGTTCTGGGTCTTCTCCGCCTTCACCGGTGTTGCTCTTTGCGCCCAAACGGTTCATTGCAATTGCAAGGTTCTCGTGTGCCTCAGCAGAAATCGAGCCGTAACTCATTGCACCAGTAGAGAATCGCTTCACGATTTCTGACACTGGTTCAACTTCGTCAATTGAAATTGATGGGCGATCATCTGTACGAAGATGAAAGAGGCCGCGCAATGTTGCCAGACGCTCTGACTGATCATCAACGTCGCGTGTGTACTGCTTAAAGACGTCGTAACGCCCTGCACGTGTTGCATGCTGCAAGCGGTAGACGGTCTCTGGGTTAAAGAGGTGATACTCCCCTTCGCGACGCCACTGGTATTCGCCACCCAGTTCAATACGACGATGCGCACGAAGGTCGGGGCGTGTTGGGTGCGCCAAGGCGTGACGCGTTGCAACTTCAGCTGCGATCTCATCAAGACCAATGCCACCCAAACGAGACACAGTGCCTGTAAAGAATTCGTTTACCAGTTCGGTAGACAAACCAATTGCTTCAAAGATCTGCGCACCCGTGTACGAGGCGACAGTTGATACACCCATCTTTGACATGACCTTCAGAACACCCTTGCCAGATGCCTTGATGTAATTCTTGACTGCCTTTAATGGGTCCATCGAACCGAGCAAGTACATGTCGTTTGAAATTATGTTTTCAACGGTTTCGAATGCGAGGTACGGGTTAATAGCACCTGCGCCGAAGCCAACCAACAACGCCATGTGGTGAACTTCACGTGCGTCGCCACATTCCACGACCATTCCGACTTGCGTACGGCGCTTCTCACGGATGAGGTGGTGATGTACGGCACTTGTCAACAACAATGATGGAATTGGCGCGAACACTTCATCTGAGTTGCGGTCTGACAACACAATGATGCGTGCGCCATTAATGATTGCTTCAGTCACTTCTGCACGAACATCGTCGAGTGCCGATCGCAATCCGGCACCACCGTCAGCAACACGGTACAAACCACTAATCACTACAGCAGCAAGATGCGGATGCGTGTTGTCATCGTTGATGTGAATGATCTTCGCCAGATCATCGTTGTCAATGATTGGGAACGGCAGGACGAGCTGACGGCAGCTATCTGGCCCTGGAGCCAACAAGTTTGCTTCCGGCCCAACACTTGTTCCGATAGCTGTAACTACTTCTTCACGAATGGCATCAAGAGGTGGGTTTGTTACTTGAGCAAACAACTGCTGGAAGTAATCAAACAACAAGCGAGAACGGTCTGACAGCACTGCAATCGGAGTATCGGTACCCATCGAACCAAGCGGTTCGGTTCCGGTACGTGCGGTGGGCGCAAGGATGACCTTGAGTTCTTCTTCGGTGTAACCAAACATTTGTTGACGGCGAGTCACACTGTCATTGCTGTACACCACATGCTCACGCGCAGGTAGCGACAACAACTCAGTCAGACCTTCTGTCAACCATTGCTCGTACGGATGCTGTGCAGCCAACTCTGTCTTGATCTCTTCGTCATCAACAATGCGACCAAGCGAGGTATCAACCAAGAACATTTTCCCTGGCTGCAAGCGACCCTTGCGGATAACGCGCGAAGGTTCGATATCAAGAACGCCAGCTTCTGAGGCAAGAACAACAAGGTCATCACTTGTGACCCAATAGCGGCCTGGACGCAATCCGTTGCGGTCAAGTACTGCACCAATCAATGTTCCGTCGGTGAATGCGATATCTGCAGGACCATCCCATGGTTCCATCAATGATGAATGGAAACGATAAAACGCGCGACGTGCAGGATCCATGTTCTCGTTGTTTTCCCACGCTTCGGGAATCATCATCAACAATGCATGAGGCAATGAGCGACCAGACAGATGTAACAGTTCCAACACTTCGTCGAAGCTTGCCGAGTCGCTCATGTCTGGTGAACAAATCGGGAATGCTCGCTCAAGACCCGGAATCATGGCGCTGTCTAGCAATGCCTCACGCGTTGCCATCCAGTTGCGGTTGCCTTGCACCGTATTGATCTCACCGTTATGTGCGATGTAGCGATACGGATGCGCAAGTGGCCACGACGGGAATGTGTTCGTGGAGAAACGGCTGTGCACCAAAGCCAAGCACGATTCCATGCGGTCATCCCACAAGTCAGGAAAGAAATCGCCTAGTTCTGGGGTGGTGAACATTCCTTTGTACACCAGCGTGCGTGATGACAATGATGAGAAGTACGTACGCATGTCGCCGACAAGTGCAGATTCGATGCGCTTACGTGGAACAAAAATTTTGCGGTCAAGGTCAATGCCTTGTGCGCCAGAAGGGTCATCAACAAAGAACTGACGAATGATTGGCATCATCGCGCGGGCGGATGCACCAAGACAATCAGGATTAATTGGAACATCACGCCAACCAAGTGGACGCAGCCCTTCTTCGATCATGATTTTTTCCACGGTTGCAACAGCCGTTGCGGCACGTGTTGGGTCTGCAGGCAAGAACACCAATCCGGCTGCATAGGCATCAGCGACGGGAAGAGAAAAATCTACGACTGCGCGCAAAAATGCATCAGGAACTTGAATCAGGATTCCGGCACCATCGCCTGTGTCTGCTTCTGCACCTGTTGCACCGCGGTGTTCCATGTTGCACAACGCCGTGATACCGAGCGTCACAATCTCGCGACTACGCACACCTTTGATATTTGCCACAAATGAAACACCACAAGCGTCATGTTCGAAACGTGGGTCATACAAGCCGTGGGCAAGCGGGAGATCTGGGTTCATAAGCGTTATGTCCTTACAGGAACCGTGCACGCACGGCGGAGAATCAAAATGTGTTCTCCCGGGACAACGCTGGCCCGAGCAGAGTCAAGACTACCGAGCCCGAAGGCCCCTCACCAAGGGATTATTGGTCTACTTGGCGTCGATATAGGCAGGAGCGCGCTTTTCGAAGTCGCTCATCACTGATTCACGCTGGTTATGTCCACCAACGAGGCTGCCGATGATGCGACGCTCGGCTGCGAACTGGGCAGCAGCGAAATCCAGGGTCATGCGGTTGAGCAATTCTTTGGCGCCTCGCACCGCGTCGGGGCTGCGCTTGCAGATTTCAGCGGCATACGCAAATGCATCTTCGCGAGGAGTGTCTGACAAACGTGTGACCACACCAATCTCATGTGCTTCACGACCATCAAAGATGCGAGCTGACATCACAATGTCTTTCATGATGTCGGGACGAACAAGTCCCTGCAGCAACACTGTGCCTGCCATGTCAGGCACTAAACCCCAATAGGTTTCGCGCACGCTGAACTTGGTGTCTGGATGAGCAAAGCGAATGTCTGCACCAAGAGCAATTTGGCAACCGCCACCAAGTGCGTGCCCGTGCACTGCTGCAATTACAGGAACTGGCACTTCCTGCCATACCCATGCTGATTGCTGACCAAGGTGTGTGATGCGGCCCTCTTGCATGTCGCCAGCCGATGGTTGCTTCTCTGCTGAATCGCGTTCGCCGCCACCAGCCATTGCGCCCATTGAGGCGAGGTCAAGACCTGCACAAAATGAGGCACCCTCGCCCGACAACACAACAACACGAATCTTCTTGTTTGTCTTTAGTGACTCACCAGCATCAACGATGGCCTGAAACTGTTCGCCATCAAGCGCATTGCGCTTATCAGGGCGGTTAAACCGGACATCGGCAATGCCGTCGGATATGGAGATTGTGACTCTGTCGCTCATGGCTTCAGTTTGTCATGGCTTGGCTAGTCATTTGTTATTCGGGGCGTGGCAGACTGCCATCTATGCATTTAAACCTTTCAGCCGATGAAGTCCTCAAAACAACCCGCAGTGTGCGCAAGCGCCTCGACTTTGACAAGCCAGTCGAACGCGCCATTGTTGAAGAGTGCCTCGAGATTGCTCTTCAGGCTCCAACAGGTTCAAACAGCCAGGGCTGGCATTGGATCATCATCGAAGATGCCGCAAAGAAGAAGGCACTTGCTGACATCTACCGCAAAAACTGGGATCTCTACGCAAATATGCCAGGTCGCGAATTTGCAGCCGGCGACACACGCGGAGAGCGCATGCCGCTCGTGCGTGACTCAGCCACATTCCTCGCAGAGAATTTTGAAAAAGCTCCGATGCTCATGATTCCGTGCATCGATGGTCGTCTTGACAACCTGCCAGCATTTGCTGGCGCTGGCGCATGGGGTTCACTTCTTCCAGCCGTATGGAGCTTCATGCTCGCATTGCGTGAGCGTGCAATGGGTTCAGCATGGACCACGATTCACCTCATGAACGATGGCGAAAAAGAAGCAGCAGAGCTTCTCGGAATTCCGTACGACAAAGTCACACAAGGTGGACTCTTCCCTATTGCCTACACAATCGGTACTGATTTCAAGCCTGCTATCCGCGAACCACTCAGCAAGGTTCTTCACTGGGATAAGTGGTAACACCATGGGCACGTTGGTCACGTACGCGTTGACCGATGGCGTCGCTGTCATCACAATGGATGATGGCAAAGCAAATGCAATGTCATCTGCATTGCAGCAAGAAATTCATGCAGCCCTTGATCAGGCTGAATCTGCTGGTGTTCCGGTGGTCCTTACAGGGCGTGCCGGAATACTTTCTGCTGGTTTTGATTTGAAGACTCTTGCCGCAGGCGGACAAGGCGCAGTTGACATGTTGAACGGTGGACTTGAGTTGGCAATTCGTTTGCTGAGCTTTCCGACACCAGTCATCATTGCCTGTGGTGGTCATGCAATTGCAATGGGAGTTTTCATACTTCTCAGTTCCGATTACCGCATCGGCATCACGGGCAATTATCGATACACAGCAAACGAAGTTGCGATCGGCATGACAATGCCGTATTCCACAATTGAGATTCTTCGTCAACGCGTCACGCCGGCAGCCCTGACTCGTTCAGTTCTCTTGGCTGAAGTGTTCACACCCAACAATGCTGTTGAAACCGGATTCCTCGACCTTGTTGTTGATGAAGCGGATCTGATGCCGACAGCTATTGCTTTTGCAAAGTCAACCGCTGCACTCAACGCCGGAGCACATGCTGCGAGCAAGAAGCGACTTCGCGCTGGTGTTCTTGATGCCATTCGTGAAGGCCTTGCGAAAGACGCTCAAGGCTGGGCGAAACAATTCGCCTAATCGACGAGACGTAACCCGCTTGGAGCAATTGATTGCTCTACAAAGGGCAAGTCAACAACAAATTCTGTGCGATGCGCTGGAAACACATGCCGCGAAACAAGCACCGTTTTGCCTTCAACGCTTTGCGTGGTGCGTTGGCAACGCAAGACGGGTGAACCGACCGGAACCTTAAGCAGCGTTGCTTCATCGTGCGTTGCAGCATCTGCACCAATCGTTTGCGTTGCCCCGGCAAACGGAATATCAAGCAGTTCGTAGAACGGCGAGCGCTCAACATCTGCTCGTGACAAGTGTTGACCAAGTTCTGCAGCGCACCACACGGTGACAATTGCAAACGGTTCACCATCTGCAAGGTTGATACGGCGAACGCGCAGAACCTGTGACGTGCCCAAGGCCTTCGCCACATCCGTCGGTGCTTTTTCAAATGCGAATTCCAGAACCTGTCGTTGCGGGGTCATGCCAGACGCCCGCATCTGATCTTCAATGGTTGCCAAGCGCGCAAGTGGTTGGCGCACAGTTTCTCCGGCAACGAACCAGCCAAAACCTTGGCGGGCATCAACAAGACCAATGTCGCGCAATACTTCCAATGCTTTGCGAATAGTGACGCGACTCACGGAAAATTCTGCCGACATGTCTGACTCGCTCGGCAAAAGACGCCCTGCCGCATACGTGCCAGACAGAACCCGACCTTTGAGTTCTTCAGCGATTTGGTGATAGCGAATGGTGCGCACTTGTATTATAGTTGTATACATCAAGACAAAACGCAAGTACATATTTCTTGCCCTGTGAAAGGCCCACTATGACTGTTTCAGCCGGCACTCCTATTTCTCTCGTGAACGCGGTGTACGCAACGCTTCCCGCCAATGCAGCACTTGGCCGCGAACGCCTTGGTCGACCACTCACTTTGGCCGAAAAGATTCTGATCAACCATCTCGTTGATCCACAGACACAAGAGATGGAGCGCGGTCGTAGTTACGCCGACTTCAACCCAGACCGTGTTGCAATGCAAGACGCAACAGCACAGATGGCGTTATTGCAATTCATGACTGCTGGATTGCCACAAACATTGGTGCCATCAACAGTGCATTGCGATCACCTGATTCTCGCAAAGACTGGCGCAAAGCTTGACCTTCGTGATGCAAACGATGTGAACCGCGAGGTGTACGACTTCTTGCGCTCAGTCAGTGCAAAGTACGGAGTCGGTTTCTGGGGCCCAGGCAGCGGAATCATTCACCAAGTAGTTCTTGAGCATTACGCATTCCCCGGCGGAATGATGATTGGTACTGACAGCCACACACCAAATGCTGGTGGACTCGGAATGGTTGCCATTGGTGTTGGTGGCGCAGACGCAGTAGACGTCATGACTGGCTTCCCATTCAACGTTCGCTGGCCAAAAGTTATTGGTATCAAACTCACCGGAACATTGTCTGGCTGGTCAAGTCCGAAAGACGTCATTCTTGAAGTCGCCCGTCAACTCACTGTTGAAGGTGGAACTGGTGCCATCGTTGAATACTTCGGTGACGGTGCAGACAGCATTTCGGCAACAGGAAAAGCAACCATCTGCAACATGGGTGCCGAAATTGGCGCCACCTGTTCAGTATTCGGATATGACGCAAACATGTCGGCGTATTTGTCAGCAACTGGCCGTGCAGATATTGCAGCAGCTGCAGACAAGGTTGCTTCTGACCTTCGTCCTGATGCTGGCGCGCAATATGACCAAGTAGTCGAAATCAATCTCGATGCATTGACACCTCTCATCAACGGCCCTCACTCCCCTGACCGTGCACACAAAATTGGTGCAAACGGTGTGGGTAAAGCAGCTCGTGAAAATGATTGGCCACTCGAAGTGTCAGCCACTCTTATTGGTTCATGCACCAACTCGTCGTACGAAGACATCACTCGTGCAGCATCTATTGCTCGTCAAGCTGCTGCAAAGGGATTGAAAGCAAAAGTTGAACTTCTTATTTCACCGGGAAGTGAACAGATTCGCGCAACGATTGAACGTGACGGATTGCTCGCCGATCTCGAAGCAATTGGTGCCACTGTTCTTGCCAATGCCTGCGGACCATGCATCGGCCAATGGGAACGTGCTGCTGATAAAACTGCGAAGCCAAACAGCATCGTGAACTCGTTCAACCGTAACTTTCCAAAGCGCGCTGATGGTTCAGCAAACACACTGTCCTTCGTGACAAGCCCCGACACAGTGATGGCAATTGCTTTGTCTGGTCGTCTTGACTTTGACCCAAGTGTTGACACCATCACAGCACCAGACGGTTCAGAAGTAAAACTTGATGCACCTCGTGGCGACATTCTTCCTGCAAATGGTTACAACGAAGGTGAAGACACCTTTACTGCGCCACCAGCAGACGGAAGCGGCGTCGCTGTTGCTGTCAGTCCAACCAGTGATCGCTTGCAATTGCTGAATCCATTCGGTGCATGGAATGGCAAGGACTACATCGGTCTTCCGGTTCTGATGAAAGCACAAGGCAAGTGCACCACCGACCACATTTCAGCAGCTGGTAAGTGGCTCACATACCGCGGTCACCTTGAGAACATCTCTGGCAACTTGTTCATCGGTGCTGTTAACGCATTTGGTGGCGCTGTGGGAGAAGGCCTCGACACCATTGATGGTTCACGCCGTAGTTACCCAGACATCGCAAAGCACTACGGAGAATCCGGCGTGCAGTGGTGTGCAATTGGTGACCAGAACTACGGAGAAGGTTCATCACGTGAACATGCTGCAATGGAGCCCCGCTTCCGCGGTGGCGTTGTTATCTTTGCTCGCTCATTTGCTCGAATTCATGAGACCAACTTGAAGAAGCAAGGTCTTGTACCTCTCACATTCGCTGACCCAAAGACGTACGACCTCATCGAAGAGACTGATCGCATCAACGTGCACAACTTGCCACCAGTGCCTGATCAGCCAGTGAAGTGCTCCATCACAAAGGCCGACGGCACAACAGTTGAGTTCGAAGCAAAGCACACATTTAGCCCAGAACAAGTGGAATGGTTCAAGGCTGGTTCTGCATTGAATATCGTTCGCGCAAAAGTTGCAGCTCAGAAATAACTAGTCAGTACCCGGACGTCGTTCATCTTCGGCGTTCGGGTCGCCTGCATAATTCGACGGGTATGAACGACGTAGTTCATCCTCTGTCGGCTCGTAGTACTCGCGCCCCTCTGGTGGAAGTAACGCACTGATTGCAGACATGATTGCAGCAGTATCTGCATCAGGGTCTGTGTATTCAAGGTGCACAGGCGTACCGACCACAATGATCACATCAGGTGGAGACGTCACGTTCGTGATATTCGGAAGTTTCGCATTACGTGGCCAGACTTTTTCTGTTCCCCAAATTCCAATCGGAATCACGGGCGCGCGCGTAGCAGCAGCAAGTTTGGCTGCACCCCACCTGCCCTTCAAGATCGGATCGAAAAATGCATGTCCGCGTGGAATTGTTCCTTGCGGCATCAATGCAACAAGGTCGCCAGCATTGATTAGTTCAGTTGCCGCACGTAACGGTTCATCGCTGCCTGTTCCGCGCTCAACACGAATACCGCCGAGTGCTGTTGCAATTGGCCCGATAACCGGAGCATCAAACACTTCTTTCTTGCCAAGGAAACGAACCGCGCGTCCTGTTTTGGCTACAGCAAGCGACACGGCAGCAATATCGAAATAACTGCGGTGGTTTCCACACAGAATCGCTGCACTATCTTTCGGAATATTCTCTGTACCTGTAATAGTGAATCGCGCATATGGAAATGCTTCAGGGCGTGCAAACTTCATCAAAAGTTGCTGTGCTTCCAGACCAATAACAGGAACTTTTGCTACACCATGAGGCACATCAAGATGCATTACCGGCCAACGACGTGCAGCTGCCATGAGACGAAGACGCCAGTCGGGGTTCACGCAATGCGGGAAACCCACGGAAGCAAGCAAAGGCTCATCGAACACGCTGTCGCTATATGCATACGAGCCCGATAGATCTACATCATTTTCTTGTGACCACGCACGCACTGCATCGCGCTTCCCGCGAGACCAAACATACGTGCCATCAAGTTCTCCGGTGTACACGCCCTCATCATCAACGCCATACGTGGTTGCAATGACTGCATCAAAACCCATGAGTTCGGCGAACGGTTCAATGAGATCGCGCGGTGTGGTGGTCGCCAACACAACACTGCGACCTTCTGCACGATGTGAGTCAATAACTTTTTGCGCGTACGGCTGCACCATTGCTACCAAATCGGGGGCAGCGATACGAGCAGCTTCTCGTACTTCATCACGACGATGTCCGCGCATCGCGACAACTGCTTGACGGCCAAGAACCATCGACGGCAAGTTCTCTCCGAACGTTTCAAAAATTGAATACATCAACGACTCGCCTGGAATGTTGCGCGTCACGATTCCGGTCTCGCGCAGGACCCTGCTGACCACATGTGCAGACGCGCCAGAAAGAATCGTTCTGTCGAGATCAAAGAAAGCTGCATGTGCCACGAGCGAAGGTTATGCCACCAAAAGAGGACTGCGTTCTGACATGAGCCCAGAAATGGGAAAGACCCCGCATAAGCGGGGCCTCTCAACCGAAACCCATGATCGGGGGGGATCATTTTGTTGGGTTCTTCCGGCCGGACTATGGGGGGCATGTCCGGCGCGATTTGTTAGTGAAATTATGCACGAGATTGAGCCATCATTCAAGTTGAACGAGGCGATAGTTGCTATCGTTTTTAGAGATAGCCCTCAACGGGGCCAGAAACGAGTCTTTCCCATGGAAATCAAGCAACTACAGAGCCTGGTGGCAATTGCCGACCACGGCACCTTTTCTGCGGCCGCCAAAGCGCTCGACACTGTGCAGTCAAATGTGTCAGCCCATATTGGTCGCCTCGAAAAAGAACTCGGAACCACCCTGATTGACAGATCAAGCGGAGTCCTCACCGACGAAGGCGACATGGTGGCTGTGCGGGCCCGTCGCATCTTGCACGAAATGGAAGACATCGATGCCGACATTCATTCTCTTGGTTCGTCAACTACTGGTGAATGTCGTATCGGAAGCATCGGCACCACTGCGCGATGGCTGATGCCGTCTCTCTTGGCATCACTGCAACGCCATCATCCTGGCGTGCACACCACAGTTGTTGAAGGCGTCACAAGTTCGCTCATTTCGCGACTAACAAGCGGTGAAATTGATGCAGCAATCGTGCATCTCCCGATTACAGACACAAGCCTTGACGTGAAAGAAATGTTCGCTGAAGAGCTATTTCTTATCGCACCAAAATCTCACGAACTTGCAACTCTCAAATCAATCAGTTTGGAAGAGTTGTCGTTACACCCCATTCTTCTTGCGCCTCGAGGGACAGCACAACGTCGCATCATTGATCGAGCTGCGGCGAACCTAGGAGTCGCTCTGCAATCACAAGCTGAAATTGATGGCGTTCGCTTGATGGCATCGCTTGTGTTTGAAGGTTTCGGTGCTGCAATTGTTCCTGCAAGCGCCGTTCCAGGATGGCTCGAGGGAAACTTTGTGCGTATTCCGGTGCCTGAACTACCCCGCCGAGTTGTGGGGTGGGTCCAGCGTCCTCGCCCGCGGCCAAGCAGAGCAACTCTTGCTGTTCGCGACAGAGCATTTGACATGGTGAACCGTCACGGCCCAAAGCAGCCAGGAATTGCACTTGAAATCGGTGCGAAACCCACCAAGGGAACCCTCAGCTCGCTCACTGTCTAGTCTGTAGAGAGTGAGTACGACCCAGCCAAACACACAGAACGTGGTGGTGGAACTACAACACAAAGTTCCCGGAGCCGCTGAAGCCAATGTTGTGGCGTTGTCTACCGGCAGGAACGTTGTGTGGCTCACAGTTGACGGCTCGCTTCATCGAGGCGCACTGAGTGCCGCCGCTTCATATGTCATCGCCACAGCTGCCGACACTGCGCGTACAAAAGGAATTCCACTTGTTGTCCAGATGGAGTCATCGGGTGCAGACATTCTTGAAGGAATCGCCGCTCTTCATGGTTGGGGTACAGCAGCAAAAGCACTTGCCGATTGTTCCGGCGTGGTTCCCACCATCAGTATCGTCACTGGCCCTGCTGTTTCTGGCCCAGCTCTCCTTCTCGGATTATCCGACTTTGTAGTCATGACGGAAGATGCATACGCATTCGTCAGTGGCCCAACGATGGTTGTTGAGTTCACGGGCATCGATGTCAGTACTGACGAACTTGGTGGCGCAGGAACACACGCACGACACACTGGTGTGAGTTCAGTCGTTGTTGCC
>CAIYTS010000063.1 GCA_903929185.1 uncultured Acidimicrobiaceae bacterium
AATCTCATTGATTCAACAACGCCTGGTGCTGCTGGACGCGTCATGAAAATTGCTGATGGCGCATTACGAGTTGCGGACCCGATCTTGCGCCGCACACGCGCCAAGGCGTAAACCCCACTCTGTAACCCGTGTAAGCCCTATTGGGCACAGATAGGTTGGTGGTCATGAGCGCAATGAAACCAGATCTTTCCATTCCCGCAGGGGACGCACCGTCCGAACTTGTTCTTGAAGACATCACCGTTGGTGATGGCAAAGAAGCAGTCGCCGGTACAAACGTAGAAGTGCATTACGTCGGTGTTGCATGGAGCACACAACGTCAATTCGATGCATCATGGGATCGCAATGAGACTTTTGAATTTCGTCTCGGTGCTGGCCAAGTGATTTCTGGTTGGGATCAAGGCGTTGCCGGAATGAAAGTAGGCGGTCGTCGTCGCATCACTATCCCTGCTCATCTTGGATACGGATCACAAGGTGCTGGCGGAGTTATTAAGGGTGGAGAAACTCTTGTCTTTGTTGTCGATTTGTTGAACGTGAACTAATCATGTCTGAATTGAATTTCTTTACTGCCAATGCAGGCCTTGCTGATGTTGCAAAACTCGAAGTGCCTGAAATGAGTTTGTTGTACCGCATCGAGATGGCAGGCGAATTGTTCTACAACATCTTGGCTGACCGTGTTGGAAACGACACTGCTGCTGACCTTCTGCGGAAAAATGCAGTGGAAGAACGTGGTCATGCACGTCGACTTGCACGCATGATCAGTATCAAGCTTGGACATGAGTGGGAGCCCACCCCAGAAGAGGCCGAATTGCTCGCGGTGCCACTTCCCGAGACCATCGATTCAAAAATGTTTGCCGCTGTAGTACAAGGTGAAATCAATGGTGATGCTGGCTATCAACGATGGGCTGATGCCGAGACTGATGAAGAAGTAGTTCGTTTACTTCGTCTGAACGGTCGTGAAGAAACTATTCATGCTGGTCGTGCACAACAGGTATTTGACCTGCTGAATGCGTAACTGACATGCAGCCCGTTGTTGTATATGACGGTGACTGCGGTATCTGTGAAGCCTCTGCAGGGTGGATCATTGATCACATTCCCGGTATCGAAGTTGTGTCGCACTATCAATACGGTCTTTCCCATATCGGAGCTGTTTGGTATGTCACCGACGCAGGTCGATTAGAAGGCGCTGTTGCTGTCTCGGCAATTCTGAAAATGGCTCATTCACGTGTGTACCGCGCGATTGGTTTGATAATCGGTCTGCCAGGAATAATCTTCATTGCTGGTCTTGTGTATTCGTTAGTAGCCCGAAATCGTCGGCACATATCACGCCTTTTGGGCATGAATGCCTGCGGACTTCCTCCGCGATAACTCTTTATCGAACAGAAGAATCTTGGGGAAGCATCTTTCGACGTCGCCACCACGTGCGTAGTGGCCCGGTTGCATATTTGCTGGTAGCACCAATGAGTGCAGTGGAAATCAGTACTCGTGGCAAAACATCGATTCGTGCGAAGTACGGTGCAAGCACGAGAGTGAATGTCAATGCGATGGGGTAGACCCACGCAACATCAGACAGAAATTTTCCCGCTCTCGTCTTGTGCCGTTCAACTTCTCCGAGAGCATTGAAGAATTCTTCTGTTCCTGCCGTGACAGTGACCTTTTCTGACAACACCAGGCGATCAGCTCGCTCACGCAATTCTTGACGGACTTCAGAGCGTTCCCACTCGCGTAAATGCAACACATCAAGAAACCGAAAAACCATGTGATACGGGTCAGATGGTTTTGCAGGCCATAAGACCGTTGCCCCTAGACAACCAGGCGCTGCTTGCACTGCTTCCGTCATGTCGTGACACCATGTTTCGAATTCGGCCTTGTGACGAGGCTCGACAGTTCGAGCAATAGTGACTGTCACAGTGCCCGGTGCAATCTTTGGCAATTGTCCAGTATTGAAATCTCCGGTCAGGTCTGGCATACACGGTACGGTAGTGCCCAATTGCTTCTGCGATAGACCACCCCTATGAATGCCCTTGTTGTGTACTGCCATCCCGTTGAGGGAAGTTTTTGTTCAGCGATGCGCGATGCTGCCATCTCGGGATTGCGTGCCGCAGGACACACAGTGGATGTCATTGACCTTGCAGCGCAACAGTTCAATCCTGTGATGTCGACTGCAGAGTGGGCTACCTATCGACAGGGAAATGGTGACGTGCCAGTCGGACTCGAGCGTGATGTGGATCTTGTAAAGGCCGCTGAAATCATCGTGTTCGTCTATCCCACGTGGTGGGGCGGATTGCCTGCGCAACTAAAAGGTTGGTTAGAACGCGTGATGTTGCCCGGCACGGCGTTTGTTTTTAACGACAACAACAAAGTACGACCTGGTCTAACAAATATTCGGCGCATACATATTGCATCTACTTTTGGATCACCATGGCTATACGTCCGTTTTGTGAACGACAATGGTCGACGCATATTGGCACGTGCATTTCGACTGAACACTTCACTGCGGACAAGAGTGTCGACATCGAGTTTGTATGCAATGGATACAGCCACGGATGAAAGCAGGAAGAGTTTCCTTCTGTCTATCGAGAAGAAAATGGGCACCTTGTGAAAGTTCTTGTCGTTCTTGCGCATCCGTCACCTGATTCATTTGTTTCGTTTCTTTCATCTGAGGTGATGGCCGAATTGAAGAATGGTGATCATGAAGTCCGCCATCATGATTTATGGGCAGAGAATTTCAATCCGGTGTTTACACCGTATGAACGGCTGAA
>CAIYTS010000064.1 GCA_903929185.1 uncultured Acidimicrobiaceae bacterium
CCAATGTCGAACACAATTTGCTCAGCTTTGTCGATTGCAATCTTGATATCTGCTGGTGCGGAATACCCAATGTCTGCGATATCGCTTGCGCCACGAATTAAGCGACGAAGAATTGAGGTATCACGCACAATGCGGATGTAACGGCCAGCACTACTGATTGAAGGCGTTGCGTTCTGCAGTTCCAACAGGAAGTTCAGTCCGCCCAATTCATCAATGAGATTGTGACGACGTAATTCATCAGCAACGGTAACTACGTCAACTGCATCAGCAGCTTGTGACAATGCTTTGATTGCAGCAAACACATGACCATGTGCAGGCTTGTAGAAATCTTCCGGAACAAGTTGTTGTTCAATTGCTAAACCAATGGGTTCTTCATTGAGCAACATGGCGCCGAGCAACGATGCTTCTGCATCTAAGTTGTGCGGCGGTACGCGACTATCTGTTCGCGTGGTGCGTGGTGCAGAAGACCGTTCAGGCCTGTCGGAAAAGTCGCTCATAGAGATCCTCTACCTTGCCTGTAAATGCCTGTGGATTGCTAGTGGATAACCCTGCGAAATCACTGTGGATAGCGCTGGGGACAACTCCCGGCAACTGGGGATAACAAGTGTGTTAGCGGCGCTGGCTATTAACCAGCAACCACTGACAATTTCACTGTGCACTCGACATCAGCGTGCAAGCGGACAATTGCCGTATGTGCACCTGTTGTACGAATTGGCTGAGCCACAACTTTTTTGCGATCAAGGATGACACCAGATTGCGCAGCAAGTGCAGCAACGATGTCAGCAGTGGTCACTGAACCGAACAAACGGCCTTCGTTTCCGGCTTTTGCCTTGACAGTAAATGAACGAGCCATGAGTGTTTCAGCAACAGTGTGAGCAGATGCTCGGTCTGATGCTTCACGAAGGTCACGTGCGCGACGCATTGACGTTGCTTGCTGTACTGCGCCGTCGGTTGCTACAAGAGCAAGTCCGCGTGGCAACAAGTAGTTACGAGCATGGCCATCTGCAACAGCGATGATGTCACCGCGGCAGCCGACTCCGGCGATGTCTTGACGAAGAATGACTTTCATGATTATGCCTCTACTTCGGCTTCAACTGCTGCAGTTTCTTCTGCGACAGCTTCGGTTGAATCTGTTGAATCATCTTCGTCCTCACGAGGCACGAATGATGAACTTGTTGGCTGCTCGTCGAGCTCCAAGTTTGCTTCGTCTTCACGACCTTCTTTACCTGGACGAGGTGCCCGGGTGCTGACGGTGCGCTTTGTGTATGGCAACAATGCCATTTCGCGAGCGTTCTTGATTGCAGTTGCGAGGTCACGCTGTTGCTGCACGTTTGTGCCGCTCATGCGCTGTCCACGGATTTTCGAACGATCAGACATGAAGCGCTGAAGAAGGCTTACGTCTTTGTAATCGATGAAAACAACTTTTTCGATGGCCAATGGGTTGGCCTTCTTTTTGAACTTGCGGTTTGCCTCACGGGCGTTACGAATTTTGTTCGTTTTACTTGTCATGGTGTGATCCTTGTATCAGGGAAGGTGTGAAGGGTAAAAAATGGAAAGCCTAGAAAGGCTCTTCGTCAGATGGGAAGTAGTCGCCACCACCGGCGTTGCCGCCTGATGATTGTGAACCACCACGTGCGCCGCCGCCAGCGTTGCCGCCACCTTCGCCACGTGGTGTGCGCTCAACAGATGCGGTTGCCCAGCGAAGGCTTGGCCCAATTTCATCTGCGTTGATTTCAATCGCGGTGCGCTTTTCGCCTTCGCGGTTTTGGTACTCACGCTGCTCGAGGCGACCTGAAACGATGACGCGCATTCCCTTGGTGAAGGTTGCTGCTGCGTTCTCGCCCATTTGGCCCCATGCAACGATGTTGAAGTAAGAAGTTTGTTCTTGCCATTCACCGTTGACTTGGTAGCGGCGACCAACGGCAATGCCGAATGATGCGACGCCCTTGCCGCCAGTAGTGAAACGAAGTTCTGGATCGCGGGTGAGATTTCCCACGAGGGTGATTGTGTTGTCGGCCATGGTGATGGTTCCTTCCTACAAATGAAGAGAGCGCTGTGCTCGATAAGGACGGCTTACGCCGCCGAGATCATTCCGCGACGAGCTGCCTCGTCGTCTGGAAGTCGGAGCAATTTATGACGCAGGACGTCATCGGAGAGACGGAATCCGCGCTCGACTTCATCGAGTGCGCCACCTTCAGCAGAGAGGTTGAAAATGGCGTAGTAGCCATCATCTTGTTTCATGATCGGATACGCCAAGCGACGCTTGCCCCACCAATCGGGGTTGCCGTGGATTTGTCCACCGACACCTGCCACTGAGGCAGAGATGGTTTTAATCCATGCATGGGCTGCGCTCTCGTCGAGCTTCCCGCTAATAATGACCATGAGTTCGTATGCACGCATTGCGTGTGACCTCCCTTCGGACCCGAGTACGATCCCGGGGCCCCCGAGGGGGCAGGGTGAATAAGTGACTTGGGTAGCGTACCTGCTGAGATTCACCCTCCCACAGGGGTGTTTCA
>CAIYTS010000065.1 GCA_903929185.1 uncultured Acidimicrobiaceae bacterium
GCGGTTGAAGGCGACACAGAAGCGTCCGCATATGTCACAATGCTTGAACAGCGATATGACCACGCAATGGAACGCAATATGCCAAGTGGCGAAGACTTGGCAGCAGAACTCGAAGAGTTCCTCCGCGGTCAATCCGACGACTAGGAGCAATACATACATATGAGATTTCGTTCAGCAGCAATTTTTCTCGTGACGGCGTCTCAACTCCTACTTCCATCGCATGTTCATGCACAAAGGTTTGCACAGGCAAAACCTTGCTCAGTTGCTACTTGTAAAGTGGGCGACACCGGACCCGGTGGTGGAGTTATTTTCTATAAAGCTCCGAAACAAATGAGTTGGGGTCAATTCTTAGAAGTGGCGCCAGCCAGTTGGAATGGGAAAGTTGATCCTTCTTCACAGTGGGGATGCATGGGCACAAGCCTCGGTGCAACAAGTCTTGCAATCGGCACTGGCAAAGCAAATACCGTTGCAATTCTTAAGAACTGCAAAACAAACAGTGCGGCCAAAGTTGCAGCAGCGTATAGAGGCGGCAAGTTATCCGACTGGTTCTTGCCATCAGAAGCAGAACTCACCGAGTTACTTACCTCTGGCGTTGCCATCGGAATCGGCGGCGTTGATTTCTACAAAGGAACAGATTGGACGTTCTACTGGAGCTCCACTGAATACTGTCTTGACAAAAGCAAGAAATCCATTATTGCGCCAGGACAAGCCGGTGCAGGTAAGTCAAACTTTGGTATGTGTGCCATGGCGCAACGATGGGATGGCGTCGCTGGCACCAAAGGAACAATGGCCAAATCAGAAAAGATCGCGGTCCGCGCAATTCGTTCTTTCTAATTACTTGTTATTTGATGGCTGCAAAGCCCATTGCAAGGTCAGCCAATAATTACGGGCGGCGGCCGGTGAGGTCAAGCAAACGTGTTTGAAGTGGGGCCGTCTCTGGCACATTGCCCGATGGACCTTCACCAAATACCCCGATGTGTCCGATCATTGCAGCCATTGGTTGCAATGCATCCCACATGAACTCAACGCCTGCGGCATCGAGAACCACTTCTTGACCAAGGCCATGAGCAAGGTCCCAAGTGTGCATGAGGTAATCACCAATGCGGAAACCGAGAAGTTGCGCACCAGGCATATCCATCGCTGGGTGGTGAACGATTGATTCAAGCGCGCCGGGTTTGCGGAATGCTTCAACGTGTGCAGCCGCTGTTGCAACAACTGCGGCGCGACGTTCTGCGATGGTGGTAGGCACCTGACCAAGTACAGCTGCGGCGTCCTCTTTCGAACCACCAGCAAGAACAACACTCGACATTTGCGCACCACCAATCATGTGATCTACAAGCGCGGTGACATCCCATTCTTCACAAGCGGTGGCGGCACCCCACTGCGCATCATCAACGGTGTTGAGAAGTGCAACAAAATTAGCAACGGCTGTTTCAAGAAGATTAATACTCATGAACCAACTTTACCCGTGAACGACAAAAGCCCGCCAGCCGAAGCAGACGGGCTTTTGCAAATCGAATGATTATTTGATAGCTGCAAAGCCCAATGCAAGGTCAGCCAAGATGTCATCAATTGACTCAAGACCAACAGACAAACGAATCAGGCCTGGTGTTACACCGGCTGATGCTTGTTCTTCTGGCGTCAACTGACTGTGAGTGGTCGATGCTGGATGAATCACCAAGCTGCGCACATCACCAATGTTGGCGACGTGGCTGTGCAATTTGAGTGCTTCAACAAACTTCTTACCGGCTTCAACGCCACCCTTGATATCAAATGCAAGAACTGAGCCGTAGCCCTTTCCACCGAAGTACTTCTTCGCACGCTCATGCCATGGAGATGTTGACAAACCTGCGTAGTTGACGCTCTCGACAGCACTTTGCTTCTGCAAGAAGGCTGCAACTTTGTCCGCGTTTGACCAGTGACGATCCATGCGCAATGACAATGTCTCTACACCCTGCAAAATTGCCCATGAGTTGAATGGGCTTGCAGACATTCCGAGGTCGCGCAACATTTGTACACGTGCCTTGATGATGTACGAACCTGCACCAAGTGCTGGCCAATATGAAAGGCCGTGGTACGACGGATCTGGTTCTGTGAAGTTCGGGAAGCGACCGCTTGCAGCAAAGTCGAACTTTCCACCATCGATGATTGCTCCGGCGATTGAGTTGCCGTGGCCACCGAGGAACTTTGTTGCCGAGTGAACAACAATGTCTGCGCCCCACTCGAGTGGACGAATTCCGTATGGAGTTGGCACTGTGTTGTCGAGCATCAATGGAATGCCATGATCATGTGCAACTTTGGAAACGCCTTCGATGTCGAACACGTCGTTCTTTGGGTTGGCAAGAACTTCTCCGAAGAACAACTTTGTGTTCGGGCGGATAGCTGCTTTCCACTGCGCAAGATCATCTGGGTCGTCAACGAACGAAACTTCGATTCCCATCTTTGGGAATGTGTAGTGCAACAAGTTGTATGTGCCGCCGTAAAGCGATGGCGATGCAACGATGTGCGCGCCTGCTTCTGCCAACGTAAGGATTCCCAATGTCGCTGCGCTTTGTCCGGATGACACAACAAGTGCACCTGGCAAGCCAACTGCAGTGGCTGTGCCGCCTTCAAGATCTGACAAGCGTGCTTCAAGAACACCTGTTGTTGGGTTCATGAGGCGTGTGTAGATGTTTCCGATTTCAGCAAGCGCGAACAAGTTCGCTGCGTGTTGCGTATCGCGGAATTGGTACGACGTTGTTTGGTAGATCGGAACTGCGCGGGCGCCTGTCGTTGGATCTGGCTCTTGGCCGGCGTGAATCTGGCGGGTTTCGAAACCCCATGTTGCATTTGTCATAGGGGTGAACGCTAGCCCCCAATTCCCGACCAACCAACTCGGGAATTGCCAATATGGCAGATCCCAGTACTCATCAAGGCATGAATACCCGAACGAAATCAAGGAAACCATGCGTAGCACTAAGTGCTACGGTGCAACACATGGCGACCACAATCACCCAACGCGACCTTCGCAACAACAACGCAGACATCATGCGGCGTCTTGAGGAGGGCGAGACATTCATCATCACCCGCAACGGCAAACAGATCGGCGTATTGACTCCTATGAAACGCCCGCAGTTTGCTCGCATGACAGATGTCCTGGAAGCTTTCAAAGGATTGCCACCACTTTCATTTGAAGAGTTCCGTCGTGACATAGATGAGTTCATCGACCAAGATCCAACACCGAGATTCTTCAATGATTAATCCGATCGGACTTCTCGACACATCAGTCATTATTGATTTGCCATCGCTACAGATCGATCGATTGCCAACAGAGGGAACAATCAGTGCAATCACACTGGCAGAGCTTTCTGTTGGCCCCATCACAGCAAAAGATGCAACAACACGTATTCAACGGCAACTCAGAATTCAAGCTGCAGAAGCACAATTCAGCGTGTTGCCTTTTGATACACGATCTGCGCGCATTTACGCCATTGTCTATGAGCTGCTTCATTCAAAGGGTGTCAAAGCTCGTGGTGGTCGCGCACTTGATTTAATGATTGCTGCAACAGCACTCGCACATCAGTTACCGCTGTATACGCGCAACCCGAAAGACTTCACTGGTCTTGACGGACTTATTGAAATTGTTGCCGTATAAATAAAAAAGGGCCCGCCGAAGCGAGCCCTTTTTCAATTCTTGAAAGAATCAGCCACCTGAGATGTCTGAAACCTTCTGCTTGCCAGCTGACAACCACGGCATCATTGCGCGCAGGCTCTTGCCCACTGCTTCGATTGGGTGCTTTGCTCCGGCTTCACGCAAGGCGTTGAAGTTGGCGCGGCCTTCTTCTGATTCCTTGATCCATTCGCGAGCAAACTTGCCCGACTGAATTTCCTTGAGAATCTTCTGCATTGCCTTCTTCGTTGCTGGCGTAATGACGCGAGGACCGCGTGTTACGTCACCGTATTCAGCGGTATCAGAAATGCTGTAACGCATTCCGGTGATTCCTTCTTCGTACATCAAGTCAACAATCAACTTCACTTCGTGCAAGCACTCGAAGTACGCCATCTCTGGCTGGTAACCAGCTTCAGTAAGCGTTTCGAAACCAGCTTGAACAAGTGCTGCAACACCACCGCACAAAACAGCCTGCTCACCGAACAAGTCGGTCTCGGTCTCTTCGGCGAATGATGTTTCGATAATGCCGGCGCGTGCGCCACCAATTGCTTCTGCATAGGACAGCGCAATTTCTTTTGCCATTCCGGTTGCGTTTTCTTCAACTGCGATGAGGCAGGGAACGCCTCCACCTTCAGTGAACGTACGACGCACCAAGTGACCTGGACCCTTAGGAGCGATCATGATGATGTCGACACCC
>CAIYTS010000066.1 GCA_903929185.1 uncultured Acidimicrobiaceae bacterium
ATCAGCCATTTCTTTACGGCCATGCCCAATTTGGCAATACCAGAGGCTGCCGATGGCGTCGATGTATTCGTTGCCCTTGTCATCCCATAGCAACGCCATGTCGCCACGCACCATGTTGATGAATGCGTCAGAAGATGGTTTTGCAAAGGAGTGAAGAAGATTGCTTGACATGTCACTACTGTACGCCAGCGGTTGCTGGCGCGAAATTAGATTCGCTCGATGATGGTGGCTGTTCCCATGCCGCCGCCGGTGCACATGGTGATGAGGCCGGTTGTCTTATTCTGACGCTCAAGTTCATCGACCAAGGTGCCAATCAACATGGCGCCTGTTGCGCCGATCGGGTGGCCAAGAGCCATCGCGCCACCATTGACGTTGACCTTTGCAGGATCAACGCCAGTGTCTTTGAAGAACTTCAATACAACGGCAGCGAATGCTTCATTGACTTCGAAAAGGTCGATGTCGTCAAATGTCATTCCGGCTTTTTTCAGAACAAGCTTTGCGGCTGGTCCGGGCGCTGTGAGCATGATGACTGGTTCGGTACCAGCAACTGCGCTCATGATGATGCGGGCGCGTGGCTTGAGGCCGTGAGCTTTTGCATAGTCAGGAGATGTCACAAGAACTGCTGCACCGCCATCAACAACACCAGAAGAGTTGCCACCGTGGTGAACGTGATTAATGCCTGAGATGTGTGGGTATGCAAGGCGAGCAGTTTCGTCGATGGTGAGACCTTCTGGATCCTTTTTGTATCCGCCCATACCTTCGAAGCTTGGGGTGAGTTTGGCGAGGTCGGCAAGTGTTGTGCCGGCACGCGGATGTTCATCAACTGCAAGAGCAAGTGTTCCGTCGTCGTGGTAAATCGGAATCAGTGAACGTTCGAATCGGCCTTCTGCAATTGCGACTTGTGCGCGACGTTGGCTTTCAACGGCAAGTGCATCGCATTGTTCGCGAGTGAAACCTTCGGTAGTTGCAATGAGGTCCGCAGAAATTCCTTGCGGAACCATGTTGTACTGATCGCGAAGGTGATTGTTGTTAGCGGTGAAACCATCAACATGCATTGGTGATGGACGAGACATTGATTCAATGCCACCAGCAACAACGATGTCTTGCATGCCGGACAACACGCCCATGGCTGCGAAGTTCACTGCTTGCTGACCAGAACCACAGAAGCGGTTCAGCGTGACGCCAGGAGCTTCAAGTGCCCAACCAGCGTCAAGAGCGGACATACGAGCGATATCCATGGAGTGGTCGCCACTGCCTGCGCCGCAACCCATGATGACGTCGTCGACTGCTGCGGTATCGAAACCGACGCGATCTTTCAGACCATTGAGAACCTGAGCGAGGATGCGCTGTGGGTGCACGTTATGAAGGGCGCCGGTGTCTTTGCCCTTTCCTCGTGGTGAGCGAACTGCGTCGATAATCCAGGCTTCACGTTCCATTGGGTCTCCCTTGGGTGCAGGGGCTGAGTTTCAGCCACCTGTGGTGTACGAACTAAACCTTATGACACGGCATGTTGTGTCGAACCATTGAGGAGGCGCCGTTATGGCCCAATTTCAGACACTTGAAGTATCAGTAGAAGGTTCATTGGGGCGCCTGCAAATGGCCCGCCCAGAACGTCTGAATGCATTGTCTCGCCAGGCGTTACAAGACCTTGCATCTGCGGCACGGTGGTTTGATGAACAGCGTCAGGTGAAGGTGGTCATCGTGTCTGGCCAAGGCCGGTCATTCTCTGCTGGGTTTGACCTGAATGACTTTTCGAACCCCGACCCAGAATGGGGACCGCGTGAAAGCGCAGACCTTGGTCGCATCATGGCTGAGACAGTTACCAATATGAACGCACTGACCATTGCTGCAATTCAAGGTCACTGCATTGGTGGCGGACTTATCGTGGCAATTAGTTGTGACTTACGCATTGCAGCAGAGTCAGCAGTTTTTCAAATTCCTGAAGTTGATCTTGGAATACCACTTGCATGGGGTGGCATTCCGCGTTTGGTGCGCGAGATTGGTCCGGCTGCAACAAAAGAATTGGTGCTCACGTGTCGACGGTTCTACCCAGAAGAAGCGAAGTCATTGGGATTCTTGAATGTGGTCGTTCCCGATTCAGAATTAACCGCTCATGTTGATGCACTGGCATTGTCGTTGGCCGCAAAGCCTGGCTATTCGTTGCGCACAACGAAGCAGCAAGTCAATGCAGTTACCGAGGAAATGATTGGCACAGCCCGCAATGCCAATGATGCAGATTCGTTAGTGATTGCAACATATGATGCTGAAAGTCGAGCAGCAAGTGCTGCATATTTGAAATCAAAGAACAAAGGGTAAAGACATGAGTACAACAAAGGTTTTCGTTCACGGCAATCCGGAAACTTCAGCAGTGTGGTCATTGCTGGTCGCTGAATTGAAGAAGCGCGGAGTCGAGAACATCGTGTTGTTGACGCCTCCAGGTTTCGGTGCTCCGACACCTGCGGGCTGGGGTGGCACGATGCGCGAATATCGCGACTGGCTGATTGCAGAACTTGAAGCAATCGGTGGAGAGATTGATCTTGTCGGTCATGACTGGGGCGCAGGACATGTGTTTGGTGTTCTTAGTGAGAAGCCAGGCATTGTGCGGTCGTGGGCAGCTGACTGTGCTGGTCTATTGCATGCTGATTACCAATGGCACGACATGGCACAGGGATGGCAAGCACCTGAGCTTGGTGAGCAGATGGTGGCAGGCATGGTTGCAATGCCGGATGAACAATTTGTTGATGCGTTCAGTGGTTTAGGAATGACACGTGAAATTGCAGCAGAAGTGAAATCACACATTGATGACGAAATGGCTCGGTGCATTCTTGCGCTGTATCGCGATGCAGCACAGCCGGCGATGGTGGCAGTGGGTAAACAGTTTGTTGCTGCACAGCCGAAGAACGGTTTAGTCATCATTGC
>CAIYTS010000067.1 GCA_903929185.1 uncultured Acidimicrobiaceae bacterium
GCTGAATGCAGCATTGGCACTGCCCGCAGCCCCATAGGCAGCACGGGTAACCTCTAAGAGCCGTATGTCGAACCAGAATCCCCAAGTCATTAACGAGCGCTACGAGATTTCTCGGCGTATCGGTCGCGGCGGAATGGCCGATGTATTCCTGGCTCGCGACCTTTTGCTCGACCGCGATGTGGCCGTGAAGGTTCTGTTCCCGGAACATGCCGTTGACCCGAACTTTGTGGAGCGTTTTCGCCGTGAGGCCCAGAGCGTTGCTGGCCTGAACCACCCGAACATCGTGGGCGTCTACGACTGGGGCCAAACCGGCAATACCTATTTCATGGCGATGGAATTCGTGAAGGGTCGTACGTTGTCTGATGCGTTGCGCCGCCAAGGCCGCATGACATCTGTTTCTGCTGCTGGTGTTGGTGCAGCTATTGCTAACGCTTTGGCATATGCCCACCGCAACAATGTGGTGCACCGCGACATTAAGCCCGCGAACATTTTGTTGGGTGAAGATGGCGCAATCAAGGTTGTGGACTTCGGTATTGCACGCGCACTTGATGCAGGCCACGAAGGCGGCCTGACGCAAGACGGCGCAGTGATGGGCACCGCAACATATTTCTCACCAGAACAAGCAAAGGGCGAAGGCCTAGATCTTCGTTCAGACCTGTATTCGCTTGGTGTTGTTCTGTATGAGCTTGTTGCTGGAAAGCCACCATTTGCTGGTGATTCTGCACTTGCCACTGCGTACAAGCAAGTGAATGAAGCTGCGCCACGTTTGCGTGACTTGATTGCTGATGTGCCGTTAGCGCTTGAAGCGATTATTGCGAAGTGTCTGACTAAGAATGCTGACATGCGTTACAACAACGCAGAACAGTTGCGTGATGACTTGCGCCGGTTTATGAATGGCGAGCCAACTCTTGCTGTTGATGAAGCACGTATTCGTTCAGGTAAAGCACCACTTGGTTCTGCAACCCTTGACCAAGCGACAACAATCATGGCGCCAGTTCAAGGCGACTCTGCAACAACGCAAATCTTGCCGCGCACCACAGTGATGCCAGCAACCATGGCACCTGTTGAAACACTGCCTGATTACGACGATGATCGACCAAGCAAACGCAGCTATGTAGTGGGCGCAGCTGTTGCGGGCATTGTGATTCTTGGCGGAATCATTTTCCTTATTTCCACACTTGGCGGTTCATCTGGTGTTGCAGTGCCGAACGTTAAAGGCGTTACGTGCGATGTTGCCAAGTTGAAGTTGGAAGAGGCAAAGTTCATCGTTGCGTTCAACCCACCAGAAACTGTGTGTGATGCTACGAACATTGTTGCTAGCCAAGTTCCTGCATCGGGCGATCTTGCAAAAACTGGTGAAGCAATCACATTGGTATTCCCTGTTGCGCAAGCAGATGTGCCGGCGCTTCTTGGTCTTACTGCTGAAGCAGCACAAGCTGCCGTTGAAGGCGCTGGCTTTGTCTTTGTTAAGGGTCCTGATGTCATCGATAAGACATACGCAATTGGTCAAGTTGCAGTGCAAACACCTGGCGGTATGACAAAACTTGCAAAGGGTCAAACAGTCACGGTGAATGTGTCTGGCGGAACTGGTCAGTTGGCAGTGCCGAATGTTGTGATTGGTCAGACAACAGAATCAGCACAAACTTTCCTTGTTGCCGAGCCATACAAGTTCGTCGTAACAGTGACTCCAGAGCCAAGTGCAACTGTTGCAAAGGGCATCGTGATTCGTACTGATCCAGTGCAAGGCACATTGGTTGATGCTGCATCA
>CAIYTS010000068.1 GCA_903929185.1 uncultured Acidimicrobiaceae bacterium
GCAAACACCTGTACAACCGTGTACTTACATCGGGCCCTGAGCCATCGAGCCCTCACAATCAGGCCGTCGATCGCCGTCATCATTCGCGCCGTGTTATGGCTGTCAACGGGCATCAAGCCTAAGGAGTGGGTGGCGGTTCACCGAAAGCACCATGCATATACAGATATTGACGGCGACCCACACTCCCCTGTATTGCTCGGATGGAAGACGGTGCAAGCCAAAAACGTGGCTTTATATCGAGCGACCGTTCTGGACCCGTCCACTATTGATCGTTACGCGAAGGACTTGCCCGATGACCGTTGGGACAAGGTGTTTTTTGGTCACAACAAAACTGGTCTGCTCTCAGGCATTGCAATTTTGATGATTGTTCTTGGTCCATGGACCGGACTTCTTGCCGCGTTCATACATGCCAACGTGTATCTGGCGAGCAATGCCGCTGTCAACGCACTTGGCCATCATTTCGGTCGTCGGCCGTATGACAACAAAGCCACGAATCTTCAATGGTTGGCTTTCTTCACGATGGGCGAAGGATTACACAACAATCATCACGCAGCGCCGTCATCTCCACGTTTGTCCCATAGATGGTTTCAAGTTGATCCTGGATGGTGGGTTATCAAAACTCTGACCACTCTGCGTTTAGCAACACTTCGTTTTTCAGATATTCGACTGACGGCATCTGCCAAGGCTTCGCTTCCGTAGATTACGAACTACATTTTTAACGTGTCGCGCGAAATCACTTGTCACCAATTCTTTGATGGCGATCAACTCCGTGGGCCTAGCCGACTGCTTGTCACCGATGAAGGGCTCATCGAATCAATTGACAGTTTTGTTGGCTCTCCCGAGTTTGCCCTTGTGTGCCCGGGATTCGTCGATATTCAAATGAATGGTTTTGATGACGTTCATGTGGCGAACGCATCGACGCAAGATCTACAACGGCTTGATCAAAATTTGCTCGCTAATGGCACAACGAGTTGGCTCGGAACAATTGTCACAGCCCCCCTCGACAAAATGTCTTTCTCATTGGATGTACTTCAAGAAGCGTTTCAGTCTGGACAGGTGCAGGGTTTTGCTGGGGTGCATGTCGAAGGACCTTTCCTCGGAGCTGCGCCTGGGGCTCACCCCGTGAAGCACATCATCGCGTGTGACATGCAGTGGATATCGCAATTAGTCCCTTCTGTCCGGCTCGTCACAGTTGCACCAGAACAAACTGGAGTGATTGCTGCAATCAGTGCTCTTCGCAAGCGCGACATCACAGTGTCGCTTGGTCACTCCCGTCCGACGAAGACTCAATATGAAGAGGCCGTGAATGCGGGGGCGTCAATGGTCACTCATCTCTTCAACGGGATGAGTGGTGTCCATCACCGCGAACCGGGTCTCGCTACATGGGCTCTCATAGATGACCAAATGTCATGTGGTGTGATTGCAGACGGTGTTCATGTGGATACCGATGCCATACAGCTTGCATTTCGTGCCGCTGGAAATCGAATCTGTTTGGTGTCTGATTCGGTGTCCTGGAAAACATCCGCCGGCCCTCGACCCGGAGTGGAGATACGAAATGGCGCGCCACGGTTGCCAGATGACACTTTGGCAGGCTCGTGTACGCCACTTGGTGAGTGCTTGCAGCGAGTAGTGCGAGATTGTGGCGTACCTCTTCAGACAGCACTCGCGAGTGCGACATCTATCCCAGCAGATCTGGTCGGTCTAACACAGGTCGGGCGAATCCGTTCTGGTCAAAAAGCCGATCTTCTCGCTCTCGATTCTGATCTTTCCGTTCTCAAAGCCTGGCGCCGATTACCATCATGAGGTGCCTACACAATTGAGCCCCGAACAAGACGCCCTCGCAATTTCGATTATTCGAGGAATTGCGATGGATGCCCCACTAGCTGCCAACAGCGGTCATCAAGGAACTGCCATGTCGCTAGCGCCACTTGCACATGTTCTGTACAGCCGAATTTTGAAGCACGATCCGACGTCACCAGACTTCATCGATCGTGACCGCTTGATTCTTTCAAACGGACATGCGTCGATCCTGCAGTACGCAATGTTGTTTCTATCCGGATACGGATTGGAAATGTCAGATCTCAAATTGTTCCGTCAATGGAACTCAGCTACTCCAGGTCACCCAGAAGTTGGACACACTGCTGGCGTCGAAGTGACAACTGGTCCACTCGGGCAGGGCTTTGCAAATGCGGTGGGCATGGCGATTGCTGAATCACATCTTCGTGAGGTGCACGGCAAAGACGCTGTCGATCACCACACATATGTCATTGCTGGCGATGGTTGCCTTATGGAGGGCATCAGTCACGAAGCCGCTTCACTAGCCGGTCACTTGAAACTTGACCATTTGGTCTGCATCTTTGATGACAACAAAATCACCATTGACGGCAGCACAGCATTGACATGCAGTGATGATGCGCCAGCACGGTTCCGTGCATACGGCTGGAACGTCGTCGAAGCGGGCGAGATTGCTGACGACTGCGACGCACTGGAAAAAGTTCTACTCACGGCTCGTAATCACGAAGGTGCACCGACTCTGGTTGTGCTTCGTTCTCATATCGGTTTTCCTTCGCCTGATCTCACGGACAAACACGAAGCTCACGGCAATCCGTTCACGGCTCCTCTTGTCAGTGCAACGAAAAAGGTCATGGGAATTCCCGACGAACCGTTTTATGCTCCCGATGCATTCGTCGCTGAATATCGCACACATTGTCGTGAACGCGGACAGGCCGCTCATTCAGAGTGGAAGAAGCGCACACAGTCGAGTAGTTCTTCCTACACCCCATCGACATTCGGTGTTGCTACGAAAGAACAGATTTCATCTGTGCTTCCCGTGTTTCCGTCGGACACTAAATTGGCGACACGTCAAGCATTTCAAAAAGTTCTTGAGGCAACTGGTTCAGCGATGCCATTCGTGCTTGCTGGTGCAGCTGACCTCACCGGAAATACCGGTGCAAAACTCTCAGAGACAAGTGCATATTCGTCAGACAATCGTGGCGGCAAGCAGATCTATTACGGAATTCGTGAACATGCAATGGGAGCTGCAATGGTTGGCATGGCGTTACATGGCGGCGTACTTCCTGTCGGCGGAACTTTCTTTGTTTTTGCTGACTACATGCGACCAGCTATTCGACTAGCGGCACTCTCTCGCGCTCGCGTTGTGTTTGTGTTCAGTCACGATTCTGTAGGAGTCGGCGAAGATGGCCCTACCCACCAACCAGTGGAACAGTTGGCGTCACTACGCGCGATCCCCGGATTACAAGTAATCCGCCCAGCCGACGCAAACGAAACGGCGCAGGCATGGCTCATCGCCGCTACACATGACGGCCCCACTGCACTCATACTTTCTCGTCAGACAGTGGTTGCACTCACAGATGGTTCTGCGGTCACAAGTGGAGCAAAAGTGCTTGTTTCAACTCCGACACCACAAGCTGTGATCATCGGTACCGGAAGCGAACTGTCTGTAGCAGTTGATGCTGCACAATTGCTTGGTAAAGAAGGAATCAACGTCAATGTAGTGACAATGCCTTCGTGGGAACGTTTCGCTTCATTGTCGGCATCGCGTCAAGAAGAAATTCTTCCTCGATCACTTCCTCGAATCAGCGTGGAAGCGGGAACAACTTTTGGTTGGGCCGCATACGCCACGGACAGCGTTGGTATTGATCGTTTTGGCGCCAGTGCTCCAGGCAATGTTGTCATGGCTGAATTGGGAATAACAGCAACTCACGTAGCTGAAGTGACACGAAATGCGATTGCTCGATGAGTGACTCTCTCAAGAGACTCTCTTCAGAACAGGGACAAAGTCCCTGGTTAGATAATTTGCAACGCGGTTACCTCACTTCCGGCACTCTCACCTCCCTAGTAGAACGGGGCGTTCGAGGACTGACATCGAACCCAACGATCTTCCAGAAGGCGATTCAAGGCAGTGCAGATTACGACGAGCAATTCACCAGTGAAATACGCAAAGGGTCCACTGCGCGAGAGGCCTACTGGGAACTAGTTCTTCAAGATATTCATGGTGCACTTGATGTGTTTGCGCCTTTGTACTCCCAATCAGGAGGTTCTGACGGCTTTGTCAGTGTTGAAGTGGATCCATCCCTCGCGCATGACGCTGCCGGAACGTTGTCGGCGGCGCGCCTTCTACATGAACGCATCTCTCGTCCCAATGTGATGATCAAGATTCCTGCAACACAGCAAGGTCTTCCAGCAATTCGGGAAATGATCGCAGAAGGAAGAAATGTCAATGTCACCTTGATCTTCAGTCTTTCGCGTTATCAAGAAGTCATGGATGCGTATATCGACGGACTTGAACAGCGAATGGCTTCAGGGTCGCCCGTGTCCAATATTGCAAGCGTTGCTAGCTTCTTCATTAGTCGCGTTGATAACGAGATCGATAAACGTCTCGACCAACTCGGCACACCAGGCGCCCTGGCCTTACGTGGGACTGCAGCTGTCAACCAAGCTCGTCTCGCCTATGCCGCTTTCCAAAAGACATTCAGTGGTCCACGTTGGGATGCTCTTGCCAAAGCAGGCGCATCTGTTCAGCGACCATTGTGGGCATCAACGTCTACGAAGAATCCCTCCTATCCCGACACGATGTACGTAGACGAACTAATCGGCCCAGACACTGTTAACACGCTGCCTGACGCAACGTTGGAGGCTTTCTCGCAACGAGGCACAGTATCGAGAACGATTGATTCAAACATTGGTATCAGCCGACGCCAATGGGCTGAATTGGCGATGAACGCGATCGATGTTGATGAGGTCGCCGCGCAATTGGAAGCTGAAGGCGTTGCTTCGTTTATCAAGAGTTTTGATGAACTAATTGGCGTGCTCGAAGATAAAGCAGCAGGAATTTCGTAGCGCAGTGACCATCTCGCCGAACACACGCAAAGCGATCAATGATCTGCTTGAGAGTTTCGAGAGTATTCAACGTTCATCATCAGACGTACGACAGTTGAATCGTTTTATTACAACTGTCACCGAACTTGTAAGAGGTCCGTCCTCTTCTTTAGATATCAAAATCGCAAGTTCTGCGATAGAAGAGATGAGTCGCGCATTTACAATGTTCGCTCCCTACAGAGATGTTCGCAAAGTGTCGATATTTGGCTCAGCTCGCACTACGGCGGATAGTCCTATCTATGCGTTGACGTCAGCTACTGCAAAGGCGTTGGCTGAACATAATTTCATGGTTGTTACCGGCGCTGGTCCTGGGATTATGGAAGCTGGCATGGTTGGTGCTGGTAGGGAGAACTCAATTGGTGTCTCCATTCGACTCCCCTTCGAAACGGGTGCTAACTCTGTTATTGCGGGAGATGACAAATACGTCAGTATGCGCTACTTCTTCACTCGCAAACTGATGTTGGTGAAAGAGTCACATGCCTTCCTCTGTATGCCTGGTGGTTTCGGAACCCTCGATGAGACATTTGAGTTACTGACATTGGCTCAGACTGCGAAATCAGTTCCAGTGCCCATTGTTTTCCTTGAGGTTCCTGGGCATCCATTCTGGACCCCACTCATGAAGGCGATGGAGCCGTTGCTGCTCGATCACGGCTTAATCTCGGCATCTGACACGTCGTTGTACACGATTACCGACAACATTGAAGATGCAGTCAATGAGATTACGAACTTCTACTCCAATTACCATTCCATTCGGTTTGTGAATGATGTGCTGTACATCAGACTGCAACGTTCTGTGCCAACAGAACGCTTCTCAGAAATTGCTCGTCGTTGTGCTGCGCTGGCCTCAGACGGAGTGATCGAACAAACAACTGCTACGGCTGAAGAAATTCATGACAACGATGTGCCTGAGATGCCGCGTGTGAGCCTGAAATACGCGGCTAAAGGTTTTGCTGATCTGCGCGAACTGATCGACGCTCTCAACAAGTTCTAAACAGCGCGAAGGATGTACAGGGCTTTATCGACTGCGCGTCGTGCTTGAGATACCTTTTTCTCAAGCGCTGGCCGCTCTTTTTCACCACTGCGGATCGCTTCAGTTATCAGTGACATCGCTGCATCATTCAGTGCTTCACTAGCTCGCTCAAGGTCAGAAATTATGTCTTCTATGTCACTCATCGTGGTGCCCTTTCAGATGACTGTTAGATGAATACTGTGCCACAAGCATGGCGGTGCGTGCGGAGAGGGTGCCTATGGCGTAGCGTTACTCCTTGTGCTTAGAGAAGACCAACCCCACGAATGGATCAGTTTCGAAGATCCTGATGAAATGCGAACATGGATGCTTGACGCAACATTCTTGCGTTCTAGTTACAAATGCATATACGGACAAGGTTGCCAAGGAATTCTTGACGACGCTTCTCCAGAACTCATGCATGGTTGCTGTTCTTTCGGAGCCCATTTTCTCGATGAAAAAGATTTTAAGAACGTCACCAAATATGTAAAACGGCTCAAGGGTCGTCATTGGAAGAACAAAGACAAGGCCAAAGACAAGGGTTGGTATGTCACCGAAAAAGACGGTGAGAAAAAGACTCGCGTTGTAAACGGCGCTTGCATATTCCACAACCCGCCAGGCTTTGAAGGCGGAACGGGATGTGCATTTCATATCGCAGCTGTGGAAGCCGATGAGCGCCATATGGACTGGAAACCCGACGTGTGCTGGCAGGTGCCCATTCGTCTTGAGGAACACATCGAGGACGGCGGTTACGTTGTTTCAACCATTCGTGAGTGGAAACGCCGCGACTGGGGCGAAGGCGGAGACGACTTTCATTGGTGGTGCACCGAATCCTCTGACGCTTTCGTAGGCAAAGATCCGACGTATACGTTCTTTACTGACGAGCTCACAGAGATCATGGGCAAGAAGGCATATGCAATCTTGGTGAAGATGCTCTCTGCTCCGGTCGGAGTTCCGCTACCCCACCCTGCTCTTCGCAAGAAGGACTAATTCAGAGAGGGCTAGTTAGCCCTTTTTCGTAGATTTGCGGCGCTCTTCAATGCTGAGCCCGCGCTTACGAATACGGATGCTCTTCGGTGTGACTTCGACAAGCTCGTCATCACCAATCCATTCGATAGCTGTTTCCAGAGTGTGATCAACAGGTGCAGCAAGCTTCGGACCATCATCATGGCTGTGCGTACGAATGTTGGTCTTTTCTTTGGCGCGTACTGCGTTCACAACCATCTCTTCGCCACGTGCGGCTTCTCCGATGACCATTCCTTCATACACTTCAACGCCAGGCGCTACGAAGAGTTCTCCACGTAATTGCAAGTTGTCTAGTGCGTACCCAGTTGTTGAACCGATTCGGTCAGCAATCATGGCCCCGCCCAAACGATGTGGAAGCTCGCCTACCCACGGGGTCCAGCCCGCGTGAGTCTGGTGGAGCAAAGCTGTTCCGCGAGTGCTCGACATCAACATTGATCGGAAACCGATAAGGCCACGTGACGGAGCTTCGAAGGACACGATGGTGCGCCCTGGATCTCCGGGACGTAGGTCTGTTACTCGACCTTTACGAGGTGCAAGACCCTGAGTAATGGTGCCGACATGCTCGTCTGGCACGTCACAGGTACCTGCTTCAAGAGGCTCATGACGTTTGCCGTTGATCTCTTTAGTGATTACTTCAGGTCGACCAACTTGAAGTTCGAAACCTTCACGGCGCATGTTCTCAATAAGAACTGCCAATTGAAGTTCTCCTCGACCGGCAACGCTGGTGACGTCAGGAGAGTCAGTGTCAGCAATCTTGATTGAGACGTTTCCAAGAATTTCTTTTTGCAAACGATCGCGTAAGTGGCGACTAGTAACAAACTTGCCTTCGCGACCTGCATACGGCGAAGTATTTACGCCGAAGGCCATACGAATAACTGGTTCATCAACTTCAAGGCGAGGCAATGGTGTCGTTACGGTGATCGCCGAAATGGTGTCACCCACTTCAACTTCAGGAATTCCTGCGAGAACGAAAAGGTCTCCGGCCGAAATGGATTCAACTTCAGTTCTGCCGACTCCGTCGAAAACACTGAGTTGAGCAATACGACGCTTGAGCGGATTGCCATCAGTATCTTTGCCCCACAAGGCAACGGTCTCGCCTTTTTTCATGACACCACTGTGAACGCGACCGATAGCAAGACGACCAAGATATTCAGACGCATCAAGGTTGGTGACTAGCGCTGCTAGTGGTGCAGTTGGGTCGCCAGTTGGCGCCGGAACTGTTGACAAGATGGTGTCCAGAAGGCAAGACAGGTCAGCATCTGCTGCAGGCATTCCGATTCCCATCATCGCGCGACCTTCACGGGCCACAGCAGAAATAACGGGGAACGACAACTGATCATCTGAGCTCGCAAGGTCAAGGAACAATTGTTCAACTTCAACGAGCACTTCTTCTGGACGCGCGTCTCCACGGTCAACTTTGTTGATGACGAGGATTACGGGAAGACCAAGGCCAAGTGCCTTTGACAGCACATAGCGAGTTTGAGGAAGTGGACCTTCTGCTGCATCCACCAAAAGAACGATTCCGTCGACCAGAGCTAATGCTCGTTCAACTTCTCCACCAAAGTCAGCGTGACCTGGTGTATCAACGATGTTGATCAGGGTGCTTCCGTAATTGATTCGGGCGGCCTTGGCGAGAATGGTGATTCCACGCTCACGCTCTTGGTCGTCTGAGTCCATGATTCGGTCAATAACGGCTGCATGGGAGGCAAAAGCACCTGTCGACCTCAAAAGAGTATCTACAAGAGTGGTTTTGCCGTGGTCGACGTGCGCCACTAGGGCAACATTGCGTAAGGAGTTTGTCATGGGGGTATTTCGTTTTCTGTCCGGCTATCCGGATTAATCGATGTCGTCTTCGGATTCGTCTTCGTCTTCGTCGAAGCGCACCCCGTAGCGCTCGGCAATGGCTGCATACTCATCATCATCGGTAGCACTCACTCGTGGTGAGTCACCAAGACCTAGGTCTGCAGCACTGGGGCCTGCTTGCTTCAATTTCCGCGCTTCTTCAAACCGGCGATGTCGACCTTTTTTCATGGTCGGTCTCCGAACATTTCATTGGCATAAATGCCTACTGGACAACCGAAACGAGTGTACAGGTCGGTGAGACAAAAAGATGACCTTTGCCTCAGGAAGGGTCAATATCGACCAGTTTTAGTCCAGAACCAGACGTTCCCGTAAATGTGAGAGCTTTTCGTCCAGCAACGAGATCTTCGATGTCGGCACCCACAATGTCCTTTCGCCACCCGTGACGAAGTCGAGCATCAGGTGACCCACTCAGTAAATCCACGATGTCTTTACGTGTCGCCAAAAGGCCAGCATCGAGGTCACTTTGCTTTGCAAGTTCGGTAATCCAAGCAGAGACAAGAGTGACCGCAGGACGCATGGATTTTTCCAAATCATCGCCGTCGCTTGATGGAAAATTCAGTTCGCCGTCAACAGCGTCGGCGACTCCGAATTGAATGGCATCCAATAAAGCCCTGCCATGCACGCCATTTGCGTGTCGGTTGTCCACGCCTCTGCTCTGTAACAAATCATCTGCGGTACGCGGAGCTCGCTGTGCAACGCCAAGCACAGCAATGTCTGACAACACGTGACGAGGTGGAAGATCAAGATCCATCGCCCGCTCCTCGCGCCATTTTGCTACAGCTCGAGCAACAAAACGCGATTTACCTCGCAATGTACGAACATCTTTGACGCGCAACCATGCATCTTCCGGCGCATTAGGCCCCGTGGGTTTGGTGCGCAGTTCTTCGCATGCTTCTGCTGCCCATTCCATCCGGCCACGCTTTTCAAGATCAGAAAAGATGATCGAAGAGAGTTCCGCCAGATAAGCAACATCGGACGCTGCATAACGAAGTTGATCTGAAGTCAGTGGTCTGCGTAACCAATCAGTCAGACGGTCCCCTTTCGGAACAACAATCTTCAATAATGATTGCAGCAAAGATGCAAGTGACGGTTGGGTGTACCCGAGAAAACTGGCACATAGTTGGGTATCCAAAATACGTGACGGCACGAAGCCGACGCTCTGCGTCAACACATCCAAATCTTGCTGAGCTGCGTGGAGAACACACAACGAAGGCCCATCCATTAGTGACCGCATCAACGTTGCATCACACGAGACTGGGTCAATCACGCCTAGACGATCCCCTGTTGCGATTTGAATCAAAGCCAATTGGGGAAAATACGTTTTCTCACGATGGAATTCTGTGTCTAAGTAATACACATCTTGTGAGCATGCATACGAGACAAACTCCATCAACGCCGAATTTGTATCTATCCATTCAAAGGAAAGTTCAGGACGCTGTGTCACCCGTGGTTACCTCATGTCCTTCAACGATCCACATTCCGGTTCCACCAGCAACATTGACAAATGTTGTGGCATCGAGTTCTGGAATGGTTGACAGGTGCCCGCACGCACGAAGACTGCGTCCGCCCGATTGACAAATGACATACACAGTGCCACCGATACCGCACTCGCCTTCACGGCCGACCAACTCCGATAAAGCAATGTGAATTGCACCTGGAACATGACCGGAGACATACTCGTCAGCTTCTCGCACATCGATCACCGTGCGTTCAGGCAGGGCGGCTAGGTCAGCTATTGAAATTTCAGAAATCGACATGACTAGATAGTAGTTGTGTCGTCTGAAGGGTTGAGGTCTGCGAACGAATTGATGTTTCGAACTGCATTCGCAGGCACGGGCACCTCGGCCACATCAAGAAGTACTGCGGCCCGATGAACTGCTCGTTCGTTTCGCTTCCATACAGACTGCAATGTTGTAGAACATTCCTCTTTGGACCACGCCGCACACAGCCAATTGAGTCTGTCAGTGCGACCAACTGTTGCTTGTGCATCATTCAGCCCATTGACCAAACTTGAAATCACAGCGCTTGTTATGAAAGGCATGTCGCACGACAGCACAACTACAGAATCATGCTCGGCATGTTTTAATGCGGTGATGACACCACCGAGGGGACCTTCACCAGGAAAGCCATCCTTCTTCCACGTGCCCGTAATTGTCTTTGCGCGTGCCGCAGTACCGCCGATAATTAAAACCTGGGTAGCTCCGGCTTCATGTGCTGCGAGCGACACCCTGTTCGCCATCGATATGCCGTCCACTTCGAAGGTGGCCTTATCGACGCCCATGCGTGAACTGTCGCCGCCTATGAGAATCGCGACCGTGAATTGCTCAACAGACATAATGACAACGCTACGGGCTGTTCTCCATCTATGGTGATGGAATGAACTCCTTATGGGCATCAACTGACATCCAAACCCTTAAAAACCTCGCTTTAGGACTCTCTGGGGCCTCAATTGTGATTGGCTTGATCCTTATGAAGGTGGTCTCGTCCATCATCGGAAAGATCGTTTCCCTCGTCATCTTTATTGCGATAGCTCTAGCCGGTTATTCCCAGCGCGCCCAAGTGATTGACTGTGCAAACTCTGTGAAGGCTCAGGCAACTGCAACGGCATCGGTTGACACTACGTGCACTTTTTTTGGACAAGACATAAAAGTAAAAGTGTCTCAACCTTCGAAGTGAGGCATCACTAGTTCGGTCACGAATTGCAAAGGGTGAGTCATCGGCGCACCATGCGCTGCGTCACCGAGTTCCACTAGGCGTGCGTTCTGCAAGTTACTTGCGAGCCACCGGGCTCCTTCTGCATGATGCTTCATTCCTTGAGAGCCAAAACCGCATAGCACTGGACAAGTGATCTGCTCAACAGACCATGGCGCATTCGTTCGCAAGGCGGTGAGTTCTCCGACCAAAGCAGAGCCTTCACGACGTCGTTCTTGTCGTGTTCGTTCGGGAAGATCATTCCATCGCTTATGACCGATCAATCGGACCATAAAGTTTTCAGCTGCCTCTGATTCAGATGACGCAACGGCCATAGCTCCGGCAGTAGAGCCTGGCCACCATTCCATCCATGACAACGGAGTCTCATACGTGCTGACTCCGACAACCTGACGTGCTAGTTGCGCTGAAGCACTGAGCGCGATGTTTCCGCCGAATGAGTGACCAATAAGCACAGCTTTTCGGTCCCCAATCAAAAAAGCTAAATCCTCGACCTGATTATCCACGGTAAATGGACCGGAGTGAGGCCATGAACGTCCGTAACCGCGGCGGTCGTATCGAAGGACACGATGTGAGCCCTGAACATGGCGAGCCAACAGAGCCATTCCACCGCTTCTGTCTAATGAGCCGTGTATCAAAACCACTAACACATCAGACTCTGGACCTGACTCGATGGAGAACAGCGGTGAAAGATCCAGTCGATGATGCAGCTCACGATCCACTTCCCTATCCTTTCATAGTTGTGGAACTAATTCTTGTGCGACATGGCCTCCCTGTGAGGAAAGAAAATACTGACGGACCTGCTGACCCAGAGTTGTCAACCGATGGACATGCTCAGGCAGCTCTGTTTGCGGCGTACATGTTGTCAGAAAATGTCGACGCCATTTATTCCAGTCCGTTACGTCGTGCAGTGCAAACAGCCGAGCCATTGTCTGCTGCAATCGGCATAGAGCCGATCTTGGTTCCGGGAATTGCAGAGTGGGATCAACATGCAAACGAATACATTCCCGTCGAAGAGTTAAAGGCTGCAAATGATCCTCGCTGGTTGGAGATGGCCAAGGGAGGTTTCAACTCGGATGAAATTCCTGAGGACTTCCACAATCGTGTTCTCGCTTCCATTGAAGACATCATTAGCAAACACCGCGGAGACACAGTCGTCGTCACGTGTCATGGTGGCGTCATCAACGACTATTTGTCACACATTCTCGGACTTGCTAGCTCTCAATTCTTTTATCCGAACTACACATCAATACATCGCATAGCTGCATCATCATCTGGACATCGAAGCATCCTCTCAATCAATGAGACGTCCCATCTTCGGGGTTCAGGTCTACCCACTGGCCTTTTCCATGCCTGATTCAACCCTCAACTCACTTCTGACATGGCTTGATCACAGCCCTACGCCATTTCATGTTGTTCAGACAGCGATCACTTCTCTCGAAGATTCAGGTTTTACAGGTGTTGCACAACTCGGCAATGAATTACCGATGCTTGGATATATCGCTCACGACGGATGCATCGTTGCATGGAGGCTCGGTACTGCCAAAGGCGCACTTCGAATAATCGGAGCGCACACCGATTCTCCCAATCTTCGAGTCCTACCTCAACCAGACATCCATCAACTTGGTTGGTCACAACTTGCAATAGAAATCTATGGCGGCGTTCTTTTGAACTCATGGCTCGACCGGGACTTGGGAATTGCAGGCCGTGTCATCGATTCAAACGGGGAATCTCATTTGTACTCGGCTCCGCGGGCACTGGCTCGCGTGCCTCAATTAGCAATTCATCTCGACCGAGAAATAGGCGACAAAGGTCTTCATCTCGATCGTCACCAGCACATGACACCTGTGTGGGGATCAACGAAGCAGTCGTTTACGTCGTGGATACAAGAAGAGTCGGGCATCACCGATGTGATCGCTTACGACGCTCATTTGTTCGATATTGCAAGCGCATCTCTATTAGGAGTTGATCGCTCTCTTCTCGCTAGTGGTCGCTTAGATAACCAGGCTTCGTGTTGGAGTGCCATTGAGGCCTTGCGTAATGCGGCTGATTCAGAACACACCTCAATTCTCGTCCTCAATGATCATGAAGAAGTAGGAAGCAACAGTGCAACAGGTGCAGCTGGCCCGATGCTTTCCACGGTGGTTACTTGTATTGCTACTCAGCATGGTCTCCGAGAAGGACAACAGTTCGATCGTCTTGCGTCGTCGTGGTGTCTATCTGCCGATAACGCCCATGCCATACATCCGAACTATCCAGAACGACACGAACCTCGTCATGCTCCGCTCGTCAATCACGGTCCAGCGGTGAAAGTCAATGGAAATCAACGCTATGCAACCTCTGCGCGCGGACTCGCCCACATTCGCTCCGTTGCTTTGTCGAACGACATTCCTCTTCAGACATTTGCATCGCGCAATAACGTTCCGTGTGGTTCAACTATCGGACCAATCACAGCCACCCAACTAGGTATTGAAGCTATCGATATTGGAATCCCACAACTGTCGATGCATTCGGCGCGGGAAATGTGCGGAGCAGAAGACCCATTACACATGGTCGCCTTGATGAGTGCTTTCTTGCAACACTAAAGATCAGTAAATGTTTGGTGAGCCGGCTGCGCGTTGTGCCTCGTCGAACAATTTTTGAAGCTCTTCTGACAGCTTTGAGCTGAGCTCTTTCAATGCCGACCGGGGCAACCTCTCTGCGTCATTAAGCACTGTCGGTATGGGTGCGCCAATAATCACCACACACTTTCGTGGGTAAATCATTTTCGATCCCTTTGGCATGACTCGCTCAGAACCACCTATGCCAACGGGAATGATGGGCACACCCGCTTTGGCCGCAACATACGTTGCTCCGTCAAACAGCGGGTATACGACAGGTCCGCTTTGTCTCGTACCTTCAGGGAACAACACAAGCGGTTCTCCGGCTTCGAGAACTGCAACACAGCGTCGAAGTGCTTCGCGGTCTGCGGTACCGCGACTGACCGGAAACGCACCTAGTGCCGAAATGATCCATCCGATGGGGCCAAATTTCCAGATGGTGTCTTTGCCCATAAAACGCATCCGACGCGAAGTGACAGCAGCAGCCAGAGGCGTATCTATGTTTGATCGGTGAATAGGAGCAAGAAGGAAGGCTCCAGACTTCGGAATGTTCTCTTTGCCAATGATGGTTGTGCGCGTATAGGACTTGCACACAAAAACGACAAGGCCACGCATCAATTTGTAAAACAACCGGCTCAGGAGACTTTGTCCGGCCATGAACGTATCAACCTCAGCCATGGTCGACCTTTTCAAAGTGGGCAACGATCTCTGCGACTACGTCATCAATAGTTCGGTTGCTGGAATCAACCACGACTGATTCCGGCGACGGCTTGAGCGGAGAATCGATTCGAGTGGAATCCAGATGATCGCGTTCAGCGATACTTGCAGCGACCGCTTGTATATCGCCGCCTGTCTGACCGACGCGACGTTCTGCACGTACTTCAGGAGATGCGGTGAGAAACACTTTCAGAATTGCTTCGGGAAACACGACTGTCCCAATATCGCGACCTTCAACTACCCCGCCTTGATGGTCACGAATCCATCGACGTTGCTGTTCTCTCATGGCATCTCGAACAGGTGTGTGTGCTGCGATAATGCTGACAATGCCATTGATCTCGCTCGAGCGAATCTCTTGCGAAACATCAACACCATTCAATTTTGCCGCATCGCGTTCGATTACCACAGAAACGTCATGCGCTATTCGGCCAACAGACTCTGGGTCGTGTGGATCAGTAGACGATTGTTGAACTGCAAGTGCCACGCAACGGTACATAGCGCCGGTGTCGAGATAACGAAGACCAGTTGCCGTCGATACCTGGCGAGCAACTGTCGACTTTCCTGCCCCTGCGGGACCGTCGATCGCTATGACGCGCACAATTACCAACTAGTGCCGAGTGGTCGACCTTCGTCGTATCCGGCTGCGCTTTGCACTCCGACAACGGCACGGTCGTGAAACTCTTCGATGCTGGAAGCACCTGCATATGTGCATGCTGAGCGAAGGCCAGCGACGATTTGGTCAATGATGTCTTCAACTCCGGGACGGACAGGATCTAGGTACATGCGTGAAGTGCTAATTCCCTCTTCGAACAGTTCCTTCTTTGCACGCTCAATAGCGGTTTCGGTGCGCGTACGGTTTTTTACGGCCCGATTCGATGCCATACCAAAACTCTCTTTGTACAAACGTCCCTCTGTGTCGCGCAGAGTGTCAGCGGCAGATTCATACGTGCCGGCAAGCCATGAGCCGAACATGACATTTGCAGCACCTGCAGCAACAGCGAGCGCAACGTCACGAGGGAAACGAACTCCTCCATCGGCCCACACGTGTTTGCCCATAGACCGAGCCATTTCGGCACTTTCCAACACGGCACTAAATTGTGGTCGACCAACACCTGTCATCATTCGGGTGGTGCACATTGCTCCAGGTCCGACTCCGACTTTGATGATGTCTGCTCCGGCGTTCAACAAGTCCCGGGTGCCTTCGCGCGTCACAACATTGCCCGCAACAATTGTTGTGGTCGGCGCTACTGCACGAACTGCTTCAATAGCGCGCAACATGCGATCTTGGTGACCGTGTGCGGTATCAATAACCAAAACGTCCACACCAAGTGCCACCAGAGCTTTTGCTCGCTTCGCAGGGTCTGCGTTAATTCCCACTGCGACTGATGTCAAAAATTGACCATTTGCGTTGGTTGCTGGAGCGTAAATGGTGCTGCGAAGAGCGCCTTTGCGAGTGATTGCTCCGACCAAAATGCCGTTCTTGTCAACGACAGGAGCAAATGACAGACGTTGATCGATCAATTTGTCGTGAATGTCTGCAACCGGCATCGAATCTGTGAAACAGACCATGTCAAGGTTCATCACATTTTTCAATTGTGTGAATCGATCAAAACCGACTGCGTCATATTCAGTAAAAACGCCCACTGGACGATTGCCAGTGTCAACGACAATGACCGCTCCATGTGAACGCTTGTGGATCAGACTCAATGCTTCTCCGACTGTGTCTTCAGGCGCCAACGTGATGGGAGTTTCGAAGATCGGATGTCGTGATTTGACATGCTCGACAACCATCTCAATGATGTCGAGCGGAATATCTTGTGGCAAAACGACAAGTCCACCGCGACGAGCAACTGTCTCTGCCATTCGGCGACCAGCGATCGCAGTCATGTTGGCCACAACGATAGGCACATTTGTACCCACCTGATCGGGGGTGCTGAGATTTACGTCGAATCGGGACGATACCGAAGACTTGCTCGGGACCATAAACACATCGTTATAGGTCAAATCGTGGGCTGGGAGATCATGTAAGAACCGCATAGGGCATGACGAGACTACCGTGTAGGCATGGCATCTACCGAGAACGTTCCCGTCGTCCTAGTTCATGGATGGGGCGGCAGTTTCCGAGAAACCTGGCAAAAGCCAGGAATAGACGCTCTTCTGTCTGATGTGGGGCGTAATCCAGTAGGTCTTGATCTGCTGGGGCATGGCGAGCAAGACAAACCCCATGATCCCGAAGCCTATGTAGAACTACCCAATTGGCTTCTTGACCATCTGCCAGCCGAGCCCGTTGTCGATGCCGTTGGATTCTCGCTCGGAGCACTAACAATTCTGCGTGCGCTAATTACAGCACCACATCGATTCGGAAAAGTTGTGCTGTCAGGAATTGGAGACGGTGTGTTTACTCAGTCCCCTCCCGACGGCAATAAGAGAATCGTTGATGCCTTAGAAGGGCGTGCACCAGAAGACGACACTTTTGCGCGCATGTTTGCCCATTACGGCAATTCTCCTGGAAATGATTTGCTAGCTCTTACGGCAATCATGAAACGCCCGCCAACAGAACCAGTTTCAGAAGACCAGTTGTCAGCGATAACCAACGAGATTCTGATTGTCATTGGTGATGCAGATTTTGCAGGACCAGCCACCCGTCTTGCCGCAGCCTTCCCCAACGCAAAATTGACCGTGTTGCGCAACACTGATCATTTCGCGACCCCAGAAGCTTTTCCATTCATTGATGCAATTTTGGATTTTCTTGCTGCATGAACATGTCATCGCGCATTACACAAGACGTTGATCGCGCATGTGAAGTATTACAACGTGGAGGCATTGTTGGTATGCCCACTGAAACTGTGTATGGGCTAGCGGCTATTGCTCGAAACGAAGAAGCCGTATCACGCGTTTACACAGTGAAGGGCCGGCCCACATCGCATCCACTGATTGTGCATCTCTCCCCACACGACGACATCAAGAGATGGGGTCACCTCAATGAATCAGCCCAGCTTCTTGCCAATGCTTTCTGGCCCGGGCCACTCACGCTCCTCGTACCACGCACATCACTTGTCCCCGATTGGGTGACGGGCGCAAGAGACACGGTCGCTTTGCGAATTCCAGCACATGACATGGCCATCGACTTGCTGAACGCTGTCGGTGATGCAGTAGTAGCGCCATCAGCAAATCGATTCGGACAGGTCAGTCCGACATGTGCAGAACATGTTGTGAATGATCTGGGTGATTCAGTAGACCTGGTACTGGACGGTGGACAATGCACCATTGGTATCGAGTCAACCATTGTTGAATGCACAAATTCCAATGTGCAGGTCTTGCGTCCAGGCAAAGTTTCCGCACTAGATATCGCGGCAATTACTGGCATGACTATTTCAGCTGTGGACGGCCCTTCGCGTGCGCCCGGAATGTTGCTCGCCCACTACGCACCGAAAGCTCGTGTTGAATTGTTTACGTCTATGGATGAAGCCGAAGAGCGCTGCAATAAATACGAATTAACAGGTGTCTCAGCGGTTGTGTTGCATCATGTAGATATGACTAGGTATGCGCTGAGCCTCTATGACAATCTCCGCTCAGCTGACCTAAATGGCAACGAAGTGGTTCTGGCTGTACTTCCTCCCGACACAGGACTAGGTGTCGCGATTCGTGATCGCTTGTCCAAAGCCGCTGCGTCGAATTAGTTGGGCCACTCAATCGCGTTGAGATTCGCGACTAGATAGTCCCGTACTGCTTCTACTGAGATCCCATTTTTATAGTTCTCTGTGCCTACTAGCAACGAGACCATCGTTGCTCCTGCCTCAGGCACCAAGTCACAACGACACCATCCGTTGAGGGCTCCGTCGAGTCCACTGTCATGAAGTGAGAACTCAAGTTGATACGGAGGTTCTTCAATCGATATCGCTCCGCTTAATCCGGCTACTACCAGCAACGCCTCGAAGCATGCAGCGGGAAGTACATCGACAGTAAAACTAGACACATCTCGCTCGCGACGAATATCGGCAGGAGAAGCAGGGGATGCTTTGACAATTGTCGCCGACACGATTTCCAATGCACAACGTAAAGCCTCGTTGAGTTCTTGCATGGCGGCGTCTGAACCACCAACATCGGGATGCACAGTTCGTGCTCGCTCGCGCCAGGCGCGACGTATCTCTTGAGTCGACGCAGTCTTGTCGATCAGCAAAACCGCGAACGGATCACGTAATGCCACTGCGTCCTTTATCGGCCAATGAAGTTAGGAGGGCGCTTTTCGATGAAAGCCGCAACGCCTTCTTTGAAGTCCTTAGTACGGAACAAAGGCAACAACTGAAGAAATACATGGTGAACGTTTTGTTCAAATGTCTCAGTTTCTGCGGCGCGCATCATTCTCTTGATTGCACGGACTGCTAGCGGAGCATTAGACGCAATCTCGCCAGCCATATCCATAACGTGATCCATCAATTGATCCGCTGGTACAACCTTGTTAACGAGTCCCATCTCAAGGCATTCATCAGCCATCAACGTGCGGCCTGTAAACGCGACTTCCGCCGCTCTGGCGTAACCAACCATTCGAGGCAGCAACCAAGTGCCACCGCTTTCAGGCAAGATTCCGCGCTTGGCAAAACCAGGTGCCATTTTTGCAGTGTCAGCTGCGATACGGATGTCGCAGCCAAGAGCAATGTCAAGTCCATAACCGGCTGCACCTCCATTCAGCGCGCAGATAACAGGAGTGTCAATCCCGTGTAACACGATTGGCGGAGCTTCACGAATATCGAATTCAGCCATATTTGCACCAGTGTCATCGAGTACTCCTAATGATTCGGTTTTGCCCGCTTGTGACCCAAGGTCAAGACCTGCACAAAATGCACGACCGGCACCAGTGAGAACGATGCAACGAACCTCCGGGTTACGGTCAGCTTCAAGAAGCTTCTTCGACAGCAAATCAAGCATGACGCCCGAAATTGTGTTCATTCGGCCAGGCGCGTTCAGCGTAATTGTGGCGATTCGGTTTGATATTTCGAGGAGGACTTCATCTTCTTTGCTCATACCAACAAAGATAACAACTATGGAAACTCCGAAATCAGTTGGGTCGACGGATTCAACCAGCGTCCCGCAACCCACCCTTGATGGCTCTATTGGCGATGGGTGCAGAGTTCTGCTCATTCGCCACGGAAGATCTGCAGACATTGTTCCGGGCTCTGCAGAGAGCGCTGATCCCCCGCTTCACGAATTGGGCCAAAAGCAAGCAATAGCGGTTGGTACTCGACTATCAACAGCACGTATTGATGCTGTCTATTCAAGTCATCTCCTGCGAGCGCTTCACACTGCAGAAGCAATTGCCTCTCATCACAAACTACAAGTAGGAGTTTTTGAGGATCTCGAAGAAGTCAGGCTCGGTGATTGGAGTAATGGAGAATTTCGTCGTCGCGCTGCGACAGGTGACCCCGCGTACCTCGAATGGGCCACGACCGGACGCTGGGACGGCATACCGAATGCAGAAGGTGATCAAAACTTTCGTAATCGTGTCACGACACGCATCAATTCACTTGCGTCTCAGCATGACGGCGGTTGCATCGCTGTTGTGTGTCACGGCGGAGTGATCAATGCCTACCTTGCAGACATGTTGGGCACGCAACGATCTCTATGGATGATGGTTGAGAACACAAGCATCACTACGGTGAAACTCAGTGCAACACCAAGTGTCTTGACTCTCAACGATTGCAATCATCTGTACGATCTGCTTTTGCAGTAATCACTCAATTGATGCGCACTGACGGAGTCACCGCCAGATTGCACACGGCAAACCACAAAGCCGTGGCGCCTGCAATGTGAACTGCAACTAATGCAACGGGAACTCCAGTGAAGTATTGGGCGTACCCGATTGCTCCTTGGAACACAGCAGCGAGCAACAGAGCCTGAATGGCATCAACGGTGCTCGCATCAGCATGCGAGCGTTTAGCCCGCACTCCAAGAAAGATGATGAGCCCAATGGTTACAAGCACGCTCACGCTGTGAACGCGAGCAACACTCGTTAGAGCAAACCCTAAGCGCACTGCCTTTTCATCACCGGCGTGTGGGCCTGATGCTGTGACAACAGTTCCGGTCACAAGTGCGAGAGCACTGCTACAAACAACCAAGCGCATCATCACGACTAGAGGTCGAGGTCCGGTCCGGAAATATGTAAGAGGTAGTTCGTCAGAGCGACGGAACAATACGAAAGCATTTGCCACCAGTACGAGCGACACCAAGAAGTGAGCCATGTTTGCGTAGGGGTTCAAGCCAGTGAGAACCACGACTCCGCCAATCACTATTTGCGCGAGCACTCCGAGCACCAAGCCCCAGGCAAGAAGCACTAAATCTTTACGGAGTGGCTTTCGAAGATAAGCAAGCAGCACGGCCGCGATCACACTAAAAGAGACAACACCCGTGAAGAGCCTGTTGGCCTGCTCGATCAACGTGTGTCCTGTTGACACATCGACAAATTTGGTGGCGTTACAACGGGGCCAGTCCGCGCAGCCGAGTCCGGAACCAGTGAGACGAACCAAAGCACCCGTAAAGATAATGACGGAAAGGGACCCCAAAGCTGTACCGGTGACAGTTCGGAACGCTTTCTGAGAAACGGTGATCACGATGTCTACTGTACGACAGCGTTGTGGTGGCTCTCCGTCTGGCGTTCACCATTCAATAGTGGCTACGGTCACAGTCATGATCACTTCCTTTGACGACTACCCCATTCATCAGACGTCGGAACCCATCGCTCATACTGAATCGGGCGACCCCGGCGCATACGATCGCTATTTCTTTAATGGGTACTCCCGTGACGGAAAAATATTTTTTGCCGCCGCAATGGGTCTGTACCCCAACCGCCACGTCATCGACGCCTCATTTAGTGTTGTGCGAAACGGAGAACAAGTAAACGTCCATGCATCCGGTCGAGCACCCATCGATCGAATGGAATGCAACGAAGTTGGCCCGATCAAAGTTGAGGTTGTGGTGCCGATGAAGAAACATCGCATCACCGTTGACGCTCCCGAACATGCAATCCGCGCCGACATAACGTTTGAAGCTTCATCACTGCCATATGAGGAACCTCCGTTTCTTGTTCGCGCTGGTAACAGAAAAGTGATGAGTTACACCCGTCTCACTCAATTAGGAACATGGACCGGCTGGATCGAAGTTGACGGAGTTCGCACTGATCTCACACCTGGTGACATCGTTGGCTCGCGCGATAGATCATGGGGAGTGCGTGGAGTCGGTGAACGCATCCAACTAGGAGCTCCGCTCAATCTCCCACCTCAGTTCTATTGGTTATGGGCCCCTGTGTGGTTTGACGGTTTCGGAACAGTATTCGATGTGAATGAGTTTGCCGATGGACAACGGTGGCATGAATCAGGAGCGATGCTCATTGGCCCTGACACCATCAAGCATGCTCATTCAGTCTCATACGATTATTCGTGGGAACACGGCACTCGTCGGGCTGAAAGATTCGCCTTGACATACGAATTTGCTAAGGATTCAGCGCAATTGGTATTTACGCCTCTTGTGCATTTTCAGATGAATGGACTGGGTTATCTTCATCCTGAATGGAACCACGGCAACTGGAAAGGCGAATTGGTGACAGGCGGAGATCGTTTTACCGTGCCGGTAGATGATCCGTTGCAAATGCATAATCTGCACACGCAAACACTGAGTTCAGTTACCTGCACCATGTCTGATGGATCCGTGCATCACGGAATCGGAATCCTTGAAACTTTGGTGCTCGGCGCTCATGAGCCATCGGGTTTTGTAGGGGTGAGTGACGGCTACGCGAAGCCTTAGCCATGCTTGACGGACATTGCACCGTCCACAACTACAGCAGCACCATTGACAAAAGATGACGCTGGCAAGCACAGATTAAGTGTCATGTGCGCAACTTCTTCTGGTGTTCCGTAGCGACGAATCGGAACTTTTCGTCTCGCATATTTCTCTTTTGCTTCATCGTTGATTCCGGCTGTCATCGCTGTATCGATAGGTCCAGGACAAATTGCATTCACCGTCACGTTGTGACGACCCAACTCGACGGCAAAGCTCTTGGTGAGTCCAATCACGGCATGTTTAGAAGCCGTATACGCAGATAATCCCCCGGTGGCGATAATTGCTTCAGTTGAGGCGATATTCACCACGCGTCCGCCTTCGGGCGCCTGTAAGAGATGTGGAAGACATGCCCGAATCATGTGGGCGTGAGCACTGACGTTTATCGCAATGGTTTGATCCCAGTTGTTCAAGAAAGTCTCATCATCAGAAAACACCGATGACACCAGACTGACGCCAGCGTTATTAACCAGGACATCGATCCCGCCCCACGCTTCAACGATGGTCCGAACGATCTGCAGGCGGTCATTGGGCTGCGACACGTCACCGCTGCACCCCACTGCCGAATCGGGACCATGTACCGCCAGTATTTCGCCGACCACCAATTGCACTGTCGATGGATTCCGGTCTGCGACTAGGACTCGCGCCCCTTCATCAGCGAAAAGGTGAGCTGTAGCTCGTCCCATGCCGCTTCCGGCGCCTGTTACGACTACTCGGGCGCCCTGAACGCTCCGTGATAACGCACTCAATCTCATGTTTCTCCCCCTTAGGGCCAAAAGGCCCTCAAAGCCATGTTCCCACAGGTTTTACCGGTCAATTGGGAATGGTTCCCCGTTACAGACCCTTCACTCCCTGTGAGCATGTCCTCACTGTCATCACTCAGCGTGGTTACCTAAACATTTTCTGTGAGAAATTCCTCAAGTTCTGCCCAAACCTGCCGATCCCTATTGCGGATCAAAAACAGGGAGCAGACACATGTCTCACAACCACACACATTTCGTCAGTCGCATCGTCATCGCCACAGCAGTCGTTGCTATGGGTCTCGTCATGGCCCCTGCGGGTGCACATGCATCAACTGGAGTGGTTGCTGCCGCTTCGACTTCAGCTAAGACAGCTCCTGGCCAGCCATCATTCGGCGACAAGGGTCCTCATGTCGTAGCTGTTCAGACTGCAATCTTGCGCAATGGGTTCACATTGACTGGTGGAGCAACTGGCGTCTTTGACAAAGCAACTCAGCGCGCACTGAAGTCATTCCAAAAAGTTGTTGGTCTCAAGGCAACTGGCGTCGTCGACACTGCAACAGCAAAAGTTCTTAAAGTTGCTACTGCATCAACAACCACCGTGCAGGCAACAACTACATCCGTTGCCCCTACCACCACGACTACTCCAGCAGTTGTGTACCCGATGACTACATCAACACTTCCTGTTCGTGGAGCAAAGGGCGATCTTGTTGTGGCAGTACAAAAGGCACTCACAGCTGCTGGTTTCGCCGTTAAGGGCGGTATCGACGGTGCATTTGGTTCAGGCACAACATCAACAATCGCTTCCTTCCAAACAAGCAAGGGCCTGACAGCAAGCGGACTTCTTGACATCCCAACTGCAGTCGCACTTGCACTTGTTGCTCCCGTCGCTGCTCCAGCTCCTGCTCCCGCAACCGTCAGTGTTGCAAGCGCCTCTACTCTTCTCGACCCAGCAAAGTTGCCAGTTCGCGGTAACCGTGGTGACTCGGTTCGCCTTTTGCAGAATGCGTTAATCAACGCTGGTATTGAAGTCAAGGGTGGTGCTGACGGAGTATTCGGTGGTGCAACGTTTGTCGCTCTCCAGAACTACCAGACAACAAATGCTTTGACTGTTACCGGTACCTTGACAACGCAAACTGCAGTCAAGCTTGGTCTTGTTGCGGCACCTGCAGTGTCCATCTCGGTGTTTCCTGTTCAGGGCCTTTGCAGCTACGAAAACACGTGGCATGCTCCACGCGGAACAGACCGCAAACACCTTGGTGTTGACATCATTGCAAAAGAAGGAAACCTTCTCTACGCAGTTGCCGACGGAACCATTACCAAGCTCTACACAGTTGGTACAGACAAGCTCGCTGGTAACGGCGTACGCCTCACAACTGCTGATGGCACATACTTCTTCTACGGCCACATGCAAAAACTTGCGGACGGAATCACCATCGGCACCCAAGTAAAGGCTGGTCAAGTTGTTGGTTTTCTCGGCAAAACCGGAGATACCAACACTCCTCACCTTCACATCGAAGTACATCCTCTTGGTGGAGACGCAATCGATCCAACTCCTGTAGTTGCCGCAGTTGATGCATGCAGCGTCACCGCACCTCTTGTAACACCAGCTGCGTAATACACATCGTCTTCGCTCTTTTCCTTGTCACACGATCCAGTGATAAGGGAAAGAGCGTTGATATCTCTGCGTTACGGACGTACTTCGTAGAAGGCGTTTACAGAATGATCAACATCCAATTTCCTAAATTGAGAAAAACCAGCATCGCGAGCCATTGATTCTGCTCGAGAAGCAGATAGGCCCAGAGTTCCAAGCCCCTCCCCGCCTGCTTCGGACATCGCAGAGGACATGCAACTCAGAACACTGATGCCGTAGAGCAATGATGCCATCGGGTTCTTCGACACATTGAGCTCGAGAGAGTCATGAGCTTTGATGTCGACGAGAAGCCACGTGCCGTCGTCTTTTAAGGCTTGGCGAATTGTTCTCATCATTTCAGTCGGATGCGTCATGTCATGAATGCAATCGAATGTACAAATGAGGTCATAGCTGTGATCATCAGCAATCGGATGCTCGCGCGGATCAAAGAAAGAAACATTGTGAATTCCTGATTCAGTCTTTCGTTCTTCTGCACGCTCCAGAGCAAACTTGGAGATATCAAAACCATCAATTGTGCTGTTCGGAAATGTGGTGCCCATCAATAAGGCAGCGCCACCGGAACCACATCCGATATCGGCAACTCGTACTCCAGAAGCCAGCTTGTCCTGTATGCCGTCCAGCGCTGGAATAACCATCGGGATGAGAAAGTTCTGATTCCAAGGTTCAAAGCTTCGCTCAATACCTACAGCACCCTCAGGACCATGCGAGTCGTAATCATGTCCGACTCCAGTGCGGAACGCTTCGGGCATCGCATTGAGAGCACCCATGGTCTGCGGAAGTCTGTGGAACATTCCCATGCCGTATGCAGGGTGATTCGGAGTCGCCAACACGGCAACGCCTTCAGGCGATAGATGAAACACAGGTGCACTTTCTGACAAGTCGGCACAGGTGACGATGCGAGCTGCAACTTGATTGTGCAACCACTCACGTACCCAACGTTCGTGCAAACCGGCCTTTGACGCAAGTGTCTCAGATGTATCTCCTTCGACAGACGACGCCATCACTTCATACAAACCGAGTCGATCACCGAGATGAATCATTCCCGCGGTGACTGCACCTTCCAATTTGCTAAAGATGCCGAAAGAAAACATCTTCAGTGCATCAGGATCAAGTGGCCGTTGTTCTGTCATACAGGCAATCTACGACACAACCAATGACCAACGATTACTCAGTATGTGCGCAACTCTTTCGGCAGGTGTTCATTGCCTGATAGTTGACTGAGCCCAAATGTCATTCCGTCTCCGATTTCAAAGACTTCTAATCGATTCACTGTGGCGTGGCCAATGACAAGCCGTTCCCACTCCCACGGAGTTGGTGGGAAACCAAGCATGTGGCAAATACTCACGCTACTTGTACCAGCATGGGCCACGAGCAAGATGCGGATGTCTTTGCGGAAAGCCGATGTTTGTTTCCACACCGGAAGATCAGTTTCGGCTCGAACCAGACCATGTTCTTCTAGGAATAAACTTGTACCGACATTGATACGTTCAACAAAGTCCAACACTGCTTCCCCGCCTTCAAGACCGCCCCATCGTTCGTGAGACGGTTTGGCCTTTTCGGTCTTGTACGCCTCTATTGCCTTCTCTTCTGGAGTTCCGTGCCAAATGGGATTACGAATTTCTTCCAGCCACGGAGCGATGACCAGGTCCATCTTGAGTGCGGCAAGAATAGGACCAGCGGTTTGTCGCGTTCTCAACAATGGCGAAACATACACCTCGTCGAAATGTTCTGATTCTGCCCATTTGCCCAACAAGGCTGCTTGATCATGCCCGCGCTTTGTCAGTGGCGGATTGTCGACATTCAATTTGTCGCGGACCCACTCCGGCTCGGCGTGACGAACAAATACGATTTCCATCTATTTCACTGTAGAGGGTGACGACATCGTGACGTCGCTATTGAATCGGAACCGTAAAGATGATTCCACAAGAATCAAATGCGCGCTGAAACTGACTTTGATACTGAGCATTATTAGCGTTAGCCCCGCTGACATCGTAAATGCCCGACAACGAGGTGCCTAAACAAGAAGCTTCAACATCCGTGACAGTCAGACCGAATTGAGTTGCAATCATTTTTCCGATGACAGATAGTTCTGATGTGTCATTCACCGTATTCATCGTGGGGTCGGTTGCTGTCGGACTCCGTATGGAATTCATAGGGAGTGTCACTTCGGCGTCTGCAAGTGGTGCAACAGTTGAAGGCATGCCGCACTGAGCAACTATCACGGACTCGACAGCATTGGCTTCTCGAAGTGATACCTCCGAGCCGAGCGTTTCTGCCGCGGTGAGAGCATCTGCAATATCTAGCGCTCGGTTCACATCCCAATTGACGGTCTCCATTACAGCAATGAAAGCAGAGATCTTTGTGGCAAGCGCCGTAGCTTCAATTGTCACTGATTTTTCTGTCACCGCAATGACCGTACGTTCGTACGCCGAATTAGATTCAGATCGTAATTGGGCATATCGATCTTCAGAGAAATTATCTAAGCCTTGTGAAAAACTGGATACGTAGTCTGAGATTGAAATCTTCGATGTGCATACCGAATCGGACTTTGAGGAACAAGACGCCATCAGACCCAATAATCCGATTAGCAACACAACCCTTGCTGTGGGAATACGGCGGGTACAAAACGTCACGTTGTCATTCTGCCAGTACTCCCCGGAGAACTCGCGACACCTAGAGTCTCGCCATGGACAAAATTGATTTCTCTATGGCTGTTTTACGAATATCGATGGGAGCATCGATTGCCTATCACGGCGTAAACAAAGCAAAAAGTCTCGCCGGCACTACATCGTGGTTCGCAAGCATTGGAATGAAGTGGTCAAGGCAACAAGCAATGCTTGCTGCCACTACTGAAATATTTGCGGGGATTGGTCTCATTCTTGGTATCGCAACCCCATTGACGTGTACTGCAGTGATAGCGCTCATGACAGTTGCCATTATCACCGTCCATGCACGTGTCGGCTATTTCATCTTCCTTCCGAACGGCGGATGGGAATACTGCGCCTCGATCATCGCAGTAAGTGCGGCGATTGGCGTGACAGGACCAGGATCATGGTCACTCGACAACGCGTGGAACACCAACCAGTCCATTGGGGCGTTTGCTTTGCCCATCGGAATCGCTAGCGCGCTGTGCCATTTGGCGCTGTGCTGGCGACCACAAACAAACGCTCCCACGGCATAGCCTTCACATCGTGATTCTCCGTCGATTTACTCGCATCCTGCTTACTTCTATTTGTGTACTCATAGCCGGAATGTGGGTGTATGCATTCGGGTTCGCACCGCGGGAAAGTTTCAACAAGATCCATGACAGTGCATGGCAGGCACGCTCACAAGCTCATTGCAAAGCAGCCGAAGATGTGCGTTTCTCATTCCAAGATCTCACTCCAATGAAGGCCAACGACCCGTTAGCCCTTCAAGCGAAAGCCAAATTGGTTGACGCCGCTACTGACGCATTGGAAGACGCGATCAACCTCATTGCTGCAGATAAACCTGCAGACGCCAAAGGTCAAGAATTGGTTCCTGAATGGATAGCTGATTACCGCATGTACATCAAAGACAGGCGAGCTTTTGCTCAAGCACTTACGGTCGCAACTACGCGTCCATATTTCGCTGAAAGTGAAGTTGAGGGCGTACCAGTCAGTGAACGAATTAGTAAATTTGCTCGAGAGAACGACATGAAGACATGTCAAACTCCGTACGACTTATCGGTTTAATCGACAGTCACCCATCCATTGTCTGGGTCGTATCGGCGTATAACTCTCGCAGGCGAACCAACAGCAACTGAGTAATCAGGAATGTCATGAGTAACAACAGCATTCGCACCGATCACTACGTGTTTTCCGATAGTTACTCCTGGTAAAACTACTGCTCCGTATCCGAGCCACGACCCGTCACCGATCATTACGGCGCGCTCTGGTTGAGATTGTTGCGAGATCGGGCGAGAGACATCTTCGTATCCATGATTTTGATCAGTGATGTACACATGATGTCCGGTCCACACATCGTTTCCGATTGTGATTGAAAAATGACCCACTATGCCGCTGCCGCGACCAATGAGACAACGATCGCCAATCGAGACAACTACTTCTGAAATACATTTCTGCCCTGGCACCATGCCGGCTGACAAAGCAACATCAGGACCTATCAATGTGTCAGTGCCAATGGAGATGTATTCCTCGTTAAAGATTGTGGCGGGCTTCCACATAATCAAGCTTCGATCACCAAAGGCGGCAAATTTTTTACCGCGGGAATCGGTAGCGCTGGTCGATGCCCAGAATGTCAGACGTCGGTTTAGGTCGACATAAATACGACCGGCTAACTGTCTGAACATAGAGCACACGCTAGTGAACCATCCAGTACTTACGGGTACCGTATTGACATGCAGAATCAGCCTCACACAATCGTTACGGAACGCGGAACCCTCACCGGACTCATCTCGCCGAATGGCAGTTGCGAGTTTCTGGGCATCCCTTTTGCTTCCGCGGATCGATTAGAAAATCCCGTAGACATCTCCTCATGGGATGACAATTTTGCTGCGACTTCCTATGGGCCCATCTGCCCACAGACACCAGGAATGCTGGAGATGGCGCTCAATATGGATGCTTCCCAGATGAAAGAAGATTGTCTAAATCTCAACGTCTTCACACCTCGCACGCCAACTGAAGGCATGTCTCTCCCCGTCCTTGTCTGGATTCATGGCGGCGCATATACAAATGGTGCTGGCTCGGTTGCCTGGTATCACGGAGAATCTCTCGCTTCGCGCGACACCGTTGTTGTCACGATCAACTACCGACTCGGACCATTGGGTTTCCTTGGTGTCGGCAACTACGGAACTCTCGACATGTTGTCTGCTTTGCGTTGGGTGCAGCGAAACATTTCGGTGTTTGGCGGCAATAGCAATAACGTCACAATTTTCGGTGAATCAGCAGGAGGTTCAGCAGTTTTGTCATTACTTGCTAGTCCAGAAATTAGTGGATTAGCGCATAAGGCCTGGGCCATGAGCCCATCGATCGGGCAACTCCGCGACACACCACGTGCCATTGAATTGGAAAAACAATTCATTGAACTTGCTGGCGTCAGAACTCTCGCAGACGTTAAGTCAATGTCAGTTGAAGACATTCTTGCCGTACAACAAATACAAATGACGTCGCCGACTAAAGCATTTGATTTCTATTCACCAACTGCAGGTGGAGCTTCCCTTTCCACTGACATACTCGGCACTGCAGCTCGTTCGGCGATTCCACTTGTTGTCGGCACCAACAGAGACGAGAACAAGTTGTGGTCAACATTCGACGAATCTCTCGCTAACGCTGACATCTCGCATTGGGAGACATTCACAGACGAAACATTCGGCAATAAATCTCAGCAAGCTCGAATTGCCTATGAATCTCTTCGTCCCGGCGAATCACCCCGTGAGCTCATGTCGGCTGTCAGCACTGACACAGGATTTCGACAACCAGCTCAGCGCTTATGTGAAACTCGTGTAGGCAATAACACACCGACATGGATGTATTGGTTCACATGGCCAACTCCTGCCTTTGGTGGTGCGGTTGGTTGTTGTCATGCGCTCGATATCCCCTTCGCATTCGACAATCTGGATGCAGAGGGCGTACTGATGATGACCGGAGACGGCGCCGAACGCGCTGGCATTGCCGACAGGTTTGCCTCCGAAATCGTTGCCTTTGCAACTCATGGACACCCAACCTGGAGTCAGTTCAATGTCGACGAGCGCCCAACCCTTGTGATTGATGCCGTGACACAGTTGACCCATGACCCTGAACCTGAGATTCGCGTCCTCTATTCCTGAGTGACAAACGACCAAATCCAAGACACCTCAGTTCACCCATAGCCTTGTTTTCTCAAGGAGATCCCGACAATGTCTAACCCCCGCGTCAAGTTCATCGTGCCGCATCTACTCGAACGCAAGAACTCTTCCGAAGCGCTGACCATGGTCACCGCTTACGACTCAACATTTGCTTCCATCGTTGATGAAGCTGGTGTTGATCTGATTCTTGTGGGTGACTCTGTTGCAACAGTGATGCAGGGACAAAAGACAACACTCGGTGTATCAATGGAACATATGGAGTACCACGTTCAGATGGTTGCTTCTGTCAAGCCCAAAGCGCTCATCGTCGGGGACATGCCATTTGGGTCGTACCAAGCTTCAGCAATAGACGCAGTGAAGAATGCTGTTCGCCTCATTAAGGCCGGTGCCGAGATTGTAAAACTCGAAGGTGGCGTACACGTACAGGAACAGATAGAAGCAATTGTTCGCGCAGACATTCCCGTGATGGGGCATATTGGATTAACGCCGCAGAGCTATCACCGCATGGGTGGCAACAAGGTGCAAGGACGATCGGATGGAGAGCAATCTGGTGGCCGAGACAGAATTTTGTCTGACGCTCGAGCGATTGAAGAGGCAGGCGTCTGTGCGTTCGTTATCGAAGCAGTGCCCGCTTCGCTAGCAACTGAAATCACTGCCGCTACAAGGGTTCCAACAATAGGTATTGGAGCTGGCGTTAATTGTGATGGACAAGTTCTCGTACTTCATGATCTTCTGGGACTCTCAGAACGAACATTCACATTCGCTAAGGCGTACAGCAATCTTCGGCAACTCTCTCTGAATGCTGTCTCTGAGTATGTGTCCGATGTCCAACAACGTCGCTTTCCAGACTCAACCAACAGTTTCCAATAACGATGCACATTGTTCGATCTATCGACGAGATGCAGCAATGGTCTGCAAACGAAAGAAACCTCGGAAAGACAATCGGTTTCGTACCGACAATGGGCGCGTTACACAACGGCCATTCCGAACTGTTTGGTCGCAGCGTTCTTGAGCACGACCGCACCGTTGTTTCAATATTCGTCAATGCTTTGCAATTCAATAACAGCGCCGACCTAGAGGCTTATCCACGTCAACTAGAAAAAGACATTGTGATAGCCGAGGAAACAAACGTTGACGCTCTGTTTGTTCCGAGTCACGACGAGATGTATCCACCCAATTTCTCGTCAACTATTTCGGCCGGCGACATTGCTGCCCACATGGAGGGCCTTCATCGCCCTGGACACTTTGACGGCGTTGCAACCGTTGTCGTAAAACTGCTGAATGCAGTCTCACCTGATGCGGCATATTTCGGAATCAAGGATTTCCAACAGGTAGCTGTTATTCGACAAGTCGTTCGTGACCTCAACATCGCCTGTCAAATCGTTAGTGTCCCCACAGTTCGTGAAGCCGATGGTCTTGCACTCTCTAGTCGCAACGTCCGTTTAACATCCGAAGATCGACAAGAAGCCGTCCAGATTTACCGTTTGCTACGCGAGTTGGCCACGCTCAGCCTTGAGACACCAACATCATCGGCGGACATCAAAAAGGCTTTCATAACCAGACTTGAGTCTTCTTCGAATGGAATTGTGGAATACGTAGAAGTTGTTGACTCACAGAACTTGAGACCAACAATCACCGCGACTACCGATTCAACCATTTGTGTGGCCGTTTGGTTCGGCGATGTTCGACTAATAGACAACATCAGCATCGATTCGTCGCCCTCCTAAACTAAAGCGATGGACCAGACCTTTTCGCAATGGCCTCCTTCGCTCTGGTCAGAAGATGCTCTTCGTTGGAACTTTCATCCCTTGAGCCATGCACAATCATTCGATGTGGTGATCGTTGGTGCCGGATACAGTGGTCTGTGGACCGCGCATCACTTATTGAAGCGTGACTCCTCGCTTTCGATAGCAATTCTCGATGCGCAACAACCCGGATTCGGTGCAAGTGGTCGAAACGGCGGCTGGTGTAGTGCATTTAGCCCGATGTCACTCGAAGCGGTTGCCGCTCAGTCGAGCAAGCAACAAGCCATCGAACTGCAACAAGCCCTCATTAAATCTGTAGATGAAATTGGTTCATATATTGCGAAATCGGATATTGAATGCGGGTGGCACAAAGGCGGGACACTCTCCTTCGCCCGCATCCAGCCACAACTGGAACGAATCAAAGCTTCAATCAGATTGTGCCGTGAATTTGGCTTTGATGAATCTTTTCTTGAATTCATCACGGCAGATCAAGCCGACAGTCGAATCCATATCCCCAATTCGCTTGGAGCGTCATACAGTCCACATTGCGCTGCATTGCATCCGGCTCAGTTGGTTGACGGCCTCGTGCGCCAACTGCAAACTCAAGGTGTTCATTTCTTCGGTTCGACTCGCGTGACACGTATCGAACCACACGTCGTGACTGCACAAACGCCTAGGGGCGCTGTAACAGCGTCGTCACGGTGGATAATCCGCGCCACAGAGGGATTCACGGCGCGCATGCCTCAATTTCGAAGAGACGTCGCTCCCCTGTATTCGTACATGATCGCTACGAGCCCACTCACTGATAAGCAATGGGGTGATATCGGGTGGGACAACAGAGAGACAATTTCCGACGGACGAAATTTGGTGATCTACGCACAGCGAACCGCAGATGGGCGCATAGCGTTCGGCGGTCGAGGCGCACCGTACCAGTACTCAAGTCGCATCGGGCCAAATTTTGACAACAATGACACGATTCATGCACTCATCGAGAAATCGATGCGCGAAATGTTTCCTTCAATTGCAGACATACCTGTCACTCATCGATGGGGCGGCGCACTCGGAGTCCACCGCGATTGGTTCACCTCTGCACGCATTGATCTCAACACTCACATTGCTTCCTTGGGTGGATATGTCGGTGACGGAGTTGCTTTCAGTTATGTCGCTGCAAAGGAGGTGGCGCAATCAATCCTTAGCGTTACGCCCAATCATCGACCGTTACCAATTGTGAACCATGTGTCACCACGATGGGAACCGGAACCGCTTCGCTACGTCGGAATCAATTCACTGTTGCGATTGACAAGTCGAGCAGACGAAACAGAGACGAAAACAGGTCGAAGAAGCAGATTCATCGTTTGGTTATTAGGAAAGTTGATTCCTTAACGATGCAGATCTTTGTCGGACTGATGTACTCGCAGTCGCACACTGAATGCAGAATCCCCCGACAGCACACCCGAACGTCCGAATAATCGTCCGTTTTCCCAGTTTGACAAGCCGAGTTCAGGTCGCAAGAGGGAGAATTGTCCGTCCACCCAGCGCGTAAAGCCATCGCCAACGAACGGAGCATTGGTCGATCTCCATACAGCTTCTTTTTCTGTGTCATTTTCTGAAATAACACTGACTATAAACTGTGGACTGTATTTGTTGAATAGTTCTATGGCCTCACTGACATCATCAACCAACACAACAGCGAATTCAGGATTCTCTTCCCATTCGTATTCTGTATGTAGTGATTCAATGTTGTTGACTGAAACTTGAGGTTCGTCACTGTCTCCCTCAGAACGACGCACCACGATGTTGCTACCTACGGGGAGATATTTCTCTGAACCTTGAACAGCATGAATTCGAGGGCGCACGCCCCTAGCTGCTGCAGCGTGCTCAGCAGCCCTGGCAATTATTGGCACGTGAACAGAAGCGAAAGTTCTATTCACACAAACGACATTGAGCGTGTTGCATACCTTTCGGTCGAGACTGTGCATGACGCATGATTCAAGCCGCACGAGATCAGCATCATTGCCGACAATCATCCATGCCCCACCCGTGCCGTGAAGGCTGACGGGAATACCTGATTGTTGAGCAATTGATCCCAATTCGGCCACCGCTGAACCTGAACCTCTTGCAACAGCAAGGCTGAGACGAGAATCGGAAAACAGTCCCCAACCAGCGGCGTGTTCAGGAGAATTAAGTAACACAACAGCATGTACAGGGAGTCCCGCTGTCAGAAGCGCCGGACGAATAACAAGATCCATCATTGCGTTTGCTGTTCCCAATGCATCGCTGCCGATGCGAAAGACCACGGTATTTCCGCCTTTCAGAACACCAGTCGCATCTGCAAACACATTCGGACGTCCTTCAAAGACGAATCCCAAGACTCCCAACGGTGCAGCACGTTGTTCAACAGACCAGCCTTGATGATCTGTGCGTGACACAAGAGAATCACGCGACATCGGCGCATCTCTCCACATCAACAGTGCCGCAATCATGTCTCGTCGCATGTTTTCCGACAACACGAGACGGGTGACTGAACGACCACGAGCCCGCGCAGATTCTTCATCCCTGCTGTTCGCTTCCCGCAGTTTTGCGAAAATTGACTCATCGCCAATTGCCTCAGCTGCCAAATCAAAGAACCTATTAACGGCGTCATCAGACACTGAGGACAACAAAGTGAACGCGTCGGCGGCAGAAGAAACGGCTTCGTCAACCAGATTCACGACCGCCAGAGGTAACCGTCGTATCTCGCCATTGTGCGACAAAGCCAAAACCTGGTCGCCCGGTTTGAGAGATTCAGCGAATTCCTGGGAGACCACGGTGCGGTATCGCCCAATGGCAACCAAATCTCCAGCTCGAAGTCGTTCGTCACTTGTCATTGTTCTATTCTGCTGTGTGTGAGTACACAAGATGACAATCCGTTCTATTTTCGCCAACTTCTCAGCGGTCGGGACTTTGGCACCCAGAACCCCATCGCCCACCAGATGGTCAATTTCGCATACCTCGTCGGAGACGCCCACACCAAGGAGTGCCTCCTTGTCGACCCTGCGTACGCCGTTGATGACCTTCTCGCAATTGCAGAGGCTGACGGCATGACTGTGACCGGGGTCTTGGCAAGTCACTATCACCCCGACCATGTCGGAGGTTCAATGATGGGCCACACGATCGAAGGCGTGGCGTCGTTGCTCGAACGGGTGAACGTTCCTATCCATGTCAACCGCCATGAAGCGCCATGGGTGCTCAAAACCACGGGAATATCGGAAACTGATCTGATGATTCATGAAGCAGGAGACATAGTCACTGTCGGAAATGTTGAAGTCACATGTGTCCACACGCCTGGACACACTCCTGGCAGTCAGTGTTTTCTTACTAACGGTTGTCTCATTTCTGGTGACACGCTATTTCTCGACGGATGTGGCCGTACCGATCTTCCAGGATCAAACGTTTCAGATATGTACGACAGCCTGACACTTTTAGCTGCGTTACCAAACGACACAGTTGTTCTGCCAGGCCATCAATATTCAGCACCGTCGGCCGCGCGCCTCTCAGACGTCAAAGAAAATAACTATGTCTTTCGACCACGAACACGAGAGCAATGGCTCATGATGTTCGGACACGATTAGTGTTTAAACGCCGCTACCACAACACTGATTGCTGACAAAAACATCAACGAAATCACCAACGTATTGAAGCGTGCTTGCGTAATTCGTCGTCGCACCGTATAGCCGAAAGCGATTGCAATCCCTAATGAAGGCAATGCAACTGCAACTCCAGACAAGTTGTTGCTGTTTACCTTGCCCGCCGAAGCAAACAAAGCAAGCGCGCCAAGATTGACCACAGCGAACACCGTGTTAATCGTTGCGCGAAATGTTGCCGGATCAAGTCGGCGAGCTTGCATAAGAAAAACCAACGGTGGTCCGTTTGTTGAAGTGGATGTAGACAAGAAACCACTCACAATGCCCAGCAACCAATCAAATCGATGGGAGTCATCTCGCAAATGAAATCCGCGCATCAGGAGTACTGCAGCACTCACGACAACTACTCCCAGCACCAGGCGTAGACCGGTCTCAGACACGAAGACAAATGCCATCAAACCAAACGGCATTCCTGCATAGGACGCCACAATCAAACGTTTGGCAATGGGAACATCCACATGCTTGCGATCAATCATCGCTTGAGAACTGGTCGAAATAAACCCAATAATTGTGGCCACGACCACAGCGTCGCGGGGACTCACCACCAATGTCATGAGAGGCACCGCCAGAAGCGAAAACCCAAAGCCAGACAGAGTCTGGGCAAACGACGCAAACGCTATGCATCCGGCAATCCATGCCAACTCTCCCCCACTCATCGGAGCAACCCTAGGCTCACTGGCCCCTCAGGACGGGTCTTTGGAGAGTCGAATGCGCTTCAAGCCCAATCATTCAGCCTTTTGACCTTTACATTTCGTACACTTTGGGAGTGACCACATCGACCAAGACCGGGCTGCCCCAGATCAACGGTGGTCGTTTGC
>CAIYTS010000069.1 GCA_903929185.1 uncultured Acidimicrobiaceae bacterium
GAAGCTGCCACTGCAGCTGCAATTGAAAGCATTCGTGCACTTGCAAAAGAAGTTGATTCAAAAGAGCAGATCGCACAGGTTGCATCAATTTCAGCTGCCGACCCAGAAATTGGTCGCATGATTTCAGAAGCAATCGACAAAGTTGGCAAAGACGGAGTTATCACCGTTGAAGAAAGCCAAACATTCGGAATGGAAATGGACCTTGTAGAAGGAATGCGCTTTGACAAGGGCTATATCTCGCCATACTTCGTTACAGATACAGACCGCATGGAAGCATCACTTGATGATGCCTACATCCTTTTGGTGTCAAGCAAGATCACAAATGTTCGTGACATGTTGCCAGTACTTGAAAAAGTAATGCAGAGCGGTCGTCCGTTGGTCATCATCGCTGAAGACATCGAAGGCGAAGCACTTGCAACTTTGGTTGTTAACAAGATTCGCGGAACATTCAAGAGCGTTGCTGTTAAAGCTCCTGGTTTTGGTGACCGTCGTAAAGCAATGTTGCAAGACATCGCAATTCTTACTGCTGGCCAAGTCATCAGCGAAGAAGTTGGTCTCAAACTTGAAAACGTCACTCTTGACTTGTTGGGAACAGCAAAGAAGATTGTCATCACTAAGGATGAAACAACCATCATTGAAGGTGCTGGCACAGAAGACGACATCAAGGGCCGCATTAGCCAGTTGAAGGCTGAAATTGACAACACCGATTCTGACTACGACCGCGAAAAGCTCCAAGAGCGTTTGGCCAAGTTGTCTGGTGGAGTTGCAGTCCTCAAAGTTGGAGCAGCTACTGAAGTAGAACTCAAAGAGAAGAAGCACCGCATTGAAGACGCTGTCAGCACCACAAAAGCTGCCATCGAAGAAGGCGTTGTTCCTGGCGGTGGCGTTGCCTTGCTTCGCGCACAAGCTGCTGTCATTGTTGCTGCTGAAAAGCTCACTGGTGATGAAGCAACTGGCGCACGCATGGTTGCTCGTTCACTTGAAGGACCACTCAAGCAGATCGCAGAAAATGCAGGCCTCGAAGGTGGCGTTGTTGTTGAGCGTGTGAAGAACTTGAAGGGCAACGAAGGCCTCAATGCCGCCACTGGCGAATACGTTGACCTTGTGAAGCTCGGAGTCATCGACGCAGCAAAAGTAACTCGCTCTGCATTGCAGAACGCGGCTTCAATTGCGGCATTGTTCCTCACCACCGAAGTTGTTATTGCTGACAAGCCTGAATCGGCTGGCGGCGGACACGACCACGGCGGCGGAATGGACGACTTCTAGACCATCGTCTAGAAGTACTTCAACCAGTCATTCTTAATGTCGCGGGTCATCGCTCTCGTTAGCGGTGCCGAAGCTAGAGAATTTGATACTGACTTACCGTATTTGTCACGCGCGTTAGGCGATCGTGGCATCATCACCGAAGTTGTTGATTGGGATAACGCGTCTATTGATTGGTCGCGCTACTCAATGGCGATCGTTCGTTCCCCGTGGGACTATCACCGTCGGTATCCAGAATTTCTTACGTGGCTTGATGCTGCGTCGGCTGCGACAATATTGCAAAACTCTGCAGAGATCATTCGGTGGAACACCAATAAGGAATATCTGACTGAATTGGTTGATGCCGGAATCGGCATTGTTCCCACAACATTTGTTCATTCAGCAGAAGAACTTGTCACCATTACCAATGAGGGCATGTTGGAACGCGACATTGTGGTGAAGCCAACTATTAGTGCTGGTTCGAACAACACAGAACGTCATGAAGAGTCGCCAGTGAAGGCGGCTGCTCATCTGGGGTTTCTTCTTGATGCAGGCTTTGTTGCAATGGTGCAGCCGTATCAGCGCTTCATCGACGAACGTGGCGAAACTGGCATGGTGTATTTCAACGGTCAACTCAGTCATTCATTTCGCAAAGGTGCCATCTTGGCCACGGGTGACAACATTAAAAATGGACTCTTCACAGTGGAAGAAATCACGCCTCGTACGGCCAGCGGGCAAGAGCGCGAGTTGGGCAAAGAAGTAATGACATTCGTGAAAAAGAAGTTCGGCGAATACCCGCTGTATGCCCGTGTTGACGTGGTGCGGGGGTCTGCAGGGGTTCCCGTAGTTATGGAGCTGGAATTGGCAGAACCATCGTTTTTCTTGCAGGTTGACCACGAGGCGCCGTCGCGTTTTGCCTCCGCGGTTCTGGCTCGCCGATAGCGTTATCAGTATGAGCGAACCGATGTCCCCGTCAGTTGGTCTTGCAGTAGTCCACTATTTTTGCAAGCCAAGTTTTGAATACGACGGCGATGCACTTGTTGCAGCCGTGAAGGCCGCTGAAGGCGCCGGTGTCACTGTGATCACTGTTGCAATGTTGGGCCATAAAGCCGACGTTGCAGTTATGGGTGTTGCTGCTGACATGCGCGAACTCAAAGCATTGCAAACCGGCATTCAACACGCTGGTCTCGACATCGTTGATAGTTATATTTCGCTGACTGAAGTTTCTGAGTATTCAAAGGGCATGCCAGAAGAAATGCTGAATGCTCGCTTGTATCCGCAGCTTCCTCCTGCAGGTAAAAATGCGTGGTGTTTCTACCCCATGTCGAAGCGTCGTGAACACAAAGACAACTGGTTCACACTTGAATTCGATAAGCGCAAAGAACTCATGGAAGAACATGGCAAGAGCGGGCGTACGTTTGCTGGCCGCATCATTCAGCTTGTTACTGGGTCAACTGGCCTTGATGATTACGAATGGGGAGTCACGCTGTTTGCTGTGAACCCTGATGATCTTAAAGAAGTGGTGTACACCATGCGCTATGACGAAGCATCTGCCGTCTATGCCGAATTTGGTGCGTTCTACATGGGTATGGTGACGCCCGTTGAAGAACTAATTCATCAAATCTAAATTTCGATCGACACGGTGGTCGGGCCGTCATTGACGGAAGCCACTTGCATGTATGTGCGAAAGCGTCCCGTCTCAACGTGTGCGCCGAGTTGTTGTAACTCAGTCACTACCTGGTTCACCAGTGGTTCTGCGTACTCAGGTTTCGCTGCAGCGGTCCATGTTGGTCTGCGGCCTGAATTGGTGTCGCCGTACAACGTGAACTGACTAACGAGCAGGATGTTCTTTGTGGAATCAGCAATGGAGATATTCATGACGCCGTTGTCATCTTCCATAATCCGCAGGTTCCATATTTTGTCGGCCATCTTTTTCGCAGTGGCGTCGGTGTCAGTGTGAGTGATGCCGAGAAGAACCAGAAGACCCTTACCTATTTCGCCAGCTCGGATAGTGGAGCCATCAACTTCTGCATCGACAGATGCATTCAAAACTCGTTGTACTAAAGCTCGCATTCCGACATCGTAGTGTTGGTACGGTGGTGCCGTGCCTGAGTTGTCAACCATACTTGCCTTCTGTGCAGCCACAGTTGCGCTGTTGCTGATTCCAGGCCCAGCAGTTATTTACATTTTGAATCGCAGCATTAGTGATGGACGCAAAGTGGGCCTTGCCGCTGTTGGGGGATTAGAAGTCGGCGATGCAATTCAAGTGTTGTTTGCTTCGCTCGGGTTGAGCGCCGTGTTGGCAGCGTCTGCCACGTTGTTCAATATTGTGAAATGGGCGGGCGTTGTCTATCTGGTCTACACCGGTATTCGTACATTGATGCGTGAACCCGTTGCGCTAGATGGTGATCAAGCTGCGGTGTCAACGAAGCAGGCGTTTCGGCAGGGAATCATTGTGAACGCGTTGAACCCGAAGACTGCACTGTTCTTCTTATCGATCTTTCCTCAGTTCATCGACACAACTTCTGATCATGCTCAGTTTCAGTCGCTGTTCCTTGGGGCAATCTTTGTCGTTTTAGCAACACTGTTCAATGGTTCATATTCACTGATGGCAAGTGGATTACGACACCTTTTGTTACGGGGTCGCACATTGCCGTTCATTCAGCGGTACGTATCAGGCAGTCTGTTTGTGGGGCTTGGGCTCTTGGCTGCAACCGCAGGGCGCACCAAATAGACCGTCAAGCGGTCAGCGGTCTAGTCTCAATTCATCACGAATAGCGGGGGCACACAATGAATGACATAGTGCACGAGGCAGAAGCCTTTCTGGCAGCGAATTGGAAACCAAGTAATGATTTGGCAGCGTGGCGCGAAAAAATAGTTGATGCAAAGTGGGCTGCATTGCGGTGGCCGACCGAATGGTTTGGTCGCGGACTTGATGATGACACTGCAACAGAAGTGGAAAATGTATTCCGCACAGCCGGAGTGCCAGGGCCAGGGCAAGACAAATCAAACTTGTGGGCTGGCACGTTGTTGTCGTACGGCAACGATGAAATGAAGTCGTTGTATCTTCGCAAACTCTTGCTTGACGAAGTCGGTATGTGTTTGTTGTACAGCGAACCTGGTGCTGGTTCTGATCTTGCTGGAATTCGCACCACTGCTGTGCGCGATGGTGGCGAGTGGGTAGCCAATGGTCAGAAGGTATGGACCTCTGGTGCGAAAGATGCAGACATCGGCATGTTGATTGCTCGCACGGATTGGGATCAACCAAAGCACCGTGGGATTTCATTCTTTTGGATGCCCATGAAACAAGATGGCGTGGACGTGCGTCCCTTACGCCAAGCCACAGGTGACTCGCGCTTCAACGAGGTGTTCATCACTGACGCTCGCATTCCCGAATCTCATTTATTGGGTGATCTCAATAAAGGGTGGTGGGTACTGCAGACCGCGTTGGCATATGAACGTGCAGTGATGGGCATATCTCGACGTGGCCCACGTGGTCCTGGCGGAGCAACTGCATCTGCCATGGGCAGTATCCCTTCTCCAGATTTGTCTTTGGTGAAGTTGGCTCAAGATGTCGGCAAGAATGGCGATCCAACGGTGCGACAAAAGTTGGCGAAGTTGTACTGCATGCGGTTAACCAACGACTGGAATGGTGACCGCGCAAAAGCAGTTGCTGAAATGGGTGGATCTTCTCCGCTTGCTTCGTTAGGGAAATTGAATATGTCAGGCATTCTGCATTTTGCTGGCCACATTCAAGGTGAGCTACTTGGCGCAGAGGGCGCACTTGATGGCGATCAGAATCCACGTGCTCGCGACGCAAACTATTCGCAACTCAACGCGTACTTCACTTCAATTGGTGGCGGCACAGATCAGATTCAACGCAATATCATCGGTGAACTTGTTTTGGGTTTGCCAAAAGAGCCGCAAATAGATCGCGATATGCCGTTTAGTGAAGTTCCTGCCTCTGGCAGAAAATAACTGTTAGTTAGTCGCGCGACATGGTGGCGCGACTCTCACCATGGAAGTCGAGCACTTGGTCATTATCAAGACTGATTTCCACTTTTGTGAGATGACCCGTGAACAAGAACGGTGATTCGTAATTACTGACTGGTGTTCCACGATCAAGTCCGATATCAAGTCCTGACCATGAGATAAGAATCCAGAAGATGTTGTTAGTGGTCATCGTGCCCACTTGAACATCATCAATGAACATGGTGAGAGTTCCTTCATTACCGTTGCGCGTCATTCGCACACCAACAGTGTGGGCGCCAGGTGTGATGGGCTTGTCTGAACGCAACATCTGGTGCGAGCCACCGATATTGAGGTCGTGTTCTAAATACCCATCACGAATAAATAGGCTGTAACCACTGGTGAGGTCACCGTGAGAAATGATGACGCCTTCGCATCCATCTTTAGGAACATCAATCATCGCTGAGATTGTGTACGAACGGCTTCGCAAGTCAGGTGCGACGTCAGAAGGTAAGTGTCCCATTCCACGCCAGAACGTGTAGTTGGTTCGCGCGCCGGTGTGGCGCTCTGCGTTTTCAGCAAAGCGCGGAGCGAATCTGTCATCAAGCGGAAGAACGCTGTGCTTGTTTGCTTCGTCCCACCACTTGTCAACCATGCGAGCTAGTCGTTCTGGTTCTACTTCGGCCAAGTCGTTGCATTCATTGAAGTCAACATCAAGGTTGTAGAGCTCCCACTTGTCATTTTCAAATGGAGTTCCCATTTGGTGGAATGCAACAGCTTTCCAACCATCTTCCCACAGTCCGCGATGGCCAAACATTTCGAAATATTGCGGACCACGATTAACGATTGCTTGCGCATTTGAAATAACAGGGGCGAACGATGTTCCTTCAATCGGCATCTGCTCAATTCCGTTAATTGTGCTCGGCGCTTCAAGTCCGAGCATGTCAAGAATGGTTGGTGCGAGGTCGATGGCATGACAGAAGTTGTGACGAAGTCCTCCTTCATCTTTTACGACACCTGGCCAGGAAAGAATAAACGGATCGCGAATTCCACCCGAGTGTGTGTTCTGTTTGTATCTCTTCAGGGGAGTGTTTGCAGCCATTGCCCAACCCCACGGGAAGTTGCTGTGCGTATCTGGACCACCGATATCGCCAACCTTTGCAATCTTTTCTTCGATTGATTCGGGAATCAGGTTGAATGGTCCCATCGCATTGATGAATCCCCACGGACCACCTTCTTGGCTGGCGCCGTTATCGCTCATGACCATGATGACGGTGTTGTCTAACTGTCCAGATACTTCAAGCTGTTTGATGACACGCGCCAAGTTCTCATCGAAGTGTTCCAACATTGCGGCATATGCAGCCATGAGGCGAACAAAGAGTGGCTTCTGTTCTGCTGGTACGTCTTCCCATGGCAAGACAAAATCATTACGCGCAGGAAGTTCGGTACCTGCTGGCACAAGACCAAGTTTGATCTGGTTTGCGAGACGACGCTCGCGTGCTGCATCCCAACCATCTAGGTAGTACTGCTCACAACGATCGATGATTGGTACTGGCGCTTGGTGTGGAGCATGACATGCTCCGGGTGCGAGCAACATGAACCATGGCGAGTTCGGTGCGCCAGCTGTGTGGTCTGCAAGATATGTGACTGCATTGTCGACAAGATCTTCTGTGAGGTGATAACCGGTCCAATAAGTTCCGGGTGCAGTGACGTGTGAGTTGTCGCGTACTACTTCGGGACTGAACTGATCTGTTTCGGCATCAAGAAATCCGTAGAAGCGATCAAAGCCACGTGCAAGTGGCCAACCATCGAATGGGCCAGTAGGTCCAGTTTCGGTGAGTGGTGTGACATGCCATTTACCCACCATGTAATTGCGGTAACCGTGAGGGCGCAACATTTCAGCAAGTGTGCCGGCTTCTTTTGCAATCTTTCCGCGATAGCCGGGGTAACCGCTGTCGAAGTTTGCAAGACATCCGACTCCGACAGAGTGGTGGTTACGACCAGTGTGAATTGCTGCACGAGTTGTAGAGCACATTGCAGTGGTATGAAAACCTGAGAACCGCAAACCACGCTCAGCGATTGAGTCAATCACTGGCGTTGCATTTTCTGAGCCGTAGCAACCGAAGTCAGCAAAGCCGACATCATCGAGCAACACAATCAAAATATTTGGCTTCGCGCCATCACCATCATGTGATGGGAAGTGGGGGGTTGACTCAGCAATCGTGCGACCGATAGTGCCGGGAAATCCCTGAGGAGTGGTGGGATTAAACGTCATATAAACCTCCGTAGGTGGTGTGGCAATTGTAGTGACTTTGCCAATTTCATCGGAATATCAGGTGCGTTCAGAATGCAGCGGTTCGACCTTGCCTGCGGCCATGCTCTGCAGCAACACGACGAAAGCGAGGGTCAAGTGAGTTTGGTCCCATTGCCTCAATGGCTTCAGCATCAGCGACAATCATGCGAATCGTGCTTCCCGATGCCTTTAATTCATCAAGTTCCGCGTCAACGATGGGTGAAGGCCCGCCGGTCATTGGTGCAATCACGATGACGTCAGTGTGACCTTTTGCCAAATATGCGTTTGCACTGTTGCGCAAACCGCCGTCGTAATAGCGGCGACCTTTGATAGTGACGCATGGCCACACACTCGGCACGGCACAACTTGATGTCACTGCATCAACAAGTGAGACTCCACTGTCCTTTGTCCATGTAACAAATTCTCCGGTTACTGCGTCAATTGCAGTCAGTATTAGAGGAGTTGTTGACCAGTCATGAGAGGGTAAGCGTTTTTCAATAACTGCACGTCGTGTCTGTTCATCCACCGTATGTGAGCGAAGGGCGAGTTCTCCGATACTCATACGTTGTTCATCGGTGGTTGTTCCGCCAAGGGCCATTTCACCAAAGATGGTTGCCAGTGCTTCAAGATCAAGTTGAGGGGAAATTTCATTGTGATTTTCGGCAGTTTGTCCGGCGTAGAGGTCAGCAAGGTCTGTGCCTGAAAGTATCTGGGCGCCAACAGTCGAACCAGCTGAGGTGCCAACTACTAAGTCAAGATTGGCGATGATGTCGTGGCCGGCATCGCGTAATCCCAACAGGACTCCTGTTTCCCAAGCAACTCCCGTTACGCCGCCGCCTGCCAATACCAATGCATGTGTCATTCCTTATGTTTAGTCGGTTCTGGGCGCGAGGTAATTGTTGCAACTTTGTTTCGTGTGAGGCGCGGCTAGATCTGGCTCCATACACTCCAAGGAGATATGGAAAACCAGGCTGCAACGAGCGAATTAGAGCCCTACGCCGATGACCTATATCAGGCTGTCATGCGTGCAATCCCACACTGGATTACTACCCAAGTATCAGAAATTGCGTCGATGAGTATTGATGAGACATCACAGGAATTTCGATCCGCACTAGCAGGCGTTGCTGAACAAACTCATCACCTCGTATCGCAAGATTTATTCTCTCTATTAGTCACTGATGTTGATGCTCAACAATCAAACCCACTACATGTACTTCGCGCATCAACGTCGTATGCCACTCAACTCCTGCAGACATTTGGTGTCGCACCCGCTCGACGCGATGAATATGAAGTAAGAGCAATGCCGAACGATGTGTTCTCTATTGGGCCCTTGACGTGGAGAGATCTAGGTGAAGAAGTGCACGAAGCTGGAATTTCATGGGGCGCCTGGAAAGCAGCAACAATTCTCACTCGTCGTCGCGCTGATGGGAGCATTCCATCATGACCAGTCGTGCTGAAGTTGTTGCAAACCTTTCACTAGGAGGCATTGATGCATGTCATGCATTGTCTGATGTCACCGATGCATGGTTAACGGAAATTTTCAATGCATCTACTGCCGGAGAAAAAAAACGTGATGACATTGTGCTGATTGCAGTCGGTGGGTACGGGAGACGCGAACTTGCACCACACAGCGACCTCGACATTTTGTTAGTCCATAAATCAGTAAAGAACATTGGTGATATTGCGTCGAAGATGTGGTACCCAATTTGGGATGCCGGAATCAAATTGGGTCATGCGGTGCGCACTCCGAAGGAAACAATTCAATTGTGCTCCTCTGATCTAGATACAGCAACAGCGTTAGTGACTGCTCGAGTTATTGCAGGAAACCAGAAACTCGGAATCGAATTGATTCAAGAGGCATCTGCTAGTTGGAAGAAAGACGGCCGTCAATGGCTGGTGCAATTACATGCGCGAATTCTTGATCGATATGCAAAAGATGGTGAAGTTGCATTTCTTCTCGAACCGAATCTCAAAGAAGGCCTAGGCGGCCTGCGTGATATTCATGCCTTGCAGTGGGCAGTGGAAGCAGGGCTAGAGCTTTCAACTGATGATCGTCGTCAATTAGCGAGATGTAATGACGTTCTGCTCGGAGTGCGTGTTGCACTGCATCGTCACGTGGGTCGGGCTAGTGAAATCTTGCGGCTAGAAGATCAGGCGCCTGTTGCACCAATGGCGGGTTTCATTACTGATGATGCGTTGATGGCGGCCGTTGCCGAAGTGGGCCGAGAAGTGGCCTGGATTGCTGACGAAGCATGGGCTCGTCTTGATCCTCCATCAGATCGTTCTCCAATTCCGCAACCACTAGCTCCCGGAGTGCAATTGATCAATGGTGAAGTGCATCTCGATGAATCGGTCAACGTTGCTGAAGATCCAACGTTGTTGCTGCGAGTTGCTACAGCGGCTGCTCGTCTTGGTGCACGAATAGACCGTGCATCCCTCAATCGCCTTGGTGAACTATCTCCTCAGTGGCCAGACCCATGGCCAGCAGGTGCGAGTGATGACTTAGTTGCACTACTCCTTGAGGGCGAAGCTGCAATTCCCGTTCTTGAATCATTGGATCAGCGCAACTTGATAGTTCGCGTATTGCCCGAATGGGCATCAGTGCGTAGTAAGCCTCAACGCAATGCATTCCACCGGTACACAGTCGATCGCCACTTGTGGCAGACAGTAGCGAACGCAGCAGAACTAGTGCATCGTGTCGTTCGCCCTGACTTGTTGGTGTTGGCGGCACTCTTTCACGATCTTGGTAAGGGTTATCCCGGAGATCACACCGAAGTTGGCATTGAACTGTTTGCTGAAATCGGAACGCGAATGGGATTGCCTGAATCAGATCAGCGCATCATCAGTTTGCTGATTGAGCATCACTTGCTACTTGCCGACACTGCTACACGTCGCGACTTGTCTGATGATGCCACCATCACGATGGTTTCAGGACATCTGCAATTAACTGTTGTTTTGGATTTACTACACGCACTCACACAAGCCGACTCGCTGGCAACAGGGCCTTCAGCATGGAGCGATTGGAAAGCTGAACTCGTTGCATTGTTGGTCGAACGTGCTCGTCATGTCTTGGGTGGTGGCGATATGACAGAAGTGATGTGGCGGCTCTTTCCTGATGCATCGGTGTTGGAACTCATGGCTGCGGGTGAAATTGCAATCCGTACCCAACCAGACCGCGTCACTGTGGTTAGTCCTGACAAACCCGGAACCTTTACTCGCGTTGCCGGAGTTCTGTCGTTGTACAACATGGACGTTTTAGGCGCAGAAGCTCACTCGGATGAACAGGGAATGGCTGCTTCAGAGTTTCGTGTCTCTAGTCAACACGGTGAAATTGATTGGGAACCGATTGAAACAAA
>CAIYTS010000070.1 GCA_903929185.1 uncultured Acidimicrobiaceae bacterium
GGCTTTCCCATTCCGAAGAATGATCCACCACTCGGAACATCTGCGTTATCAAGAACAATTGCGCCGTCAAGAATGATGCGTACTGGCGCAACCGACTCGATGCTGAATACCCATTCACCGGTCTGGTCAGGAGTTAACTGAGCTGCCAGACGTGCACCAAATGCGAAGTTCGGTTCACGGCGATTCAGTGGGTCACCTGCCCACAGGAGTCTGAATACACCAGTAGTTCCGGCCTCTGCAGGAACAGCCTTTGCCTCATCAAGTTCAGCAGGGTCACGGTAATAGTCGAGCGAAACATTCTGCAGAAGTCGTGCATCAATCTCTGGCAATTTTTTATTGATATTGCAACCAGCTGAATGTTCAATACGAACTGATGAGCCGAGGCGATCTGTAATTGCATCGAGTGGATGCGATACACGAGTAGGAGTGACATGAGCACTTCCGCCTCCCTGCGACATTCCACGGGAAGCATTAGGTCCAAGAACGGCGATTGAGGCAAGGCCTCGCGCATCAAGTGGTAACACTGGCGAGCCACCGACGCTCTCATTGCGCAACAACACCATCGCTGAAGACGATGCGCGACGCAATGTGGCCATGTCATCAGCATCAGTACGCGAAATTTCTGGTCCTGGTGGCACATCAGTTCCACCAGTACGTTCCATCAGATTCAAAATGTTTCGTGCACAATCACGAACAAGATCTGCAGACACATCGCCACGCTCAACAGCGGCAACAAGGGCGTCTCCGCGGTGCAGAGTAGGGCCTGGCATTTCAAGGTCAAGACCTGCCACTACCCCTTCGACTGTCGAATGCAATCCGAACCAGTCGCTGACCACCATGCCATCGAACTGCCACTCGCCGCGCAACACATCACGCAACAACCATGTTGAGTCTGCTGCGTACGGGCCATTGATGCGGTTGTAGCTAGTCATGATTGACATCACGTGCGCATCACGTACTGCATGTTCGAACGGCAACAAATACATTTCACGTAAGGTGCGCTCATCGATCTGAGAATCAATGGTCATACGTTCAAATTCAGTGTCGTTGCCAACGAAATGCTTGATGCAGCTTGCAACGCCTTGTGACTGCACGCCCAAAACATATTCGCGAGCGGTGATTGCAGTGAGATACGGATCTTCGCTCATGCATTCAAAGTTGCGGCCGCCCACTGGGGTGCGATGCAAGTTGATGGTGGGGGCAAGATGCAAGCGTGCGCCTTTTGCCACCACTTCACGACCAAGTAATTCTCCGATGTCGCGAACAAGTGATGTATCCCATGAAGCTGCAATTGCGGTTCCACACGGAACGTTCATTGAAGATGGTCCGTCGAACTTGCTGCCGCGCACACCACCTGGGCCATCGCTGACTCGCATCTTTTCTAATCCGATGCGATCATTCGGCACGGTGTTCCACATGTTGCGACCGGCCAGCAGAGATACCTGCTCGGCGAGTGTCATTTGGTCAAGAAGTTGCTCTACGTGCTTACTCATCACGCAAGATTAGCGGTGATGACTGAGAAAGGCCTTGGTGTGGTTTCGCCCTGAATTGACCATGAAATCAAGATCTGCCTGCACCAAATCAAAAGTGGTGGTCCCCACATAGTCCGTATCAATGGGCACGATACGGTCACGGTCGCCAAGGCCCTGATTTGCACGCGTGAGGTCACGAGTCACCGCTTCCAGCATGTTCAGAGCGAATTCCAACATGTTCTTCGGTGGACGCGCAGGGAAACCAACCAATTGCGTGGTGACATCAAGGCCGATGGACTCGAGGAATGCCAATACCTCACCGAAATCAATTGCGTCATCGCCTGCCACATTCATGCGGTTGAAAATATCGTCAGGTGATGACGTACCAAAGATTGTCGTGAGCTCGTCAGTAGTGAGTCCGCCACTCGCAATTGCTGCGTTCAGTTCGGCGCGAGTAATGCGGCCATCAGAGTCAGTGTCGAACGCATCAAAGTGGTCAAGCAATTTTTGTACCGGAGCTTGCATCTGGTGACCCTTGGCCTTTTCGATTTCCTTTTCAGTAAATTCAAGTGCAGTTTTGGTGCTTGGTCGTGTCGGCGTTACTGCTTTATCCATCCATCCACGCGTGATGTCAGCTTCTTCTGCTGATACCAACGTAAATCCAAGAGTGTGTGGGTTGTTTGGGCTAAACCGCGATGAACGTGGGTAATGCTCGCTCGCATGTTCAAGCGGACGCATACGACGCAAGAAGGAATCCTTCGGATCCATCGACAACCACCAACCATCGAATACGTGAATGGGGTTATTACACAACAACCCACCATCTACATACACCTCGGGTTCAGCATTGAGCACACGATCAAGCCCAGGAATGAGGTTGATGGGTTGCAACATCACAGGAAGAGACATCGACATACGCGTAGCGACTCGTACCGGCATATTCGGTGTTGTTTTGATGTGGCAATACTCAGTCATCATGCGTGACACGTTGGTGACAGGAATGCATAGTTCTCGTCCACATCGTTCGTACAACTGTGCAAACGTGATGTCTGCACTTCCCGTCGTGTCTTCCAAAATGGAACCTAGGAAGTCATACAACTTTTGTCCTGGGTGCATGCCGCGCCTGCGAGCGGCACGAGCAAACGAACGAAACTGACCGCCGGAACCGTCTTTGGCTACTGCTTCAAAATCTGCGGGCACCTTTTCCAACATGTAGGCAGTGGAACAACCAGTTGCTGCGAGCAATGCAAACATGCTTCCGACACTGGTGCCGGCAACGCGTTGAATGTTGTGTGGGTAAATTCCTTCTTCTTCCAACACCTGCAATGCACCGATGTAGCAATAGCCCTTCGCTCCCCCACCTTCAAATGTGAGGTTGTGAATATTGGAGGTGCGTTCAGATTCGGGTAACGGCTTGTGTGTTTTGATTCGCACAGAATCGATAGGTGGCAACGGCTGAGGAGCCACACTTGCCTGCATCATTACCGAGGTGTTCTTAGCCATAACACAACTGTAGTAAGCCAGAGATAGACCACTTTCCCCGAAGCCCCGTAGGCTCGTTGAGTGTCTGAATCACCCGAAATCTTGAGCGAAGCGGCCACCCGGCGCACATTTGCCATCATTTCTCACCCCGACGCGGGAAAGACCACTCTCACCGAGAAGTTCCTCTTATATGCGGGCGCAATTCAGACCGGTGGCGCAGTGAAAGCACGGGGCGATCGACGTGCTGCCACTTCTGACTGGATGGCAATGGAACGCCAGCGCGGAATTTCTATTTCCTCCACTGTGCTGCAGTTTCCGTATCGCGACTGTGTGTTCAATTTGCTTGATACTCCCGGTCACCGTGACTTCTCTGAAGACACATACCGAGTGTTGTCTGCGGTTGATGCAGTGATCATGGTGCTCGATGTTGCAAAAGGTATTGAACCACAGACATTGAAATTGTTTGAAGTATGTCGCGCGCAAAACCTTCCTGTGATTACGTTTTTCAATAAATACGACAGACCTGGTCGTGACCCATTGGAACTACTTGACGAAGTCGAACAACAAATTGGATTGCGACCAACTCCAGTTACATGGCCAGTTGGTCAGTCGGGTGATTTCCGTGGTGTGATTGATCGTCGCACTGGTGACTTTGTACGGTTCACTCGTGTTGCACGCGGATCATCGATTGCACCAGAAGAGATCGTTAGTGCAGAACAAGCAGCCATTGATGAAGGACCTGCGTGGAAGCAAGCCCTCGATGGATGCGGACTGCTTGATGCCATTGGTGCCGATGTCGATATTGAAAGTTTCCTTGCAGGTGAAAGCACGCCAGTATTTGTGGGTTCTGCAATCACCAACTTTGGTGTGCAAATGCTTCTCGACGCAGTTGTCGATCTTGTACCGGCTCCTGCGCCACGCAATGACGTTGACGGCAACCCTCGCCCACTAGAAGCAGACTTCGCCGCTTTCATTTTCAAGATTCAAGCCAACATGGACCCGAACCACCGTGATCGCATTGCATTTGCCCGAATTTGTTCTGGAAAGTTTGAACGTGGCATGGAAGTTGATTGCGCACGCACCGCAAAGAACGTGGGCACGAAATATGCAACCACTGCATTTGGTTCTGAACGCGAAACAATTGAAGAAGCATTTCCTGGCGACGTGATTGGTCTGATCAACACATCAGGCTTACAAATTGGGGACACGTTGCACGCAGGAAAAGCTGTGTCATTCCCGGCGCTGCCACGATTTGCACCTGAAGTGTTCGCCACTGCTCGCCCGCTGGATTCATCAAAGTTCAAACAATTCCGTCGCGGCATGCAACAGCTTGATGAAGAAGGCGTTGTGCAAGTGTTGCGCGACCCAGACATGGGTGATGCTGATCCGGTGCTTGCTGCTGTTGGTCAATTGCAGTTTGAAGTTCTCGCACATCGTTTGCAGCACGAATTCAATGCACCTGCTGAAATCTTGAACGCTGATTACCAAGCAATTCGAGTGACTGACAAAGAATCAATTCCACGGTTACGTGAAATTGGTGGCATTCGTATCTTGCGACGCAGTGATGGCGAACTTGTTGCACTGTTCCAAAGCAAATACAGGTTGCAACGACTTGAAGCTGATGAACCTGCGCTTACGTTGATTCCGATTCTTGCGGGCAGTCGGGACTGACATGATTCTGATTGATGCTGAAGGGCTCAAGGCGTCTCGTCCTGGTCGTCCGTTGTTCGAAGATGTCTCTATTACATTGAGCACTGGCGACCGTTTGGGTGTCGTTGGTCTTAACGGTTGTGGCAAGAGCACACTGTTTCGCATTTTGTCTGGCGAATTACGCCCTGATGCTGGTGTTGTGCGCACTGGCCGTGGCGCGCGCATTGGTGTGTTGCCACAATTGCCTGTGTTACCAAACGGAACCGTGCGCGATGCAGTGGGCGGCGGCTGGCAAGGTGAAGCAATGCTGGACAAACTCGGCATGGGCGACATGGTTGAAGCCGACACGCGTGAATTGTCAGGTGGCCAATTAAAGCGCGTTGCATTGGCGCGACTTCTTGCCGGCGAATGGGATTGCCTGATTCTTGACGAGCCGACAAACCATTTAGATCTTGATGCAATCGGATTTCTAGAAGAGACACTTGCCCGTTTCCCAGGCGGACTCGCGATTGTTACGCATGACCGACACGTTCTAGACCGAGTTACGAACAGAGTGCTTGAGATTGATCGCGGACATGCGTACTTACATATTCCTGCCGGCGAAAATGCTGGTTCTGGATACGCGGCGTATTTGGCCGCTCGTGCAGAACGTGAAGAGAATTCCGCAACAGCAGAACAAGTGCGTAAGAACGCTGCGAAGAAAGAGCTCGCATGGTTACGCCGTGGTGCACCCGCGCGAACTGCAAAACCAAAGGCACGTATTGCGGCTGCTGAAGCATTGATTGCTAACAAGCCAGATGGCCCAGCACGTCAAGGTGAATTGGGATTAGATCTCGGCAGCAAGCGACTTGGTTCAAAGGGAATTGAAATGCTCGGCGTTGGTTTCACATGGCCAGATGGTCATGAAGTGCTTCACGCTTTTGACCATGCATTAGAGCCGGGTGATCGTTTAGGAATTGTTGGGCCAAACGGCGCAGGTAAGAGCACACTGCTCGACATGATTGCAGGGCGCCTCACCCCCACCGTTGGCACCATTGATATTGGAAAAACAGTTTTGGTGGGTTACTACGACCAGTTGGGTAAAGAACTCGACCTATCAAAGCGCGTGCGTGATGTTGTTGCTGGCGACAAGGGTTCCCCATCTGTTGAAGACCTCAACCTGATGAAGCGATTCTGGTTCGATGGCGATGCACAGTTCGCTCCATTGAGCACTTTGTCAGGTGGCGAACGTCGCCGTTTGCAATTACTACTCACATTGATTGAACAACCGAATGTGTTGTTGTTGGACGAACCAACAAACGATCTCGACCTTGACACGTTGCGCGCACTTGAGGATTACCTTGATGACTGGCCAGGCATTGTTGTTGTCGTCAGCCATGACCGTGCATTCATTGACCGCACTGTGGAAGAAATTTTGGCGCTTGATGGCGAAGGCGGCGCAGCATTAGTGCCAGGCGGCGTTGCAACATGGTTACAGCAACGATCTGCGCGTGTGTCGACGCCACGTTCTGCGCCCAATCAGCGGTCTTCTTCGACGAAGCCTGCCAAGCAGAAGTCATCACGGAGCCCAAGCACGTTGAATAGATTGATTGCCAATGTTGAAAAAGATATGACGAAGCGCACCACTCGTCAGACCGCTTTGTATCAAGACATTGCTAATGCCGGTAACGACCACAAGAAACTTGCAGCACTAGGCGAAGAACTCGCTGCACTTCAAACAGCAATCGAATCCCTTGAAACGCAGTGGTTAGAACTCACCGAAGAACTCGGCAGCTAATTCACGTTTTTGTCTCTGTAATACATGGACAAGTGCTCAATATCTTTTTCACGACCAGCTGCGATTTTTAGTGCAACCCATTGCTCTTCGGTAATCAACCGAATCTTCAGTAGCTCCACACTCAGTACCTGAGAATCTGGAGCGAGTTGTGAGTATCCAGACGGTGCCCCCTCCGGTGAAAAAACGAGATCAAGTAGTCCAAATCTAGTGAGCAAGTGGAGAGTGTTGTACTGGCTCCAATTTTCAAGGAGACGATACGGGAACCACGTGCCACCATCTTCAGCGGTAAATAGGGTTGCTTCTACATTCTCAAAGAATCGGGAAAGCCTCTTGTAGTTTTCCGCCGATCGTTTCGGAGTTATGTCCAGGTCAATTGTGGCGGGAACCGGTAAGCCCAATTGTTGAGCAGCAATTCCACCGATTACGACATATTGAACCTTTTCGTTTTCTAGTTCTTCAAACAGTTTCTGAATATTAAGTCTTGGAACCTCGACCATGTGCACTAATTCGCTTTCCTTCGCGAGTTATGTGTGCACGAACCTGCGACCGAGGCAAAATCTTCTCTGCAGACTTACGAGACGCATCATGAGTGTCTGGTTCTGCAAGCCGCATACGCAATTCCATTCCCGTGACTCGAATGAGCCTCGACAGTGTTTCAACCGATGGGGATCTTTTGCCTGATTCATATGCCGAAATTGCGGCCTGGCTTGTCTGGCCTTTTCGGGCTAGTTCGGCCTGAGTGAGACCGGCCCGCATCCGTGCCGTGTGAATCAGATTGCGAGAATACACCTCATTGGCCATATTTCCATTATACCTGTACAGATATATTTAGTTTGAAAAAGTTGATGACTAGTTCAGAAAAGACGCAAGCTCTGCAGCGGTAATTCCGGCCAGAGTGTCGCGGCGAATCATGCGGCCATTCACATCGTGGCGCATTGGAACATCTACATGGTGCGGCACCGCAAGCACAACGGCACCTGCGGCCAAAGCCGAGGCAACACCCGTCGGTGAATCTTCAATCGCTACACACTTCGTAATGTCAACGCCCAACCGTTCCGCGGCGAGCAAGTATGGATCAGGGTGGGGCTTGCCACGCTCAACATCGTCGCCCACAACTGATGCGTCGAAAGAGCCGGTTGGTAATGCATCGACTACCTCATTGGCAAAGCGACGCCACGACATGGTGACAAGCGCGGTAGGAATTCCGGCAGTGCGAACATCAGCAAGTAATTCACGCGCGCCCGGCCGCCATGGCACTTCACGCTTCAGTTCTGTGACC
>CAIYTS010000071.1 GCA_903929185.1 uncultured Acidimicrobiaceae bacterium
GTCGTTGCAACGATGTATCGACTAGCAACCAAACATGGATACCCCGTTGATTGTGTGATGACACCATTGCGTACCTTGTCTTCATACAAACTCACCCACATGCGTGAGTAGTCAGCCTCAGCATGCATGCGTGCAAGTTCACGAATGTCACGTTCAATTCCACGAAGCGGCTCTGGAACAGGAACCTGAAGAATCAGAATGTGGTTTTCGTTCATGTCGTCTTCAGGAATGCGATGGCGACTCTGAATCAGAGTTGCCTCGTCAACTTCTGTGGTCTCGTCAATTCCAGTTGACATCGTGACCAACCGACGAAGGTTGACAGCGTTGACGCCTTCGTCATCACCTTGGTCAATAACTTTGACAGCATCGTCAGCACCAACACAGGCGAGTGTGACTTGCAAGCCACCTGAACCCCATCCGCGCGCAACGGGCATCTCGCGAGATCCGAAGGGGACTTGATAACCAGGTATGCACACAGCTTGCAAGAGCGCACGCCGAATCTCGCGCTTTGATTCTTCGTCAAGCAGGGCAAATGTCTCAGTTGTTCGGTGACCAACTAGTTGGGCAATTGTTGTTGGTGATGAATTCACTGTTGCTTCCAGAGTCATTTCAGTTCTTCCCGTCAGCAACACGTCGTACTGCAACTTTTCGCTCAACCATTGAGCGGAAAGTCACGTAGTGAGGCAATTTAAGATGCTCAAGAAAGCCAGCGGAATCAAGCCCATCTGTTGTCATTAACAGAGATTGCTCAAGTCCGGATTTTGCCCCGTCTCGGTAGCAAGCAATGTCTAGATTCGCCATTGCAATTGCTTTGCGTTCGTTGTGGCCAAAACAGAACCCGTAACCAACATCGAAGCGTGTTCGGTCTTCCTCGCTCCCGTTCAAATCTTCAATAGCTTCAACTTCTGTTGCACGGAAGTTTCCGATGTTCACGCTTCCACCCGTCATCGGATGACGAACATTGATCGGCAACTTTCCATGACGAACTTCACCAAGTGTGACTTCATGTAAGTAGCCATCAGGGCCAAGAATGTTGCGATACCACTGATTAACAAGAGCGCCAGTCTCTGCTCTAGCCATAGATGACAAAAGAGCTGATCGTGGTGCAGGAGGTTTAGCCGGGGTGCGTGTGATGTCAAAAGGTTCAGGGTCGTCTGTACGCCTGCGGTCAACAAGTAGATCCATGTCACGCAACACATCGCTCATGCGACTATTGCTGGGGCGAGTTTTCAACGCAGTATCAATTGCAATCGTTGAATTACCATTGTCAATGATGTCGCGATCAGTTGTTGTCAACATGCGTGCTGTGTAATCGGTACTACGCCCAAGTATTTGCGGGCCGCCTGGTTCACGAAACGCTGGCACAACACGACGCACCAACTGAATGTCATTTGCATGCACAGGTTTCGCAGTGTCTAATCTGCCTAAGGTTGATTTATAAGCACGTAACAAGTGAACTGCTTCTATCAAGTCACCCTCACCTTGGCGAAGTGCCATGGCTGCAAGTTCAGGTGCCCATAAACCAGATTCGCCCATGACGCGGTCAACAAGCAATCGCAAGCGTCCAGTGAATTGATCAAGTTCGATTCGTTCACTCGGGTCTAGATCTCGTAAGCGACGCACCAAATTTTCTGCGGTGAGAATTGCGTTTAAGCCTCCTCGTGCTGCTGCATAACCCATTAGGACACTCCTTTGTTCCACGAAGGACCAGCACTGATTCGGCTGGTTCGTGGTATTCCAATAAAAGACCCGTCAACTCCAATGATCCACATGTCAAGGCCTCGTGGAGCTGTCCAATCACGACGAAGGAGAAATTCCAATTCGCCCGTGGTTGCTCCATCACATATGACATGGTTTACAGATTCAACTCCGGGACCACTGACATGTATTGAGGCGGTTGACTCCGTGGCAGCAGTAAAGATTCCGCTCACCTGTACCGATACTTGTGCTGCAGAGTCGGGACGCATTGGTGTTCCGAGGCAGAATCCCATCGGAAGTAGATCAATTCGAGAATCACACACACCGACATAGGCGGCAACTGCAGGTTCCACGATGCGCCCAGACGTTGCACGAGAAATGAGCTGCTCGCGTGAGGAATCTGCTGCAACAAGTGCAAATGGGGTGTCGTACCCGAGTAACGCAAGTAAGGGAACTTCAACAACCGGGATACGTGTGACTAGTTCGGCTGGCAGGTGAAAAATCGTCCCTGGTTGTGATAAGGCGTCTAGTAAAAGTCGAAAAACAATCTGTGACTCGTGAAGATCAAGGAATCGTGCGCTGAGTTCAGCAGCTTCTATTTGTGTATCTGACATCAGTCCAGTTCCTCAAAATCGATGATGGTTTCACGAATCTCTGCCCATTCCTGTTCATCAGCACGCTCTATTTCTGACTTGGTATACAGAACCAACTCGGCAAGTTCTGGCGCGCCTTCAAATCCGACTCGCGCGATATGCGCATCAGCAACTGCAGCAGCAACAGTTGCATTGGCATCGCCGCCGAGCCGCATGGCCCACCCGAGTGTTCCATCAACAGAAACTTCTGCGATTGTCACCAATGCGTCGCCAACAATGAATCGTTCTTCGCAAATAGGTTCACGAACTTGCATTTGGATCGTTCCGGTTGATGGAGGACGAATCATCTCAATATTCGCAATAGTCCCACGGGCAATCAGTGAATTAATCAATGTTTCCAGGGCAACAGCATCACTGCTAGCGAGAGATGAACAGATGTCTTCTCGAGACATCGAAGAAGAAGTGTGAATCACATGCAGAAATTATCGCTGTCTTCCGAACGTTATCTTTCATCTATCCGACGCA
>CAIYTS010000072.1 GCA_903929185.1 uncultured Acidimicrobiaceae bacterium
GGACTTCTAATCCGCAGGTCGCAGGTTCGATTCCTGCCGAGGGCGCCAGAATCGTGTTACGCGAGTAATTGATACTCGGGGTTGACAAACGTCAGAAGCCCCGTGGTGTGCGTTGCGACGCCGGTGATGACAATGTGGCGGCCAAGAGCAATACCGCCCATCGAACGCCGTCCTGTCCAGGTTGCCGTAGCCGTACCTGTTGCGTCCTTAATGCTGACCACCATTGTTGGCAGGTCGCTTGCGGGACGACTTTGCATACGGATGACTTGTCCGGTGATGGTGACTGTGGTGCGTGCTTGGGCCTCAGCAATAGGCGTTGTACCGGCAATTGAGGTGTCAACAACCGGTTGCTTCTTGCGCCCGAACATTGTTCCTACTTCGGACCAATGAGCGCGCGGCTAATTTCAGCCTCTACGTCACCAGTGGCAAGCACAAGCACTTCGTCGCCGGCATTGAGAACAATGTCGGGAGTCGGTACAACAACGTGTCCGTCACGAATGACAGCAACAACAGCTGATTCTCGTGGCAACTTGAGATTGGCAATGGTATTGCCAATGGCAGGAGAGCCAGGTGCAAGTGTGACCTCATTGAGGCCAGCTTTGCCGTGCTCAAGCGAGAGCAGCTTCACGAGAGAACCCACAGCCACCGCTTCTTCAACAAGTGCGGTCAAGAGGTGTGGTGTTGATACTGAAACATCGACACCCCACATGCCATTGAACATCCATTCGTTGCTTGGATAGTTCACTCGAGCAACTACACGGGGAACTGCGAACTCTTGCTTGGCAAGAAGCGAGATAACAAGGTTGTCCTCGTCGTCTCCCGTTACTGCTGCAACAACATCGGCGTCATGTGCACCAGCTTTGGTGAGGGTGTCGATTTCACAGCCATCACCAAGGATGCTTGTAACTCGTGGGTTACCAGTAACGACGCGGGAAATTGCTTTTGCGTCGTTATCTAAAATAAAAATGTCATGACCGAGTTTTGAAAGCTCTTCTGCCATGTAGCGCCCTACGCTGCCTGCGCCCGCAATGATGATTTTCATTAGTGGTCTCCTTGTTTGCCGGCAAGTTGCCGATCGAATTCTTCGAGCTGGGCTGAGGTGCCGAGGACATGTACGACATCGGAATCCTGCAGGAGTGTCGATGGCGTTGGCAACTGTGCCGTGCCATTGCGATTGATGAGAACAATGTTTGAACCCGTTGACTCAACTGTGTGGCCAGCCAAGGACGCAGAAACGCGACGCTCAGCGAGGTGATAGCTGGACGACGGGTCAGTCCAATCAACGACACCCTGGTGAGGCAGGATTGTGCGAAGAATTCGCTTGCTTGTCCACGCGACTGTTGCGACAGTGGCGATTCCGACACGTTCGTAAATTGCAGCGCGTCGTGGGTCGTAAATCCTGGCTACTACTCGCTCTACTCCGAACATTTCGCGCGCGACGCGCGCGATAAGGATGTTTGAGTTATCACCACTAGTGACTGCCATGACGGCACTGTCTTTTGTGATGCCGGCTTCAATAAGGAGGTCACGGTCGAAACCGATGCCAGTTAATGTGCGGCCTGCGTAATCGTCACCAAGGCGACGAAAGGCTGAGGCGTTTCGGTCAATGATGACAACATCGTGACCTTCAGTAGTGAGTTGACGCGCAAGGGAAGAGCCAACTCTTCCGCATCCAACAATGATCATATGCATGTGCTTACTTCTCTTCTGTAGTGAGACCGGACATATGTATCGGAACCGATACAAC
>CAIYTS010000073.1 GCA_903929185.1 uncultured Acidimicrobiaceae bacterium
AACGACTGGACACTCACCATTGTTCGTACTGCACTTGGTGAAGAAGTCATCAACCGCATGATTGCTGACAATGTCATCATTGCTCGACCTGCACAAGAAGACGAAGTAGCAATGAAACTTCTTCGCACATTGTCAATCGTGAGTCGTCGTCGTTGGCCAGACTGGGCAGAGACTTCTGTCAAAGTCGGAACACCAGCGATCAAGAAAAAAGCCGAACCTGCTGCTGACGCTGCACCAAAACCTGCGGAATAACTCATGACGCTGCATCCACAAGCAGAACGCCTCATTGCCTTGATGGCAACGCGTCAGCAAAAGAGTTTCTCAGAACAAACACCACAAGAAGCACGTGCTGCACGTGCCACTACTGACTACAAGTCAGACGAACATGTACATGAAATGCGCGACGTCAATGCGTTGGGTGTTAAGTGCCGCCTGTACAAGCCGCGTGCAGGAAATGACATGGGCTTGCTTGTGTACTTCCATGGTGGTGGCTGGGTAATCGGCACAATCGAATCACATGACGGTGTGTGCCGTTCATTAGCGAATCAATCTGGTCATGCAGTTCTGTCAGTGGAGTATCGACTGGCACCAGAAGATCCGTTTCCTGCTGGTTTAGAAGATTGCATCCGCGCAACATTGTGGGCGCACCAAAATGCAGATGATCTCGGAATTGATGCCACACGTATCGCAGTGGGTGGCGACAGTGCAGGTGGAAACCTCGCAGCTGTTGTTGCACAATTACAACCAGTGCCACTGGTGTTTCAGGCGCTCATCTACCCGGTCACCGATTGCCGAATGGGCACTGAGTCATACGTTGAAAACGCTGCAGGTCCTTTCTTGCGCAGTGCCGACATGGCTGCATTCATTGATCTATACATCGGTGACATCACATCTGCAGAAGATCCTCGAGTCTCGCCCATCATGGCCTCGCCAGCCACACTCGCTTCATGCCCGCCAGCAGTAATCATCACCGCGGGTCACGACCCGTTGCGTGATGAAGGAGAAGAGTACGGTCACGCACTCATCGCTAACGGTGTTGAGGCAAGCATCGTTCGCTACTTTGGCATGTTCCACGGATTCTTTTCGCTGTTCCCGTGGCTCGACGACGGCAAAGCTGCAGTGTCGCAAGTGTCAAGCGCCATTCGTGCAGCGCTTGCACCGCCGCGCACTCAATAAATCAGTCGCTACGAGAACTACTCAATTCACAGGCTCGTGTAAACACGGCGTCAAGCATTGGCTCGGTCAGTTTTCCCGTAAAGGTATTTTGCTGGCTTGGATGAAACGAACAAATGATTGTGGTGCCATCTGGCGCCGTGGTTTCAACACCATGACCAAACTTGGGACGCGGCCGAACTCCCCATTCTTTGCACACTGCTTCATATGCAAAATTTCCTAAACACACAACAACACAAACCTTTGTCAACAACTCGCGCTCGCGCACAAGATACGTGCGACATGCATCGCGTTCATCAATGGTTGGTTTGTTATCAGGCGGCGCACAACGCACTGCTGACGACACCCATGAACCCGTGAGATGCAATCCATCATCACGCCCCACTGAACGTTCTTGTGTTGCGAGTCCTGCACGATGCATGGCGCGATACAACCAATCACCACTACGATCACCCGTAAACATTCGCCCCGTTCTGTTCGCTCCATGTGCTGCAGGCGCAAGACCCATCACCCACACCGTCGCGTCGGGGTCTCCAAAGCCAGGTACGCCCTTGCCCCAGTACTCCTCATCACGAAACGAGGCACGTTTTTCGGCAGCTACATCTTCACGCCACTGCACAAGACGCGGGCATGTACGGCACGCCGTAATATCTGCACACACTGTGTCTAGGGAATCCACGTGCTCCACAGTAGGTTGAGTGTCAATGGCTTCCAAGAAAACTCCCGCCGCTCATAGTTCATCAACGTTGATTCTGTTGGTGCGTCACGGCCAAACACCCACCAC
>CAIYTS010000074.1 GCA_903929185.1 uncultured Acidimicrobiaceae bacterium
CAATACGCAACATAGCTGCCGAGGAAGTACTAATGAGATCTACACATTCATTAAACACAGAGACATCAATGCCGCATTCATCTGCAGCGTCGTCAAGAGTCCATTCGCGACACACCGCAAGAAACTCCTCTGAGCCACTGACGTGATCTCGTAAAAAGGCCGAGTCAAGCTTGCCTCTGCGTTCTAGTTCCGCTGCAATTGCCATAGCGAACACAGCATCAGTTCCTGGCAACAACGACACGTGCAAATCAGCTCGATCCGCAATGCCTGTTACTCGAGGGTCTACAACAATGACTGTCCCACCATTGGCCTTGCATTCGTTTACCAATGGCGGAAGATGAGAATTCGATGCAGTGGAGTTTGCACCCCAAATGATGAGTAGTTTCGCTTTGGGAATCGATTGCGGATTAGCCGACGAGAGCCCCGGAAAAACTTGTTGCCATGCGCGCCCGTACGTAAAGGCACAAATCGTGTGTTCAATCTCCGGAGCGCCGAGGCGGGCGAACAGTTCCAAAGTGGAGCCATTGCCTTCCACAATTCCAGAAGACGAGTTGTACAGGTACGGCGCAATGCTGTTGACTCCGTGGGTAGCAATACCATCCTTTATTCGCGATGCAATGAGGTCTAACGCTTCATCCCATGATGCGGCGCGGAATTCACCTGCGCCTTTTTCTCCAGTGCGAATAAGTGGCGTGGCGATACGTTCCGGTGAGTAGATGCGTTTGGTGCTCATTTGTACTTTTCGGCAAATGAAACCTGCAGTAAACGGATTCACTTCTCCGTCCTGCGCTGCATCAATATCAGTAATAACACCATCGGTAACGGTGACATCAAGCGAGCACGCATCCGGGCAATCCAACGTGCATGCGGTACGAACGACGTTGATGCTCATGACAATGCTGGGTCCAATTCTTCGAACGTGTCCACATTACGCAACGACGGAAAGCCGAACCACCACACTCCGACTATTGCAAGAGTTGCAAGTCCGCCACCAACAACAGTTGCAGGAGTTCCGGCAAAGCTGGATACGGCACCAGATTCAAAAGCACCCAGTTCATTTGATGCTCCGATAAAGACGTTTTCCATTGCTGACACGCGACCACGTTTTTCATCTGGCGTAACAAGTGGCGCAATAGACCCACGAATAAACACACTCACCATGTCGGCTGCACTGAGAATCAAAACAGCCAGAAATGCAACAACATACGAATGGGTCATGCCGAGAATGATTGTTGAAACACCAAAGACGCCGACGACCAATAGAAGAATTCGGCCAACCTTTCGACGCACAGGACGAAATGCCAAGAAGATAGCCATTACTGCAGCTCCGATTCCGCCAGCAGCGCGTAACCAACCGTATGCAACGTCGCCAACATGCAGCTGCTCCTCGGCGATTACGGGCAACAGCGCCACAGCGCCACCAAACAACACGGCGAATAAGTCGAGCGAAATAACTGCAAGCAAAATAGGTGTACGGCGAATGAAATGGAATCCTTCCATTGCATGTTTCACAGTTGGACGTTCAGCAGCTTCCTGACGAGCTTTGTCATGAGGAATAGTGATGGTCGAAAGTGCGATCATGCCCGCAACGATGAGTGCAGCAGACACTGCATATGCAATCCAGGGGTCAGCTGCATACAGAAAACCGCTGGCGGCAGGGCCAATAATGACAGCACCGGTCCATGTTGCGCTGTAGAAAGCAACGACTCGAGGGATGCCACCTTCTGGCGCAATCATCGGACCCATCGGCCGCAATGCAGGCGATAAGAATGCTCGTGCAACACCAAAGAAGAATGCAAGAACAAAGATTGGCATAGCGCTAGTGGGCAAAGTACGCGCATACAGCACTAACCCAATTGAACAAATAGCTTCGCCACCGAGCGCAATCAGCGCCACGTGTTTGCGATTGAAATGATCCGCAACAGAACCTGTAACAAGGGCAAAAAGCACCGCAGGAGCAAATTCAGCGAGCCCAAGCCAACCGATATCAAGTTCACGGTCAGTGATATCAAAGATGTGCTTGCCAAGCGTGGTGGCTTGCAACATGATGCCGATGTAGAACGTGAGATTCGCCAACATCAACGGCAGCACTCCGGGAGCGCTGAGTACTTCGCGAGCAGTTAGTTGGCTCGGGCTTGCACCATCGCTCATCGCGCTGTCCATCCGCCATCAACGATGACTGATTGACCTGTCATAAATGATGATGCATCGCTGACCATAAACAAGAGCGCGCCATCAAGTTCGTGTTCTGCGCCCATGCGCGGAATCGGTGAATTCTGCATCACGTACTTCTGTGAACTGTCATCAGTGTCCATCCCCGCTGTCATTTCACTGACAAACCATCCCGGACATAGCGAGTTCACACGCACACCTTTTCGAGCCCACTGCACAGCAATCTCTCGCGACAGAGCAATAACGGCACCCTTGCTTGCGGCGTAGTTCGCTTGCTTAATTGGTGTTCCTGCAATCATTCCCAAAATCGATGCCACATTCACGATCACACCACTTCTGTTGGCGACCATGTTTTCCCCTGCAAGTTTGCACAGATGCCATATTGCAGTGGTGTTTACTTCCATTGTTTCTTCAAACATGTCGAGAGTTTCAGATTCAATTGCAATCTTGTGAGTAATGCCTGCGTTGTTCACCAGAATGTCCACACGTCCACACTTCTTTATGACTTCAGCAATCAATGCTTCACGATCACCTGCACTAGCAACGTCACATTTGATGGAAATTGAACCCGGTAGTTCCTTCGACAAAGACTCCAAGCGGTCAAGACGACGCGCAGTCAAAACCACGGTGGCGCCTGCTGCATGAAGAACACGAGCAAAACGAGCGCCAAGCCCGGACGATGCCCCCGTCACGATGGCGATCTTGCCATCCACACGAAATTGGGAGACAGGGTCAAAAGATGAAGAATTTGCCATGCGCCGAGGCTATTGCCCCGCGGCTCATGTGTCAGCATGGAAAACATGAAGGTTCGCATTGGCTACGGATTAGGGGTTCGTACCGCCCTCAATGACACAGGTTTTCTCGAAGTGGTCGACACTCTGGAGAAGCTTCGCTTTGACAGCTTGTGGCTCAGCGAGCGCATTGGCGGAGACGCCCCGGACCCTCTGGTAGCCATGGCCATGGCCGCAGCTCGAACCACACGTCTCAAGGTGGGAATGAGCGTCATGGTTCTTCCTGGTCGCAACCCCATTGTCTTGGCGAAAGAACTCGCAACGCTCGATCGCATGTCGAACGGACGCCTTCTTCCCGCATTCGGACTTGGTGTCGCCGATGTTCATGAACAACAAGCGTTCGGCGTTGAACGCACGAAGCGCGCAAAGATGTTTAACGAAGCACTCGCAGTTGTTCGTTCGTGCTGGATGGATGATGAAGTGACGTTTCATGGTGAGTTCTACAACTACGACAACTTGCGCGTGAACCCAAAGCCAAAACAGCAACCACCTGATGTGTGGCTTGG
>CAIYTS010000075.1 GCA_903929185.1 uncultured Acidimicrobiaceae bacterium
GCAAGACCGCCAGCATCAAGAATTGCTCGTTGTGTTTCTTCTGCGGCTTCTTTGTCGCGACGATAGTTAATAGCAACAGTTGCTCCCTCAGAAGCAAGCAACTCAGAGATCGCACGACCAATGCCACGCCCTCCGCCAGTTACTAATGCAATGCGTCCATCTAATACACCCATGATTCCCCCATGTGTTTCCAGCGAACCATGCCGCTGAGTTCTATTTATGACAACCTAGACCTATGAATGAAGGAAGTCGTAAAGCAATCATCGCAGCCTTTTTTGCCAACCTCGGTATCGCAGTGTCCAAGTTTGTCGGCTTCCTTATTACTGGTTCGGCCGGGTTAGCCGCAGAGGCTGTGCACTCGTTTGCTGACACTGGCAATCAAGGACTCCTGATGCTCGGCGCAAAGCGATCAGTCAAGGCCCGCGATGAAGAGCACCCCTTTGGCCACGAACGCGAGCGCTATTTCTGGGCATTCATCGTGGCGCTTGTCTTGTTCAGCATGGGTGGGCTTTTTGCGCTCTACGAAGGAGTTCATAAATTTCGCAATCCACACGAAACAGACAACATGGGAATCGCTATTGGCATTCTGATCGTTGCGATTCTTCTCGAGTCATATTCGTTACGCACTGCAGTAAAAGAAACAGCACACGTGAAACCGCATGACCAGAGTTATTGGCAATTCATTCGCGCTGCCAAACAGCCTGAACTTCCCACGGTTTTGTTGGAAGATGTTGCCGCCGAAACTGGATTGTTGTTCGCACTTGCCGGAGTGTTGCTCTCCCACTTCACACACGAGCCACGGTGGGACGCAGTCGGATCCATTGCCATCGGTATTTTGCTCGTGGTTGTTGCCTTCATCCTTGGTGCAGAAATGAAGGGCTTACTGATTGGCGAAACGGCGTTGCCGGAAACCCGCATCGCTCTTGCCACCGCCCTGCGCGGCCACCATCACGTGCAAGAAGTGATCTATCTCCATACAGAGCACCTGGGCCCAGATGTACTTCTTGTCGCAGCAAAAGTTATTTTTGACCCTGCACTCTCAGCGGCTGATGTGAGCCGCAGTATCGACGAGGCAGAGGTCACGATGCGCGAGGCAGTGCCAGCAGCCCGATTCATCTTCATCGAACCTGACATCGCGCGTTCATAGGTATAACCTCACACTTACAACACATCACGGGGAGCTCGCGCGATCAGCGGGCTGAGAGGGTTACTGCGGTAACCGACCCGAAAACCTGATCTGGGTAATGCCAGCGGAGGAATCGACATATGGCTTCAGGCCACACTCTCATCTTTATTGGCGGAGACCCACCTCACCCCAGTGTGCGAACACACCTTCCTGCCGATGCATATGTCATTGCTGCAGATTCTGGTTACGCGCACGCAATTGCGATGGGTTTTGTTCCCAATGAATTAGTCGGTGATATGGATTCAATTTCAGCAGTTGATTTATCCGATGCTCATGATTCGAATGTTCTGATCACTAAGTACCCAACTGACAAAGATCTCACCGATACCGAAATAGCTATTGCAATAGCTTTAGCCCGTCACTCAACGCACATCACTGTCGTGTCTGGTGGCGGCGATCGGTTTGATCATGTCCTTGGCATGGTGCATTCTCTTGCATCGTGTGCTGTCACTGTTAAGACCAACCTATTAATAGGCACTGCTCGCGTGTCATATGTAGGTATCGCCCAGACCCTGTCACTTGACACTCACGCGGGAAACATTGTGTCTCTGCTTCCGATTGGCGGCAACGCAACTGTCACGACCACCGGATTGCAGTGGGAATTAAACAACGACACGCTGCAATCATTTGCCTCACGAGGCATCAGCAATATCGCGACTGGCGAATCGGTCACAATCAGTGTCACCGACGGCTCGCTTTCCGTCGTCGAACCCTTCTTTCTCAATCCCGGAGACTTTCAATGAAAAAATCACGCGCACTCGCGGCTTCGTTACTCGTAGTCGTCGCTTCTGCATGCTCTTCTTCAGCAGCAAACACGTCATCTGATGCAACTCCAAAAGTAGTCACGCTGCTTACGTACGATGCATTCACACCACAAGACAAGATCTTTGATGCCTTTACCGAAGCCACCGGTGCAAAAGTCAAAGTTATTACTGGTGGTGATTCGGGCGTTCTGATTTCTAAAGCGATTCTTACGGCTGGCACTCCTGAAGGAGACGTGTTGTGGGGTCTCGACAACACTTTGTTATCAAGAGCACAAAAAGCCAAACTGCTCACAAGTTACGAACCAGTTGACTTCGCCGATATATGCGTTAACTACGACAAGCAGTGGTTCTCGTCTCGCAGTGTTGCACCACCAACATCTCTCGAGGATTTAGCACTCCCTGCTTACAAAAATCTTCTATCTGTTCAAGACCCTGTTGCATCATCTCCTGGCCTGGGTTTTCTCTTAGGCACCATTGCTCATTTCGGTGCAGATAATTGGCAGAACTATTGGAAGTCGTTGAAAGCAAACGGTGTACATGTTTCTCCCGACTGGACAACTGCATACACCATTGATTTCTCTGGTTCTTCCGGCAAGGGCAAATACCCAATAGTTGTTAGTTATGGTTCCAGCCCACCAGCTGAAGTGTTGTACGCAGAAAAGCCCATCAACACACCGCCAACTGCAGTCATTGAATCCACATGCTTTCGCCAAACTGAATATGTCGGTGCTTTACGCGGCACACGCAACTCAAACCTTGCTGTGCTACTCATCTCATATCTCTTAGATGTTCCATTTCAAGAATCAATGCCGCTCTCGCTGTTTGTTTTCCCTGTTAACAAAAAAGCCACACTTCCTGAACTGTTCTCCAAGTTTGCTGTTGCACCAAAGACACCACTGACACTTGACCCATCAGAGATTGAAAAGAATCGCGACTCGTGGCTGAGTACATGGAGAGACATCATCTTGTGAGCAAAACAAAGACACATCTCATTGCCCCCGTGGTATTTCTGAGTGTCTTTTTTGTCGTACCTGTAGCCAACGCACTACTTCGCTTCTTCCGCTTCACTGAATTCAGCAACGTGCTTGGCAATCAGTCATTGCGGGGTGTCGCTTGGTTCTCTCTGTGGCAAGCAATTCTCAGCACGCTTGCCACGCTGGCCATCGGACTTCCCGTTACATGGGCACTTTCGCGCTTCACATTCCGTGGGTCGCGCATCGCTCGCGGCACTCTCACGGCACCCTTCGTGTTGCCCGCTGTCGTTGTTGCTGCCGGAGTTCTTGCAATCAGCGACTTGCGTGGTGTCGCTCCAATCATTTGGGCTCACGTTGTGTTCAATGTTTCGGTCGTTCTGCGGATTGTTGGCCCGCGATGGACCATGGTGAATCATCGACTTGAACATGCTGCGGCCACCCTTGGTGCTCGCCCATCACACGCATTCACACATGTCGTCTTGCCGCAGATCTCAGATGCCATCATCGGTGCCGCAACTCTGGTGTTTGTCTATTGCTTTACATCGTTTGGGGTTATTGCCATTCTTGGCGGCGTCTCACGCCGAACTCTTGAGACTGAAATATTCACCCAAGCTGTGCGGCTTGGCAATACGGCTACTGCGACTGCACTGGCCGTTGTGCAAGCAATCATCATCGGCGCTGTCTTTTTCATCACATGTCGTAGCTCTCGCGCAAACTCAACTTCCCTTCACGTAAGTGCTCCACAGCCACTACGAACAAAACCGAGACATCGCATCACACCACTGCTCATCACCGCAGTTGTAATCATCATCGTTGCATCACCTCTTCTCGCAACCATCTACAGATCACTGGTTGCGAATAGTCAATTCTCATTCAGTGCATGGCGCACAATATTTTCAGGTTCGTTGCCAGCACTGTCTGTCTCTCCCCAATCAGTGATCACCACCTCACTGGTGTTCGCCATCACTGCGGCTTGCATCTGCATTCCGCTTGCATTACTGGTTGCGACCAGTTCTGCACCACGCGCGCTGTTCTCTCTGCCGCTCATTGTTTCCGCAGCAACACTTGGCATTGGCCTCATCATCACCTTTAACAGATCGGCATTTTCCTGGCGATCCGAACGTTGGTTCATTCCGGTCATCCATGCAGTCATCGCCCTGCCACTTGTTATTCGCGCTCTGGAACCTGCCACTCGTGCAATTCCCTCATCGCTTCGCAATGCATCAGCCACACTCGGTGCATCACCATTCACAACATGGTGTCGCGTTGAATTACCACTACTGAAACCCGCGCTATTACGCGCAACTGGTCTTTCCATGGCGGTATCACTCGGCGAATTTGGCGCCACATCGTTCTTGTCCCGATCAGGTTCCACCACATTGCCCATTGCAATCGCACAATTACTCGGCAGGCCAGGTGCCGCCACACAACAAACAGGTTTTGCACTGGCCGCACTCATGGTGCTCGTCACCGTAGGAGTTATGAGCCGTGCTTAACGTTTCGAATCTTTCAGTCGCGTTCGACAACAGAGTCATTGTCGACAATCTTTCGTTCACCGTTCCCACTGGCGAAACGTTGGCGATTACCGGCCCGTCTGGCATTGGCAAGACCACGTTGCTACATGCCATCTGCGGCATCATTCGCACCACTCACGGAACTATCCACATTGACAATGTCGACATCTCTGCACTGCCCACTCACAAACGTGGCATCGGTCTTGTCTCGCAAACGGGCGACTTATTCCCCACTATGACGGTGAGTCAGAACATTGAGTTCGGATTGCGCATTGCCAAGATCTCAAAAACCGACCGCACCTCACGCGTTAGTGAACTTCTCGAGATGGTTAATCTTGCTCATCTAGCCCACCGAAACGTGGCCGAATTGTCAGGTGGCGAGGCCCGCCGAATTGCCCTTGCCCGCGCACTTGCCCCCCGCCCGCAGGTACTTTTGCTCGATGAACCACTCTCGGGGCTGGACCAAGAGACTCATAAGTCGCTCATGAGTGACCTCGCGCGAGTCTTGAAACAGACCACCACCACTGCCCTTTTGGTCACCCACGACCAAATTGAAGCAGACTTTCTTGCCAACATGACCTTCGTGTTGCCCCGCACATAGTGTCTTAAAACCCAACAAAACAAGGGTTTTCGGACTATTCAGCGTCCGCCACACACCCAAAATTCACTTGTTCGTTGAGCCTTCTATCCTTCACGGGCACCTTTCTCCAAACTGAATAACTCTCAAAGAACCAGAAAAGTGACTTTTGCCCGAGTGACAAAAAAGTCAATGGATATCCACGATTTGAGTGCGCAGATGGAATAAGTTTTCGCTTATGAAGAAACGTGAACTCATCCAAGCAGTAGCCATTCACACCGATGTCGATAATAAGACAGCGGCCAAAATGGTTGAAGGAACAATCGACGTCATCCTTGCGAACGTCGCCAAAGGCGAGATTGTAAATATCTCAGGCTTTGCGAAATTTGCAAAGATCAAGCGTCCAGCCCGTATGGGTCGTAACCCAGCCACAGGCGAAACTATCCGCATCAAGGCAAAAACAGTTGCCAAGATCACAGCACTCAAGGGCTTCAAGGACATCGCACTCGGTGTCACTGCAGCACCAAAGGTGAACACAGTCAAGCGCGCAGTTGCACCAGCACCTGCGAAGAAGGTTGTGAAGAAGGCAGCTCCTGCAAAGAAGAAGCCAGTTGCTAAGAAAGCAGCCAAGAAGGTTGTGAAGAAGGCAGCTCCTGCAAAGAAGAAGCCAGTTGCTAAGAAAGCTGTTAAAAAGACAGTGAAGAAGGCAGCTGTAAAGCGTCGTTAATTCTTACGCAGGGCTTGTACCTGTGAATTGAAAACATCGAACAAAAGGTTCGGTTTGTTACGAAAGTGACAGACCGGGCCTTTTGTCATTGTTGGGAATAGTTATCGGCGACGTCGGTACAGGACAAAGAACACTACAGAAGCGATAAGTAGCGCGGACAGTAATAACCAGGTACTGCTGCTTCCTAGGCCTTCAGAACTTCCGACACCTGATTGCGCAATCGTTGTCGGCGTCACGGATGGTGCAACCGTTGTTGAAGTGGTAGTGGAAGTTGTGCTCGTTGTAGTCGACGCCTTGGCCTTCTCCACTTTCGTTGCTGCAAGAGGAACTGTGGTGCGGGTCTCTGGCGTATTGGTAGTAGCAACAGCAACTGTGGTGGTGGTCTCTGGCTTGGTGGCCGCAGCGACAGGAACTGTGGTGGTGGTCTCTGGCTTGGTGGCCGCAGCGACAGGAACTGTTGTACTGGTTGTTGTAGTTACAACGGGAGCACTCACCACAATCAATGGTGCTGTAAACGAAAAAGTCCGCACGGACGCCACGCTTATTCCCGCATCATTGCGCGCCGTCACTTGATACACGTAGTCACCAGATTCTGTCGGCTTCGTCACAGAACATGTGGTGTCTGTGGGGTGCGTCAGCACACAGTTGACGCCATTAAAAGTGACCATGTAGCCGCTGATGGCTGAGCCACCATCAGATTCTGGTGCACTCCATGTCAGGACTAGAACAGTACTGACTTCAAGTGCAACCGCTAATGCTGGTTTTCCTGGCACGGTGCGTGGAACCTTGTACGCAACAGCTGTGTTACTCGTCAATTCGGCGGCATTAGCCGTAGTGACTGTCACCACCTTGACGTCGTACGCAACGCCATTTTGCAAGGATGGACCGCCTGCAAAACCCATTCCGTCGTTGGGTGATTCCTGGGTCACCGTCACGGTATGTGTGAGGTTTGACGTCACGTTGAAATAGTGCAGCTGATCAAAATCTGCTGCACCCGATTTCTTAATGTAAACCCGGTACGCGCTGAATGTGCCCCCGCCAAGCGAATCAGGATCTTCCCACTTGATCACCAAGGAGGCATTGCTCTCAGTCACGCTCAGTTGTTGCACAGCTGCCGGATTCGTAGCTGCAGTTAATGGACTACTGAGCGCACTAAATGCCCCACGTCCTGCATCGTTCACAGCAGCAACTTTCACTGCGTAATTGGTTCCGTTCTGTAACCCATGAACTGTGCACGTCAGAAATCCATTACTGACCGTATTGGAACAACCTGATTCCACGATCTCTGTACTTGAACCCACAGATTGATCGATGGCTCGCAGTTCGTAACCAGCGACCGTGGATCCGCCAACATACGTTGGGGCAGTAAATGACACAGTGGCCGACATATTGCCTGCTGAAGTAGAAACGATGAAGGGAGCATTTGGTAAATCGGCAACAATGACTATTGTCGTAGTGATCTGCGAGGCTGCAGCAAATGCCGTAGTTCCAACCGAATTGGCTGTCACTTCACAAGTACCGACATTCTTTACTGTTACGACGCCTGAGGCGCTCACCTCACATGCACTATTCGTGGTGTTTCGTCCAGTTGAATACGTCAACACCGCGGTGGATTCTGTCGAGGAGGCCTCAACAATAAATGCTGTGTCGCCATATGTTTTCTGTTCAATCGCTGCCGTTGCAACTGCGAACGTAAGAGTTTGATTGCGGCTTCCAACAGCAATGGTCTGCGTAATTGCAGGTGCGGCTAAATACTGGCTGTCCCCTGCTTGTTGTGCCTGAACAATGCAGTCTCCCGTTGCACTGAATGAGACAGTGGACCCAGTAAGAGCACAGCTACCGCTAGTTATCGACAACGAAGGTGTCAATCCACTGTCAGAAACGGTGGTTACCGAATATGTTCCGCCTGCAACTGGAGTAGTCGGAACTGTTGATGTGAAGGACAAAACCTGCGCAGCCTTAGAAACTGTGATGTTTATTGTGGCCCGTGAACCAACGGCGGTTGCGTTGAAGTTAGTAGACAAGGCTCGGCTTGCAGACAGTGCACACGTTCCTGCCCCGGTTACTGACAATGTGGCCCCAGTAATTGTGCAACCCGTGAGCCCGGCACTGGTAACGGCATACGAGATGGCACCGTCGCCCGAACCACCCGTGGCAAGCAACGAAAGTTCTTGGCCAAAGACCATCGAATTTGCATTCGTAAAAGTCAGCGCAGTGGTTTGATCAATCTTCGTTACCGAAATTGTGCGTGGCGTGGTGGATGCTGAGAAGTACGAGCCATCAGCTGCTTTTGTAGCAGTAACTTGGCACGTTGTACCAACAGCGCCCGGAGTCAGGATGTTTGCACTTACTACACACGTTGAGTTTTGAGAAACTGTGTAGGTCACAGCTCCGCTACCGGAACCACCTGTAGTTCCGAGAGTTAATGATCCGAGATATGGGACGGAAGAGCTTGACGTCCATGTGAGAGACGCTTGGAAAGCACGAATACTGACATCGGCATGAGTACTAGCACTTTGTGCATATTCGGCATCGCCTGAATATGTTGCATAAACGTCATAGGTGCCGTGACTGGGGCTACCCGCCCATGTGCAACTACCCGCTGCGCTCACCAAGGCTGATGTTGTGCACAGAATGTTGTTGCTTGCATCTTTGAATACCACTGTGCCCGTGATATCACTAGGCGTTACAACGGCCGACAGAGTAATTGTTTGCCCTTCCGTGGGTGTATCGCTAACGCTCCATGTCACGGCCGAAGTGAGAGTGCCCACCACTTGGTTAATACCCGTTGATGTTCCTGAAAGATAATGAGTACTTTCTGCAATTTCTGCAGTCACAGTATGTGAGCCAGCAGTAAAGTTGCTCTTCGTGATTGAACACGACACAACTGTCACAGTGCATGTACCTATCGATGTAGCACCATCTCGAAACGTGATGACTGTTCCCGAATCGAATGCACTCGGAGTCGCCGTGTATGTCACCGTGTCTCGCACGCGCGAAGGGTTGGAGCTTGACGACAACAAAACTGTGGGCTGTGCCTTCGTAACGGTCAATGTGTAAAACCACACGCCGGCGGTGTTGGCAGAGTCGAGTGCCGTACCCGACACTATGTATTTACCCGGCTCCAGGTTGCCCGCAGCAGAAACCGCCCCTGCAGAACTCACTTGGAATGAACCAGAGTTCGTCGTCTTAATGTTTACTGCTCCTGTTGCACCATCGAGTTGAATCTGATCACTCTTCGCCGTGCCATACGGAGTGGAGCCGGTTCCTTTATAGGTGAGCTGACGTAGGAACGGCTTTGTGGCCCCTTCAAAACGAATCCAGTGTTCCTGAGCATTGCCCGTTTTTACCCAGACATTCCCGCTTGGGTCGATCTTCATCGCGGAGGCATGGCTCCCGGCCCAAAGCGTTGGAAGATCAATGAAGGCGTTGAGAATCGTTTTTCCGGACGCATCTAACTTTGTGACTTCTTTTTGTTCCTGGGGGATCCATGTATTGCCCTCACTATCGACAACAGCAGCTTGCGCCCCTGAATACGCAATGAAGAACGCAAAGATGCTGATCGAGCTAGGAAACATGGTCGGATAGACCGTACGTGTGGAGTCATACATCAGTTGTGCTGGCGTGCAGCTATTACTACACGTCAATGCACCAGCTGGTTGCACTGTGTTGTGGTCGAATTTGATGATGAAGTCAGATCCACCCCCCACCATCGTCACCATCATGTCATCGAATGCATTCAACGACAATCCCCTAATGACTTTGTTTCCACCAATTGCAGCCATTACCGCATTGTTGAACGATAAAACATTTTGACGCGTACGCGTTAAATTCCCAAACCTAACCACATATGCAATGGACTGTGTTGGGTTCACAAACCCCATCAAGTTCTGATCAGAGTCAAACGTGATTCCATCAATTGTTCCACCTGTATTTGCGGTGGTCGCATACGTTTCGACAGTCGTTCCATCGGAAGAAATCTTGACAATTGATTTATCGACTGAATCATCGTTGCTCACATACAAGTTTCCCTGGGCGTCCATGCCCAAGCTCGATGCACGCGGACTCTTCAACAACCCAGAAGAGTTAAACAAGGTTGAGGTGCATCTATGGTTTGCCGCAAAGGGTCCATTAAGTATCTTGCGAATGGTATTTCCACTCACAAAATACATGTTTCCATCAGCATCAAAAACACCGAGGCTGTTAGACACCCATGTACTTCCATCAAGTGACGTGCAGTAGGTAGGCGTCGGCATCACCGCTGTGGTGTACGGCTGAATATTGGTAAGAGTGCCGCAAGCAGTTGTTCCAAACAAGTTTTCATCCGCGCAGCTATAAATCATGCCATTTGCTTGAGCCCAGACACTGTTGGCCTCCAGTAATGAATAGTCTGAATATCCAGCATTATTTTGCGCACGTGCCTTAAACACGTACCCACGCGCCATAGTGAGCCCCGTTGCTGTACATGTTGTGGCCGACACAGCCACACATCCAGTTACTGGTGAATAGGTCGTGCCATCTGTCGTGCCGTACACCGTGTATGTGTTCGAACCTTGACCCGCAACTGCTGCCGAGCCAGTCCATGTAATCGTTGACGTCGTGCCTTGGTTTGATGTGCCGCGTACTCGTTGCGGAGCAGCCGGCGTAGTCGTAATGAAGGGAACATCACTATGTGATTCAGCAGTTCCCGTGACGGTACTGACTGCGTTGTTCACCGAATCAGCGAGATAGCTTACGCCGGGTTCCATCTTGAGAAATAGTGTGCTTGATGCATCGGCGGAGATGGGCGATGTTGAAGGAGTGAACGTTCCTGTGTACAACGGTGTTGTACTAATGCGAACACTGCTCACTCGACCAATGAATTTGGGAGTTACAGATCCGGCGGTTGCTGTCGTCATTCCACCAATTTCCAGTGGAGATGTGCCAGCAGAAAGAACTGTGCCAGAAAAAGTTGCAGTGCCTGCAGATACCCCATCTACGTACACCACCATGTTGTTACCAGAACGAACTGCAGCAATATGATGCCAACTGTCAAGTGACGGGGTGGTGAAGGTGACATTGTTTTCTCCCCCACTACCCATCTGTGTCCACCGCATTTCCGAGTTGCTGTTTGCATAGAGGCGATATTCCGTGCTCCCCGATTTCCAACGCGAAAGAATTCGAGTATCTCCCCGCGGTTTCATTCCACTGAATTTCAACCAGAGTTCCACTGTGTAGTCGCCAGTTAAGTACAGGTTGTTGCTTGATGCATACGACACACTGCTCGACCCATCAAATTCAATGCTGCCGCCGTCATTTGCTGCAGCCGATGCTGGTCGCGCCACCATCACACCACTCATCAATAGAGCGAACGCCGCAAAACGGATGACACGGCTCTTCCAATTCGATACTGATAGACGTTGCATGGGAAACCCTCCGAGTTGCTCAAGTTCAATATCGGAGGATACATCGTATATAGGATGGATAGTCTGTTATTTGGAAGAATTCTGGCCCTAGACTTGGCCCATGGCTGGATTTGATGCCCGTACTGATGGGCGCAAAAGTGCGTACGTTGCCCGAAATCGAACTGCCATCGTTAAGGCAGCCCAAGAAGTGCTTGCTTCCGATGGCTCCAGCGCCACCGTGGAAAGCGTTGCGCTGCTTGCTGAGATGTCGGTAAGCACTATCTACAAGCACTTTCCCAAACGGGAAGATCTCTTTCATACAGCACTCTTGAGCGGAATCAATGAATGGGAATCTTGGGCCATAGGCCTTGTGAGTGAAATCACTGACCCCATTGAACGTTTACTCTTTCCGATGCGCTTACAAGTGAAACTCCCCGAAACTCACCCGACTTTCGCAAAGATGGTGGCTGCCGATGTTGCGTTATTTCTCGTCGTTGCCCCCGGGGCACTACCGGGATTCAGTGAAAACGTCTTGAAGCTCCAGCGCGCAAAGGTCATCAAATCCGCTGACACCAAAGCCAGAATTCAGAATATTTCAATGGTCTTGACCATGATTACTATTGGCCGCTGCTCTACCCCACCGCTTCCTGAAAAAGAAGCACTGCATCTCCTCAGTATTGCTCTTGAAATGATCGGTCTTACTAAAGACCAGATCAAGCACGCATGGACTGCACCGCTACCTGATTTTTAGGCCTGCAGTAACAACATTGCTTGCGCAGGTGCGGGCAACAGACAGGGCATTTGTCATTGTTTGGAAAAGGTTTGCCATTCTTCTTCAGTCCAATGTTGACGCAATTCAGCAGTGACAAAATCAGTCACCCACCGCACGGTGTCAATCCACGGCAAGTCCTCTGACATCACTTCAGTAAAAGCCATTCCTTGTAATAGCAACGACGCATCATCAATTCCCAATTCAATTGGTTCACCTTCTGCAGGCGCAACTAACCGTGCTTCCAATTCAATGATGTGTTCGGTATTCCACATTGTGCTGGTCTCAGCATCAAACATCTGGTCGAGCATGATGCCCAAGATCTGCGACATCGCCATCACCGCTTCAGGTTCAAGTTGAATGGTCCGAGGCTCAATCACGTTTTCCTCGTAGCTCACACTTGATCACACAAACACAATACTTGGCGCCCTCGGCAGGAATCGGACCTGCGACCTGCGGTTTAGGAAACCGAGAAATAGCGTCCGTCTCGACTTGACAGATTCTGGAAACCGCCATTCTGTGCAGTTTTCTGTCCGACTAATCCCGCCGAGTACAGGGCGTTATTGGCAATCCGTGAAATGAAATGTGAATTAGATCTATACGTTCGTCAATAAGACAGAACAGGTATCGGTTGTTACTTTGTGACTTTCAGGGTCACCGTTTTCGAAGTAGCTCTACCCTTTTTCGGCGTCACCGTGACCATCACTTTGCACGATCCAGCTTTCAACCCTTTAAGTGTCGCGCCGGACACCTTGCAGTATTTCGCAGAACTTGCAACGATTCTTAGCGAGACCTTTGAAGTTGAAAGAACTTTGAGTTTGGCAAACGTAGCAATTGATTTAGCTGTGGCAGGTTTAGAAGTTGTCACCTTGGGTGAGGCCACGACAAGTGAGGGCGCTGGAACCGAAGTTGTTGTTGTTGTCGATGTCGTAGTCGTAGAGGTTGTCGATGTCGTAGTCGTAGTCGTAGAGGTTGTCGATGTCGTAGTCGTAGTCGTAGAGGTTGTCTCAGACGTAGGCGCAACCGGCACAGTTGTCGTAGTGGTGGAAGTGGTCGTAGTTGTAGTAGTCGTAGTCGTCGTCGTTCTAGGAACATATACCGTCGAGCTTGGACTGTCAGTTGGGTGTCCGATACTCGCGACGAGCAAAACACGATCGTTGGCGAAAGTATCAAGTTGATATGTCAAAGCAACTTGATACTGAGATTCTGCATAAAAATCAGAAAGGCAGGTGGACAACAAATATTTCAAAAAGTTTCTTACAGCGTCATTTGATTCAGAATATGTCTTATGACCCATTGCATGTGTGATGAATACCAGCGGATAGGCGCCTTGTGCAGAAGTGGAGAATATTGGATTCACCCAGCCCGTGGCACTGTCACGATAAGAGGCAGGGATTGACGCGAGAGCAACACCGGCTGATTCGAGGGAAGGGGAAATGTACTCGCCATTACCATTTTGAATTTTGACAGTCTTGATATTTCCAGATGATTCTCTTTCTTTCTGAAACGAGAGAGACATATACGAAATGGCACCTTCATTGTTCCTTACATAGTTGGCAACTCCGTCATTTCCAACCGCACTAGCGAATGAGCCGTCAGTAGGAACGGTTGTGGGGAATGCACTAGAAAAATAATCACTTCCAGATTTCGTCCAAACATCTGGTGCAACAACATTTAGGTACGTCGTAAAAGCGCTTGTTTCCGCGCCTGCATTGCTCCTGTATGCAACTTTGATGGGCAAAGAAGATAATTGAATACCGTTATCTGCGGTGATTCGTGAGTCGTTCCAATTTGTTATCTGTCCTGCAAATATTCGAGCAAGTGTTGCTGGTCGAAGATTCAGTTGGGTAGTTAACGTACTAATTCGATACGCCACCGCAATTGGAGTAGCAACAACAGGTACATAAGTTAAATCCGCTGGAGCAGTGGATAAATCGCTGTATGGAATATCAGTAAATCCGAAGTCGTAAGTTCCGTTGGAAAAACTCGTTCTTCCAGTGGATGATCCAACTCCCGAGTAGTTAACGATTCCATTTCCCGCTGCTGCATAAACAGCCTTGCATCGCTCAATCAAGTTCTGCGCTGTGGTGCTCCCTCCGCCAGTGATCGACCCAACAGCCATCGACCGGTTAACGGTTACCACCAGCACAAGAAGACTTACAGAAACAAGAATTGCAGTCTTCTTAGAAAAATTCATGCCTGCGGGTCGCTGGTCACTGATTTTCCGAACAGAATCCACCCCGACAGTGTACGAAAACCCTTATCCAAGTGTGCCTAGATCTAGAAGATCACCCATATGAGAGAATTGGAGCATGGCATTGGAGATGAAAGATGGTTTCAATTCGCTACTTAGTTCCCTGTCTCCCGATGCTCTGACCCGGGGCAAGCAATTTGAACGCCTAGTCAAGTGGTGGCTCACTCAGGACCCCATCTGGTCACGCAAGATTACAAACGTCTGGCTGTGGGATGAATGGCCTGATTACCCCGGTCGTGACATTGGAATTGATCTTGTAGCTGAAATGACAGACGGGACGCTCTGTGCGGTTCAAGCTAAATGTTTCGATGAGAACAGAGACATCCCAAAGTCAGAGCTTGACAGTTTCGTCTCCGCTGCATCTCACCGTACATTTCAACATCGCTTACTTGTCGCTACGACTGATGGGTTGTCAGCAAATGCAAAACGGATGCTCGCTGACCAGCATGTTGTTCGTGTCATGCGAAGTGACCTGGAATCATCATTGGATCTCTGGCCTGCATCGATAGAGGAACTGTCGGCACCTGCACAACCACATGCCTCTCCTCGCCCCCATCAGAATCTTGCTATCACCGACGTGACAAATGGATTCAAAGGCAATTCACGTGGGCAACTCATCATGGCGTGTGGCACAGGAAAGACTCTGACTGCTTTATGGATTAAAGAAACACTCACACCAAAAACAACATTGGTGTTAGTGCCTTCGCTAAATCTGTTGGCACAAACATTGTCAGAGTGGGCAAAAAACTCACTATCACCCTGGCAGTACTTATGTGTCTGTTCTGACGACACAGTAAATAAATTAGATGATCAACCAATTTCTACTGTTGGTGATCTCCCCTTTGAAGTAACTACCAATCCAGCAGACATCGCTAAGTTCCTTTCGCTTGGGGGTGAGAGGATTATTTTTTCTACTTATCAATCCTCTGCCCAGGTTGCCAAAGCACAGGAACAATCTGGTGTCTTGTTTGATTTAGTGATTTGTGATGAAGCACACCGTCTCACCGGAAAGACCGACGCTGACTATGCGACTGTGCTGGATGAAAAGAAAATTGTTGGTCAAAAGCGTTTATTCATGACTGCGACGCCCCGTACCTATACAACAGCTACAAAAACCAAGGCAGAAGATCGTGGTGTAGAGATCACATCAATGGATGATGAACACGTCTATGGCCCCGTCCTACACAAACTGTCGTTCGGTGAAGCAATCAAGCAAGACCTTCTGTCTGATTATCGAGTTCTCATTGTTGGAGTAACTGATCCTCAAGTTCAAGATTTAATTGATCGCCGCGAACTCGTATCCGTCAATGACTTAGTCAATACTGATGCAAGAACACTTGCTGCACATATTGGACTTGCAAAAGCCACCAAGGACTACAACCTCAAACGAACCATCAGCTTTCACTCTCGCATTAAATCAGCAGACCAATTCGCCAAAGACCATCTGAAGATTCTTGATTGGTTGCCAGACACCCACAAACCATCGGGTGATACATGGACAGGGACAATCTCTGGGACAATGAACACTGGAGACCGACGCCGACTCATCAAACAACTCAGTCTCGATGAAATAGATCGACATGCTCTACTGACTAACGCTCGCTGCCTCACAGAAGGAGTAGACGTTCCAAGCCTTGATGGCGTGGCATTTATTGATCCACGCTCAAGCCAAGTCGACATCATCCAAGCAGTAGGGCGTGCAATTCGTAAATCAAAGAACAAAGAAATAGGAACAATCGTTCTTCCAGTTTTGATTCCCACGGATTCAGATGCTGAACACGCCATCGAAAACACGTCCTTTAATCCAATTTGGGTAATTCTCAACGCATTGAAATCTCACGATGACGAATTCGCAGCCGAGTTGAATAATCTTCGAACAGAGTTAGGGCGAACCAACAGGGTCGGTGTACTTCCCAATCGATTGATTGAAGACTTGCCTTTAGATATTGATTCTCTAATACCCGGGTTTTCCCTCAAGCTTTCAGTCTCAATTGTGGAACATTCAACGTCTTCATGGGATTGGTGGTTCGGAAAATTACTCAGACAAGTTGAAGAACTCGGCAATGCAAAAGTTATCCATGACAAGAGGAGACCGAATCCACTTGCAACCTGGGTTTCAACACAAAGAACCAATTTCAAGAAGCAAATTCTCCCAGAGGACAAAATCGCTCTTCTCGAAAATTTGCCTGGGTGGATTTGGGAACCACACTCAAATCTCTGGGACGAAACATTTGATCTCCTAATCGACTATCTAGAAATAAACGACAATCGTTATCCGCTGAAGGGCGAAGGGCTGAACGGTATTGATCTTGGAAGTTGGATATCTCGACAACGGATGATTTACGTTAAGGGCAATCTGGATAACCTTCGAGTTGCAAGACTGGAAGGCCTAACTAGTTGGGATTGGGATCCGGACTCAAGCAGGTGGAATGAATACTTTCAGGCGTTCTCCGAATACTCCACAAACACAAGCGAAGCATCATTGCCGGGGACACTTATTCTCAATGGACTGAACGTCGGAAATTGGCTCAATTATCAGCGTGTTTTGAAGCGTCAGAACAAATTGGCAATAGAAAAAATCGTTCAATTTGAAAACGTTAAAGACTGGAACTGGAACCCTGGAGACGACAAGTGGGATAAGGCTTTTTCAGAACTACTGGAATTCAAAAACGAAAATGGCCATTGCCTGGTCCATTCCAAACACAAGCAAAATGGAGTTCCACTAGGCAGATGGGTAACGAACCAGCGTGTCAAGTACAGAAAAGGTCAGTTAGAAACAACCAGAATCAAGTTATTGGCGTCTCTAGAAGGATGGAACTGGGGACCCCGAGATGAAGAATGGGAAGATGCCTACAAACTGTTAGTTCAATTCTCTCAAAGAGAAGGGCACGCGAGCCCTCTTAACAAACATAAGGAAGATGGCTTCTCTCTAGGTGCTTGGGTCTCACAGCAACGTGGACGCTACAAGAGGGGTGAACTAGATGAAGATCTTGTCTCTAGGTTGCAGGGACTAATTGGTTGGGAATGGATTGGCGACCTTGGTAGAGCTGCAAAAACACCTCGACCAATTGAACCTCATCTGTCCCTAGCGGTCATTAACCCTGAATTAACTGACGAATTCAATTTCAATGCCAACGAGCCATTCCGACCAGAGAACTTGACTCCCAAATCGAGCCGAAAACTCTGGTGGAAATGTCGCAAAAATCCAGAACACCACTGGGAAGCAACTGTGTCAAACAGAACTCAGAAAAAGTCAGGCTGCCCCCATTGCAGAGATACTAAAGAAATAGGAATTCAACTCCTCCAACAATTCATTTCACGCGAGGGTCATTCTCGAGTTCCAAACAGACATCTTGAAGAACAATTCGCACTTGGGCAATGGGTATCCAACAGAAGAAGTTTGCACAACCGAGGGCAGTTAAACACAGATGAAAAAATTCGACTTGAAGATATTCCTGGCTGGGATTGGTCGCCCCGAAAACGAGCAATTGAAACTGGAATTCAACTCCTCCAACAATTCATTTCACGCGAGGGTCATTCTCGAGTTCCAAACAGACATCTTGAAGAACAATTCGCACTTGGGCAATGGGTATCAAGACGACGATCATCATACGCGCGGGGGAAAATGTTGCCTACCGAACAACATCAGCTTGAGAATATTCCCGGATGGACTTGGACAGTTCGAGAATAATTGTTAGATGCCTTGGTTTATATAGGTTCAGCGACAACCTCACCTTGTTTATCTATCTTGTAACTCAATAAAAAGTAAAACATAATAAAATCATTATTTGAAGTGTTTTTCTTCTGATTTCTATACACCTTTATACATGTTCCTAAGAGTGGAAAAGAAAGAAAAATCTTGTTGGAGTACCTATTGCTTCTAAACGGGTTTGCTTTCCCCCAATGAGCCCACCCCTTCTTAGCTTCCGTATTCGTTAACTCATTCACTACCGTCCTCTGGACGTATGGGAGGGAATCGATAAGTGAACCGGATAAATCCGTCAAATTGTCCCGATTCGACAACTCGAGCTTGATGAGGATGAATTAACTCTTCTAAGCGAATTCGAGCATCGGCAACATTGTCGATCAGTATGATTTCATCTGAATCGTCAGAGGATCGAGAATGGATGAAACGTCCGTAAGTTACTCGCTCATCACGAATGTGACGTCCCATGTACCTGATTTTTGTCTCGACCTCGCCATGCTCTATTGACACAAGCTCAGAGATAACACCTTCTCTCCATGCTTCCCTGATGTCCTGATGGTCTACATCTTCTGAGAACAGTGCATGCACGTGTTCGCGTCCATCTGGGTCGTGTCCGATTACAGCCACGTGCTTAAGAGGCTTGCCAGTCTTTGTTCTGTAACGCTGTCGTAGGCGTCGTAGAAAGCCCTGATACGCGTCCTGTGGCTTGTCAGAGCGATGTAAGTCATCGAACGTCAATGTCGCCCATGTGTAGCAACTAGATGCCATGGCTTCATCTTCTGCAGCACGTCGAGCCTTGCGGTAATTTGCATCTTTGCTTCGTTGTGTGCGCGCTTCAATCTCGTCCTGAGTGACTGGTGCGTCAGATCTTGGAAAGTAATTGGCTCTTCGCCGAGAGCGGGAGGCACGACCAACTCTCTTCTTAACTTTTAAAACGAGAGGTTGTGTTGAGTTACTTCCCTCCCTGGCATAACTGTTCGGAGATAATGAGTCGTTGAGACATTGAGTGCTTTCACTATCAACATGAGAGTTCAGTAAACACTGATCTGATAGGTCATATGTTGACTCATTATCAAGAAGGACGGATGCACTGACTCGCGAAGGTTCGCCATATTCAACTCGAGTGAGTTTATGACTCATATATGTGACCATGTTTTGGACTGTTGATGACAACAGCAGAACCTTGCCATCATCGACTTCCTTACGAAACTCGACCCACTCGAGAGTGATTATGTCAGTCATGACTGATATCCACCTTGGGGCCCTGAACCCATCAGAATGTCATATAGCGGTTTTGCAAGTACACGCACAGAACCCCCAACTCTTACTACCGGTACTTGCCCGAGCTTGGCAGCTTCGTACGCTGCAGTACGGCTAATTCCAAGGAGATGAGATGCCTCCTCGACGGAAATTGTGACAGCCATACCTAGTTCGTCCAGGGTATAAAAGTGAATCTTTCGCTTGCTCATTATTTCTTGTTCCTTCAATTTGAAGGCACCATGTCCCGATTGGGATTTTAAGGAATGATTTAGAAATTAATGGCCTAGGCCGAAATGATTTTTGGCATGGATGCCAGCTCTTTCGAGCAAAAGAATTATGCCTCACCTCTTGGGCAATTGCAACCCACTTTGGAATTTAAAGTTAAGTATTTTCGAGAAGCAAATTCTCTACGATCACGCGCGTTGCGTCTCGCATACTTGATCGATTCGCAGCACGGTAATGACGAGCTGTTGTCTCTGGACTATCACGAAGAATTGCAGCAGCTGTTGTCTCATCAGCACCAGTCCCATACACCTCACTACTCGTATATGCACGAAGCATCTTTAAAGTTAAAGGTGGCAAACTGGAATTAGCTTGACAGTGTCGACGCAGCATTTGGCCTAACGAATCTGGCCTAATTGGCGTCAAATGGAATGGGTCACTAGAAAAGACATAAGGATTGTCTGGTAACCGCACATTAGATTGAAGCGCTCTCAGTTCAAGAGTTTCGAGGTGCAAACGTAGGCGCTCAATGTGAAGTTCATGTAGTGCAAAATCAGCATGACCATGAACGCCAGTCTTTGTATTGGTGGTTGTAAAGCCAACACCCGGAACATGTGTGATGCCTTCTCGAAGATGAAGGACTCCATGTTCTAGATCGATGTGTTTCCAGCGCAACCCAGCAAGTTCTGATCGACGTAATCCCAACGTTGCAGACAACACCAAGGCAAGTGCAAGACCAGGATTGGTTTGTTGAAGAATGGCGAGGTGTGATTGCACTACCGCACGTTCCGGAGCAACGATTTCGCGTACCGGTACGGAAGGAGCCTCAGCACGGAGAAGTACATTTTCAATTAGTAGCCCACGCCTCCATGCCCAGTTCAACATTGCACGAAGTTCTGAGTGAACATGACGAACAGTTTGCGGTGAAAGCCTCTGAGCCAGGAGCTGGTCATATAGACAGATGACATCTCCACTCTTGAGATCACATAAACGACGCAATCCGATTGAGTTTCGAACGTAGCGGTCATATCGATGTCGAGTGTTATACACCGACGTTTCAGCCCGACTCTTGCCTCCTTTGGTAGTCGAAATGATCCACTTATCGAAAAGAGCATTCAACGTCATGGTTGATGACGGGACTGGATTTCGAGAGATGACAAGTTGAAGTTCTTGAAGAGCTTTCTTGGCATCACGTTTAGTACCAGAGACCGTCTTCGATTTCTGAACACGACGACCCGTTACAGGATCTTGCCCACCCTCGACTCTCACAAGCCACTTACCATTTTTTAATTCACATACGCTTCCGCTCATGGAACCACCGTAGAGCCATGTACTGAACGGACACCTTGGACGGATTGCGGACAACGGTGAAATGAATGTGAATCGTTAAGGAGTTAAGAAGAATCGATCTTCTAAAACCCTTGTGCTGCTAGCGCCCTCGGCAGGAATCGGACCTGCGACCTGCGGTTTAGGAAACCGTTGCTCTATCCACTGAGCTACGAAGGCGGGGATGGTGCGAAATGTGGTGCGAAATTCGCCGACACATCTGCATCA
>CAIYTS010000076.1 GCA_903929185.1 uncultured Acidimicrobiaceae bacterium
GATTTACAGTCTCAACGCCGTAACTGGTTTCAACCAGCCGAAGTTGCTCGATGACTACACGCACGTCTACTTGGATCTCCATAAAGAAAAAGCAGTGGAGGTTTTCCAGCAGTTCCAGAAATCACTCATTGCACTTGGGCGAGATATTGACTCGCGAAACGAGAGTCGAAGCATGCCGCTGCGCACTTTCCACCCAGCGGTACTTGATACAGCAGTGAGCAAATAGAGAAATCAAACAGTAAGTCCCGGTATTTCAACTTTGTAAGGAGTAGGTAATGAAGCGCAAACATATTCAACGTCATGGGAAATGGTCGGTAGGCATCGGTGCCTTGGCGATCGCGGCCAGCCTTGTTGGCTCGCTCTCAGTCGGCACAAACGCTGCAGCACAATCATCGGAATGGGACGGCAATGGAGCCCCAACCATTCTGAAAACTGCTCCAGCGGGAACTCCAATCAATGCACCTGCAAAAAATACTGTCTTTTCTTGCATCGAAATAACTGCGGCATGGGGTGACACGATCGCTATTGGTCAGTACTTTGACTTGACATTGTCACAAGCCGTTACACCGTGGGAAAAAGATGACGTGGTAACCATTTCGAAGATCCCTACTGTGCCGGGTGCAGTGCAGATGAAGAGTGAATTCAAGATCACCGAGACCAAAAACACGAGAACGCTCAAGGGCAATGGCATCCCGAATCATCCGATTGGTGTATACCCGATTCCTGAAAATTCCCGTGCGTACAAGTGGTACGCCGCTCTTCCCTCGAGTCAGGAGTCAGGTTTCGCCAACGCCGCGCAGATTCCAGTTAGGCCATATCACTTGGAACTGACACTTCCCAAGAACCCAAAAATCGCGGCAAAGCCAAGTTGCATACGTTCATTAATGTTGGGCGTTGCACTTACTGGTGCTGGATGGCACGCAGAGATTGCGTTGGATGCACAATTTAATGCGGTTGACCCAAATGCCGCATTGCCGACCGACCGCTGCTTTGGGCATCCATTTGACTTTCAGTATCACTACCACGGTTATTCCTGGAAGTGTCTGAACCAGGGCAAGCGGGGCGAACCATCTCCGCTAGTTGGATACGCACTAGACGGTTTTGGTATCTACGGTCCACGTGGTGCTGACGGCAAGCTCGTCACTAACGCCCAACTTGATGAGTGTCACGGCAGAGTGGGCGAGGTCGTGTTCAACGGCAAAAAGCAAAAGATGTACCACTATGTGCTCAACAACGAGTTCCCTTACTCAATTGGATGCTTCCGTGGCACCCCTCGGCCAATGGTGGGGATGGACCACTAAGGACTGTTAACACCTAGCAATGCACTGATGTGCACAAGAGTTTTTCATTCGAATTCGTACTAAACCAAGAAAGAGTTGTCATGTCAATACTTGCAAAAAATAAATCAAAAGGTGATAATAAATCGAAAGAGAACAAGATCAATTGGAGCTACTGGGGACCAACTATTGGTCTGTGTGGAAGTTTGATCTTTAACTCGTTGAGAGTATTCTTCAGCACGTCGGGGCTTGAAGAATCAATCAAGATGTCCATGGCATTGAACGTGCCGTTGTTCCTCGGCACCTTCGTTGTCCCAATTGGCTCGATTATTGCTGCCATCATTATGTTGTCCAATTGGAATCCCACGCTGCGAACGTTTGCATATGCCTGGACACTGTTCTACTTTGTGCTTGAACTCATGCTGGTAATCAACATCAAAGACAACGCGCTGATCGCTTGGTCTGTATTCAACGTGTTGACCTGGGCATCTGCCTACAGTCAGAATCTCAAGCGAATCGCTATTCAGAATCTCGAGCGACTCGCAAAAGGCCTTCTGGCAGCGGCTGCAATTGGAGCAACGGTGGCATCATGATCAACATTTCACGTCGTGATGCACTCCGTGTAGGCGGAATTTCAGTACTTGGCGCAATGTTCCTTGCCTCATGTGGCACGCAGGCTGGTGTTGCACCGTTTCAATTGAACACCCTCTCGGATGATTTCCGAAATAATCGAGAAGGTTTTTACAAGAAGCTGCGGGATGAAAATCCTGTAGTTATTACTGATCAAGGTATTGCCCTTATCTCGCGTTATGCAGATGTGCAAGCAGCTGCTCTTGATACAGAAACCTTCTCGAGCGGTGGCAAGTTGAACAATCCTGCTCGGCCGAAGATGAACACCATGGATCCGCCGGAACACGGTATGTATGCCGCAATGATGAATTCGGCATTCGACAAGAAGTATCAAGACGGTTTGGAGAGCGACCTTCGCAATCTTGCTCGGTCTCTTGTAACAAAGGTGGCTGACCGTACGCAGTGTGACCTCATGGTTGATGTCCTCACTCCTTATATGTTCGGAGCAACCGGCATCATTTTGGGACTCAACGACGAGCAGCTTGCAGAACTTGAATACATTTGTAAAAGGGCCCAGCTACAGGGCACCGAACCGGTGGAAAGCCCAAGTTTCATAGAGCGCTGCGATGCTCTCTTCTTGGCGGTGTTAGCGGATCGTCGCGCGAACCCTGGAAAAGATCATGTCAGTGCGCTGCTTGCTGTCGGTGCTGATGGTGGCCGGGCTTTGACAGAAAGTGAATTGTTGGAGTATCTGTTCATCTTTATTAATGGCACTGGCATTACTGCCACTGCTGCGATTGGCAATGGGGTGGAGCTACTTGCTCGACATCCTGGACAGCGTGCCGAACTTGCTGCCGACCCATCACTTATCCCTAATGCATTCAAAGAGATGAACCGACGTGAGGGCCCCACCCACGAATCCACGCGGATTACAACTCGTGAAGTCACCGTCGCAGGAGTAACACTGCCTGCAAACACCCCAGTGTTCTTAATGTGGGGTGCGGCTGATCTTGACGAGCGGCAGTTCGCTGGTCCTGAAAAGTTTGATATTTATCGCGATGGGTCACAAAGCTTGGCAATGGGCATTGGTGAGCACTTCTGCTACGGCGGTTACCTGGCTCGTTTAGAAGCGAGAGTCTTCTTTGAAGAACTTCTTGCAGTGATGCCCAACTTCACTCCTTCGGGTACGCCTGTGCGCGTGAAGTCAACTTGGTCGTGGGGATTCGAAAGCATTCCAGTCTCCATTGCCTAATGCCAGAATTAGTGGGTAGTGCCAAGGCGCAACCCGTAGGCAAATTCGTCATAGTGGCCTTGGCCATGGGACAGGTCTTGGTGTCGCTAGATGCGACTGCCATGAATATTGCTCTGCCTACGGTGCAGAACGATCTGGGTGCGTCGAGCTCAAGTTTGCAATTGATCATTGTTAGTTACATGATCGCGTCTGCGGCTTTCACGCTGCCGATCGCAGCCGTCAGTGACCGCGTGGGCCGAAAACCTATGTATACGGGTGGTCTACTTGGTTTTATTTTTGGGTCAGCCTTGTGTGCGATTGCCTGGAGTACTCAGATCTTGATCATCGCCCGCGTGATTCAGGGGATAGGTGCAGCCGCGATTTTCGGACTGGCACTTGCAATTTTGACCGACAACGTTGAGCGCGCTCGTGTGCCAAAGATCGTGGCCATTTGGATGACGGTCTCGACCGTTGCGTTTTCAGCTGGGCCATTTGTTGGCGGTGTGTTAGTCAGCTTGTTTGGCTGGCGAAGTGTCTTCCTTATCAATATGCCGCTCACCGTGTTGGTGTTAATCATCGCAGTCGCTGCTCTTCCTAATGATCGCAAGATCGTCAACGAACGACCGAATCTGACGGGGGGAGTGCTCATCGCACTCACGTTGTCAGTGTTTACGTGGGCAATCATCTCGATACAACAGAGCGGATTCATGTCACCGCAGGTGTTGCTTTCGTTTCTTTTATCGTGTGTGTTGCTGGCCATTCTGATATTTGAGCAGCGGCACGCAGATGTTCCATTGGTTCAATGGGGATTGCTCAAGCGCAGTCCTATTCCCGCGTCACTCGCGCTGAATCTTCTTCTGGGCCTTGCCTTGAGTGGCACGCAGTATCAGATGTCTATCTTTACTCAGAATGTGCTCGGCTATTCGGCTGCTCTTGCGGGCACAATCACGCTTTCCGCAACGGTAGCAATGGCTGCACTTGCTCCATTTGCTCCCAAGTTGCAATATCGTTTGGGCGCCGCACGCCCCGCAATGATTGCATTCCTCATCACAGGGCTGGGCATGTTGATATTGGGAATGTCAAACCCATCCAGCACCATTAGTTGGATTGTTCTTGGTTTGTTGGTTCTCGGTATCGGACTCGCAATTGCTGATCCAATTGTCTCTGCTGTCGCCATGCAAAACGCAGAGGAATCAAATGCGGGCGCGGTATCAGGATCTCTTGGACTGATGGGACAAGTTGGGGCCACATTGGGAATTACCTTGATGGGCGGATTGACAACAAGCGTTGCGCTTTCTCGTTGGCATAAGGAGGATGGCAGTCGCGTTTTGGACACTTTGGTAGGCGTGGGTGATCTAAATGGCGTTGAAGCACGAGGCGGGAAACTGGCTCGAGATCTCGCAGCCACCGCTTACTCCTCGGGTGTGAGTGTTACCCTCACCGCTGGAGCAATCGTTATGACGGTGTCCGGTCTGATTGCACTCGCATTGCTGCCTCGTAAATCCGTGAATTGAAACTCAATATTTACGGGTTCGCGCGCACATAGAAACATATCATGTCTGCAAGTGCCGTGGCCAAGACTTTTTGTTTGATAAAGAGGGGGGAAATCTCTTTTTCGTCAAGCATGATCTGCTGGTAGAGGGCGGCAACTCCCATGCGGGCAGCTATATCGAGTCGACGCTTGACGGCGATGCTCGAGGAATTCGGGAGATGGCTCTTCATTAACTGAATCGTCATGTCGGTCATCGTGTGTCTGAACTCGTTTCCCGTTGCACGTCCCTCCGGATCATGCAAGTTTCCCACGGCGAAAAAGAACAACGCAAATCTGTGCTGTGAAACAACTTTAAATGTCTCTATGCAGATCGTGCGTACCGCGGACTCTAGGTCGGGCTCTTTGGATGCACTGTTAAAGGCTTTCAAGAACTCGGCAGCAACCACTTCGAGAACATGTTCATGCATAGCGTTGAAATACCCGCGCATGTCACCAAAGCGCGCATAAAACGACCCCGTGGAAGTTTCTGATCGCTCAAGAACTGCATTAAGAGTGAGCGCCGAGCTTCCACCCTCATAAAACAATTGTTCGCCAACTTCGATCATGCGATTCATCGAAATGACGCTTCGCTCTTGTTCGGGTGCCCTACGAACTGCTCGCTTTGCCATGCTGAAACTATAGACAATTCGATGTTGCAATGAGTGGGGGGGGGCTGGCCCGCAAATTCCTTGGCAGCCGATACCGCTTCGAGTGCCATGTGCCGGCTCGAGCTTTATCAACGATTGAAATCATTAAAAATGTATTGCGGATTTGGTACGACCCCGTGAACGCTTATATGGAAACTGGGGGACTGGCAGGACGTTGAAAGCTGAACTTGAGTGATGAAATGGCTGATTGAACCCGAAAGGGATTGTGGGTGACGGTTTTCGTGGATTTCGATTCCCGGCGTCGCCTCAATTGTTTATTGGGTTAAATGGGTATTTGGTACGACTTGCGGTACGACTCTTTATTTGACCAAGGATCCGACACAACAAAAAATACTGAGTTACATCTTTTTGGCTCAAGACTTGGGTTGTCGTTTTCGATCTTGATATTGCCGTGAAACATGAATTGCAAAAGTAACTGCGGTAATTATCACTGCGAAAA
>CAIYTS010000077.1 GCA_903929185.1 uncultured Acidimicrobiaceae bacterium
CATGCATCAGAAGTGGCAGCACGCTGTATGCGAACGGAGGTTCAATCTTGTCTTGTTGCGCACGAACCATTCCGAGAACAACACCGTTGACTGTTTCCAAATGGCTTGGGTTTGCTGCAAGTTCGATATCGATTTCATTGCCGGCAGCAGATGTGTACGTGCCTTGTGCGCCGAGGTGATACTTCACGTCGCCGCTTCCCTGCACTGAATCAGAACTGATATGACCTTCAAATTCCTTGAAGATCTGTTCGTAGTTCTTGCCCATTACGTTTGCCAGAACATTAAGACGACCACGGTGAGGCATTCCGACAACAACGCCGTCAAGCTTCTGGTCAGCAGCAGCAGAGACAATCTCGTCAATAATCGGAATCATTGATTCAGATCCTTCAAGACCGAATCGCTTTGTTCCGACATATTTCGTGGCGAGGAATTTTTCAAATGCCTCTGCGGCATTCAGGCGCTCAAGAATCCGCAACTTCTCATCAAGAGTTGGCGTAAAAGTTGCGCCTTCTACTTTTGATTGAATCCAGCGTTGCTCATCAGTGTCCTGAATATGCATGTATTCAATACCAATGGTGCGGCAATACGCATCACGCAGGACTCCGAGCAATTCATCAAGAGTCATTTTGTGGCTACCGGCAACACCGCCTGTGAGGAACTCGCGTTCAAGGTCCCAGATGGTGAGGCCGTAGGTTGCAAGATCGAGTTCACGCGGCATTGCTGGTGCTTTCCAATGCAATGGATCGATATCAGCGATGAGGTGACCACGGACGCGATGAACACGTACGAGCGTGCTGACCTGCATCTGTTTTTCCATCATTGTTTCTTCACGATTCATTGGTGAAGTATCGGACGACCACTCAACGGGCTGGTACGGAATTTCGAGACTGCGGAAGATGTCGTTGTAGAAGCCATGGCTTCCCAACAACAACTCATGAACCCGCTTCAGGAACAAACCACTTTCGGCACCTTGAATAATGCGGTGGTCGTAGGTGCTTGTCACGGTGACAACCTTTGACACACCGAGCGCGTTCAAGTTTGCTGGGTCGCTACCTTGAAATTCGGCTGGGAAATCAATCGAACCGACTCCGACGATGACGCCTTGGCCAGGCATGAGGCGCGGCACTGATTGCACAGTGCCGATGGTGCCCGGGTTCGTGATTGAGACATTTGCGCCTTGGAAGTCAGCAATGGTGAGCTTGTTTGCCTTTACTTTGCGGACAATGTCGTCGTATGCAACAAGGAAGCCAGCAAAACTCAGAGTGTCGGCATTCATCAAAACTGGGACAACGAGCGAACGCGTTCCGTCACCCTTATCTACGTCGACTGCAAGCCCCACATTGACATGTGGGTTGCGAATGAGTTGCGGTTTTCCATCAGCACCCACTGCGAATGCATTGCGCATGTTAGGAACTGCATCTGAAATTGCGCGCACAATGGCATGGGCAATGATGTGCGTGAACGACACCTTTGAGAGACCATGCAATGAGCGGTAATCGTTGATGACTTTGCGATTGACTTCCAAGAGACGTGCTGGCACATTGCGGAAACTGGTGGCAGTAGGAACCGACAGACTTTTTTCCATGTTGGTGACAATTGCTGCACCAACACCACGCAACGGCTCTAAAGAAGACCCCTCCGGAATCGAGACGGGGGCAACAGGCGCCGACGGCTGAGGAACTACGGAGCCGTTCGAGCTTGCGAGAGGCGAGGGAGTTGCTGCAGGCGTCGGTGCGGCTGAAGAAACGGGCGAGGGAGTTGCTGCAGCCGTCACAGGGGCAGCAGCAGTAGCGGTTGCGCTGCGGTAGTCGCTGAAAAACTCGCGCCATGCCTCACTCACTGAATTCGGGTCTGCGCGAAATTGCTCGTACATCTCTTCCACGAGCCATGAGTTCGCACCAAAGTCCTGCGTACGGTCAGCTATGTCTGCCATTGTCGCCTCGATCACTGCCCTATTGGGCGCTTGGGCACCATTTCATCTGATGCCACGGACGCCATTGTCCGCGTGACAAATGGTACTTGCCCTGATCGCCCGTGTCCGACCTATTGGCCCATTTCGCTTGTAAATTCGGTCTCATGAAACGTCTACTTTC
>CAIYTS010000078.1 GCA_903929185.1 uncultured Acidimicrobiaceae bacterium
CTAATTGCCGACGTGTAGGGAATTTCAAGTGTCACAGGCATACCGAGAACATGTCCGACATCTTTCACGGTGAGTGCACGACTTTCTTCACACACAACAAATAGTTGCGAGGGTCTCTGCATTCGTGAGGCGCGGCGCAAAGATAAGTAACACGGCTTGACCACCATGGTGATGTGAGAAACTGCCTTGCGTAGTTCATCGGGAATAAATGAAATGCCCGCGTCGATAATGATGTTTATTGGTGATGAAGAAATTGCATGAGCTAAATCAGACCAACGGGGTTGACCTTCCACAAAAGACGAACCCCTATGAACAACGACGAGACCATCGTTCAGTGGTGTGCCCATTGTGACAAGGGCTTGTGCATCCAATGGGGAGCTCTCACTTAACCAGTCGTTGATGCCGGGCGTTGTGGGCTCTGCCATGCCAACGGCGGCGGGAATGTCTCCGCACAGATCAATGAGAACCGTCGGGGTGCCGCGGGCTGCCATAAGTAAGGCAGATGCAGCGGCAGTAACGGTGGTGCAGTTGCCACCCTTTGGTGACATGAAGATGGTTGACATATATGACTCCTGTTCGTCAGAAGCAATGTGTGCAACAACATCGAGGAATGGAACTACAAATTCACCTCATTGCGCATTGGTTCACTGGCGACAAATCGCGCAAGATTGTCTAAGAAAATTTCTTCGCTTCGTAATCCCGACTGGGGTGACGCCGCGGAACTGTGCGGGGTAATGATGACGTTGTCCATGTCCCACAGTGGGGAATCAGCCGGAAGTGGTTCTGTGGCAAAGACATCAAGTGCGGCGCCTGCAACGTGCCCAGATTTCAATGCGGCGATTAACGATTCTTCGTCAACCAATTCTCCGCGACCCACATTGATGAAATGTGCTCCTGGCTTCATAATGGCAAATGTCTCGGTATTGAACAACAGGCGAGTCTCTGGAGTAAGCGGGAGTGCGACGGCAACCCAATCAGCACGGCTCAGAACTTCAGGTACGTGTTCAAAGGAAAATGTGGGGCAAGGCTCATTGCCGTTCGGCGTGCGTCGGATGGCTTCCACTTGCATGTTGAGGGCAACTCCGAGGCGAGCTATCTCAGCGCCAATCGGGCCCATGCCAATGACTGCAAGTCGGGCGCCATCAAGTTCTGTGAACCCGTGGCGAGTCCACTCGTGTTTGTCTTGGTGTTGAAACCACGAACGTACATTGCGACTGAGCGCCAACATATAAAGAATCGTTGTTTGTGCAATTGGTGAAGCAGTAGCGCCTGAGGAATTTGTTAGGCGAATTCCGCGTTCCATGAGCTGAACAAAAAATGGGCTATCAACCCCTGCGGAGAATGTGTGCATCCATTTCAGTGACGTTGCCTTCAATATAGAAAGAACAAATCCACGTGATCGATCTGGCCATAAGTCGTTCGAATAGAACACCGCATTGATGGAGTCGATGACTTCATCAGGAAGTATTTCGTTCCCTTCATAAATCACAGGGGTAATCGAAGGGGAAATTGCGCGGATTGCCTCGCTATGACGGCCCCACACATTGTCGCTGATCAGCAGTGTGACTTGTTTTTCAACCTTCGGCATTGTCACAGGTTACGGACTACGAGAGCCATGGGCATTACCGTTGGAGCATGCGTTTGATTCTGGGTCTTTTGTCGGTGTTGCCGTTTCCTGCTCAACACATGGGGTCTGGCGACAGCGTGCAGCCGCGCGACACGGTGTCAGTAATTCAGTCAATACAGCCCGCGTTACCTGCTGGAGTGGCGGTTGACATTGTTGGTTCTGACACTTTTGTTCGAGTGCGTTCAGTCGGTCATGACGTGATGATCACGGGATACAAAAACGAACCGTACATGCACATCACAACGAGTGGTGATGTCTTTGTGAATGATGGATCGCTAACTACGTTGATCAACGGCAATCGCTACGGAAATGTAAACACTGGTTCATTTGTAGAGAGTCCTAACCCTGTCTGGCGAAAAATTCGTACTGATGGAACTGCTATGTGGCATGACCATCGCGTGCATTGGATGAGCCCCAAGCGACCTGCGCCTATTGACCCAATGGGCACAGTGCTGGACTGGAAAGTTCCATTC
>CAIYTS010000079.1 GCA_903929185.1 uncultured Acidimicrobiaceae bacterium
ACTGCCCATACCTGAACAGGTGCAGTACGTTGCGCGACAATTGCAACATTGTGTGAGATAAGACCTGTATGAACCTCAGCCCATGCCCAGCGTGTGGAGAAATCAATCGACATGGGCCATCACATCACTCAGTACATCTGAAATCAGACCAACAACATCACGCGCAATAGTGCCTTCAGCGGCACACCGTGATCCGGCAACGCCATGTACATACGCAGCGGCCGCTGCTGCTTCTGGCGCTGCAAGCCCGCGTGCAAGAAATGCACCGATAATTCCGGCAAGAACATCTCCGGTGCCGGCCGTGGCTAGTCGCTGGTCGCCTGACGCCACCAAATACACGGCGCCCTCAGTGTCACTAATAATGGTGGTTGCCCCTTTGCGCACAACAGTGCACCCTATGCGCGCAGCAAGATCACGTGTTGCACCTATTCGATCAGCAGACATGGCGTCACCGCCCAAGGAAGCAAATTCACCATCATGTGGCGTGAGAATTGTGGCAGCAGTGCGAGAGCGCAACGTTGAATAGTCGCCATGAGGGTCAATTGCACCGGAAATACCGTCACCATCGACCACAACAGCAACTTCGCATCGTGCAAGAACTGATCTGATCTCGGCACCAACGTCATCTCCACGACCAAGACCTGGTCCGATGACCATTGCGCCGAATCGTGCAATATCGGCGCCAATAAAAGTCGCCCAATCAGTAGCGGGAAGAACATGGCCAACAATCTCTGTTGGTTGAGAGAACATTGATGAACCTGAACGCCATGACAGATGCACCATGCCAGAACCTGCACGCAATGCAGACATGCTTACTAAAGACGCTGCACCTTCCATTCCGTCACTGCCAGCGATAACTCGAACTGCGTGATTCCACTTATGGGCATCATGTTCGCGTGGCGGGACCCATGCAGCAACATCAGTCGCTTCAATCAAATACATATCAACGTCATCAGTCGTTTCAATTCCGACATCGATTACGTCAATGACACCACACAAGGCTGGTCCGCTTCCGAAGAACATTCCGATTTTTGGTGCTGCAAAAGTAACCGTTCGATCTGCAGTCAAGACTCCGCCCGTCACTGAGCCATCGAATGCATCGAGACCACTAGGAATATCTACAGCAAGTACCGGAACATCAAACACAATTGGTGGTGTCCACTCACCATGAAAGCCAATGCCGTATGCAGCATCAATAACGATGTCTGCAACCCTTGGGTCGATGAATCGCCCACCCACAGAACTCGCGTCGACTATTTCAACAGCTGCCCCCCATTGCGTCAGCCAATACGCAGCCACTCGCCCATCGTCACCATTGTGACCAGGCCCAGCAATAACAATGACCTGCTTGCCGTATGAACCACCAAGCATGGTGCGTGCTGCATGGGCTACAGCGAATCCGGCGCGGTTGATGAAGACCTGTTGATGATCGCTACCCACTGCAGAAAGTGCAGTTGCATCAGCGAGCTTCATTTGCTCCGGCGTGAGGACAGCTATCACTCTCTCAGCGTACGCCCGGTTCAATTACACACCAACGCAATATCTAGAGCGCGGCGACAACCGCCATTGCTGTTGTGTCTGTATGGGTAATAGAGACGTGCCATGTGGAGACTCCGTGAGCATTAGCAAGAGTCTCTGCCCTACCTGACACAAGTAGATGAGGTGCCCCAGATGACATCTTCTCAATTGAGACATCATGGAAGTCAAAAGCACCAAGGCCTACTCCGAGAGCCTTCATTGTTGCCTCACGTACTGCGAAACGGGCAGCAAGTGATGCAGCATCATCAGTGCGGCCCTCAAGAGAAGTCAATTCTGCAGTGGTAAACAACCGTTGACGCAAGTGTGGACGACGTTCAAGAAGTTTGCGAAAACGATCCACGTCAACTGCGTCAATACCAATGCCAAGCATTTCTATTGACCGTCAGTTCGCCACAAGTCGGCGCTCTCAGAAACTGGATTGATAAGCAAATCGGCAATGGAAACTTCCGCAAGTCTGTCTTCACGGAACGTACCTTCAGTTTCAGATACCCAGTCAACCAAGCGGTCATAGCGTCGGTCGTACCCTTGTAACACTTGGCGAGCGGTTCCGGCAGCAACCGTGTCATGGAATGCAACATGCATAAGTGAAATACCAACAGTTGTTGAACCGTGAACTTCGGGAACGAAAACTACAGTGCGCCCATCTTTACGCCCACGAGCAACGAGAACTTCTTGGTCAGCTGCAACACGGTGCTTCGTACCAACAAGAGTTGCATTTGTTGTTACACGAGATGTGAGGTCTTTCGCTACCCCACCACGATCAATGATGGAGACTGTGGCATTGCGTGCATCGCCTGCAATGGCATAGCGAGTGAAACCTTCAACTGATGCGACAGCGGCATCGAGAGACGCCAACACTTTGAGCGTTGCATACGAAAGATTGTCGCGCGATGCACCGGCTTCAAGAACTGCGCGAACAAGAGCGCGATCAAGTAGCCCTTCTTCACTGCGAGAAATACCGACAGTAACGGTCTTTGCTTGGTGCTTGATGGCGTCAATCGGACGAGTCAATTCATCAATGCTTCGTGTGAGTGCATCGATGAGATCATCAAGAAGAGCCGATGGTGAAGCAGTGCGACCTGTTTGACGCTGGAACGCTTGTAGCGGTTGTGGCCCGGTGACAATACGAAGAAGAGAGACCAGACGAACCGCTGTTGATGCTTCGAGGTTGCCGTCGTATTGGCCAGTTGCCAGAACTTGAAGGAACTGCTGAGTGACCGGAACGATCTGTGCTTCAACTTGAGTAAGCGCAGTGTCGCCACTGCCGCCACGGCCAACAACAATTTCCACCACTTCACGCAATTGACGCAAAGGACGAGCCAGAGCATCAATTGCTAATGCTGCTTCGTACCCGAACAAGTGCCCAACCATGGAAGACAACACAAAGGCAAGCGCAGGGTCTGCAACTGGTACGTACACCACGGCCGCTGCTGCAGAATCGAAACG
>CAIYTS010000080.1 GCA_903929185.1 uncultured Acidimicrobiaceae bacterium
ATGCATCGAGTTGATCAACATTGTGTCGAGTAACGACGACCGAAATTTTGAATTGTCCGAAACCGGCAGCTTTCAAATTATCCATCGCGCGAATTGCCGTGTCGTATGAACCTTGACCGCGCACTGCATCGTTTGTAACGGCGTCTGTTCCATCAAGACTGATTTGAATATCGAGATAATCCATGGCAGCAAGGCGTTCGGCATTCTTCTTGTCGATGAACGCGCCGTTCGTTGAGAACTTGACGCCGATGTTGTTAGCAATGGAATGTTCAACGATCTCGAAGAAGTCACGGCGAATCATTGGTTCGCCACCACCGATGTTGATGTAGAACACTTGCAGTGCTGCAAGTTCATCAAGAACAGCTTTTGCTTGTTCAGTGGACAATTCACGATCATCACGTTGCCCGCTGCTGGACAAACAATGAACACAAGCCAGGTTGCATGCGTATGTCAGTTCCCATGTGAGACAGATAGGAGCATCAAGCCCCTGTTTCATTTGTTGGCCAAGGCTATGAGAGGACACGAATAATCTCCGATGTAGTGAGGGAAGAAAGAGCTTCAATAAATGAGGGCCAACGAGATTCAGCGACGCCTTCAGCGACGAGCGTGTCTCGCAACGAAGGATGATCACCCATTGTTTTGACGACACGAACGATGTCGGGGTGACGAAGAAAAACTAAGCGACGGTTGCCGTAGTGATAGGCGAGCGCACCAAACGGTTCAGGTCGGATCGCGACTTGAGGGTGCAGCTCGCACGCGGACTCAAGCGTGACTGTCATGAGGTGGCGAGCTAGTTAGTAAACGCCGCACATGCCGTCGATGGAAATCTCCTCGACGAGGAGTTCCTCGACGATGGGGCTTTCGACGCTGGCTGAGGCCTGCTCGGGTACTGACTGAGGTGCGATGTCCTTATCCATGCCTACGAGAGTACCCGCCACAGAGCCCACTAGAGAATATGTGGTGTGAATGAGTAATCTCAGAGGAGTACCTGCCAGGGACCTGGCGGCCAAACAAGGGAGCTTCCATGAAGACAACCGCTGCAATTCTGTGGGAAGTAAACGCTCCATGGAGCGTTGAAGAAATTGAACTAGATGCGCCGAAAGCTGGCGAAGTCTTGGTCAAGATTGCCGCCTCAGGCATGTGCCACTCAGACGAACACCTCACAACTGGCGACCTGCCATTCGCGCTGCCCATCATTGGCGGCCACGAAGGTGCCGGAGTTGTAGAAGCTGTTGGCGAAGGAGTCAGCTGGCTCGAAGTTGGTGACCACGTGGTCTTCGGGTTCATCCCATCATGTGGACGCTGCCCAAGTTGTTCAACTGGTCACCAGAACTTGTGTGACCTCGGTGCGCTCATGGGCCTTGGCATGCAAGTCACTGACGGCACATCACGCCATCACGCTGGCGGCAAGGACCTCACTCTCATGTGCATGCTCGGAACGTTTGCCAAGCACACAGTTGTGAACGAAGCATCGTGCATCAAAATCGAAAAAGATGTTCCGTTAGAGAAGGCATGTCTTCTTGGTTGCGGTGTTGTCACCGGTTGGGGATCTGCTGTGTATGCAGCTGACGTTGCTCCTGGCGACACAGTCGTAGTTGTTGGTGTTGGCGGAATCGGCGCAAACGCAATTCAAGGAGCTCGCCTTGCAGGTGCAAAGCGCATTGTTGCGATCGACCCAGTTGAGTTCAAGCGCGAAAAGGCCATGGAATTCGGTGCAACACACACAGCAACCTCAATGGCCGAAGCATTGCCATTGTTGCAAGACCTCACATGGGGAACCATGGCAAACAAAGTCATCATGACAATGGGTGTCGGCGACGGACAAATGATTGGCGAAGCGATGGCACTTGCTGCAAAGCGCGGCCGTGTTGTTGTTACCAACATTCACCCAGCTTTTGAAATGGGCGGCGCAAACATGAGCCTTCTTGACCTCACATTGATGGAAAAGCAACTTGTTGGTTCATTGTTCGGTTCAGGTAACCCACGTGCAGACATTCCGAAACTTCTTGGTTTGTACCGCGAAGGTCAACTTGATCTTGATGGTCTTGTCACAAAGACATACAAGCTTGAAGACATCAACGAGGGATACCAAGACATGCGTGATGGCAAAAACATCCGCGGAGTTTTGATCTACTAAATCACTACAACCAGAAATGGTTTACTCATCCAGGGGGAAACAACAATGAAGTCACGCGCAGCAGTTTTGTACGGGATTGATCAACC
>CAIYTS010000081.1 GCA_903929185.1 uncultured Acidimicrobiaceae bacterium
AAAGTGATTTTTCGAGAGCCATCACTGCCGATGCGGTATTGGAGGCAAGACCTGAGTCAATAAGAACCATTGCTCCAAGCGCAATGACAACTTGATGCATGCGGTCTTCTCGAGTTCCCTGCAAATAGTGCAGTGCATACTGCACTTCGAGTGCATTTCCCGCTGCACTTCCAAGTGGCTGATCCATATCCGTGACTAGTGAATGACACTTGACTCCCGCACCCTGGGCCACATCGGTAATCGTCTTGGCCAACTCCCGTGCGTCTTCGAGATTGGACATGAATGCGCCGCCACCCGTTGTCACGTTCATCGCTAAAACATTGGTACCGCTTGCCAGTTTCTTTGACAAAATCGACGAGCAAATAAGTGGAATGCTCTCGACCGTCCCTGTGACATCTCGGATTGAGTACAGGCGTCGATCAGCTGGTGCGAGATCGTTTGTTTGACCGATAATTGCGCAACCAACCGTGCGCACAATCTCATGAAAACGGTCATCGGTTGGAGAAGTGATGTATCCAGGTATCGATTCCATTTTGTCGGTTGTGCCGCCGGTATGACCGAGCCCGCGGCCTGAAATCATTGGTACAAACGCCCCACACGCTGCAAGCATCGGTGCGAGCATCAGACTGACTGTGTCGCCAACGCCGCCTGTTGAATGTTTGTCGACTACTGGCCCGTCAAGGTTCCACGAAATATTGGTCCCACTACGTCGCATCGCATCGGTCAACAACACCGTTTCGTCGATATTCATCCCCCGGATACGCACTGCCATCGCAAAGGCTCCAACTTGTGCATCACTCAATGAATTATCAGTGATGCCAGACACCAGATCTTCGATCATCTGTCGATCTAGCGCACCTCCATCCCGCTTAATCGCAATCATTTCGGCGGCGGTGAGATGGTTCATATGTAATGAATTCTGTTACGTGTTGTCTGTCGAGTTTTCTTGCTCGGCAATCTGCTTGTGCACTTCAACCATGTCAACTTCACGAATCGATGTGATTAATTGATCTAACGATGCTGCTGGTAGGGCGCCTGGTTGAGAGAAAAGCAATACCCCATCGCGAAAAGCCATGATCGTAGGAATGGACTGGATACCAAGTGAGCCACCCAATTGCTGTTCGGCTTCGGTATCAACCTTGGCAAAACGGATATCAGGGTGAGCATCCGATGCCTTCTCGAAAATCGGACCGAACATCTTGCATGGTCCACACCACTCTGCCCAAAAGTCAACGAACGTTATTCCATCACTCATTACTGCTTCTTCAAAAGTCTCAAGCGTTAAATTAATGGTCGTCATTTTTTCTCCATTTTTGTTTTCTTTATTTAACAATACCCATTAGTCCTGGTGACAAATGTGGTGCTTCTCAGTGCTATCTGCCACGCAAGGATTTAAAGAAACCAGGCTTCCTCGCAACACTTAATACGTTTCTTTCTCGGCATTGACAACGTTTGTCCATTGATAGATGCCCGAGCACTTCTTCGATGTGGGCACCGCATCCCGCCCAGTCCGCTTTGCCGCACTTTTTGCAAGTTGTTTGTCTGCACATACCCCCTAGGGTATCAGTAATCCCAGATCAATGCAACTCTGGCTTAATCCTCAGACAAGCCAGGCGTTGCCCGTAGGCCCGCAATCAATTCCTGAATCTCGGTGCTGGTTAATTTCGCTTCTGGGTGCCGCCCGAAACGTGTGTAGTAAGCAGGCGGCATTGAGCCCTCTTGAATTACTTCTATCGTTTCATCAGCACCACGTTGGCGACTATCAAATTCTGAGTAATTTACCTTTTCTCGACCTTCAGCAACGTGTGCTTCAACCACCCATGAAATTGGTGCGACACTTGCGTACACCGGGTATTCCACTTCATTTGAATGACACCCGAAGCAAGCTCGCACCATGAGCTCTCGTGTGCGCGGAGTTGCCCACTGGGGTTCACCGGTTATTGGTGGGTTGGAGTGACTACGACCGTATGGAATCGCTTGGATAGCAACCATGGTGCC
>CAIYTS010000082.1 GCA_903929185.1 uncultured Acidimicrobiaceae bacterium
CATCATCAAGTGTGCGCAATACGTGAACACCGGCAAAATTTGGTTGATTCGGCAAACGACGCACGAGACCGCCCGTTGCAATGATGAGACCGTCGTATGAGACCTGTGAGCCATCGGCCAACGTGACAACAGAAGACTCAGTGTTGAGAGATGTTGCAGGCTGGCCAAGCATCCAATTGATGTTCAATGAGTACAAGTCGTCGGCTTTGCGCAATGCAATGCGATCTGCATCCCAATCGCCCACCAAGAAGTTTTTCGACAGCGGTGGCCTGTCGTACGGCATGTGTGTTTCGGCACCAATGATGGTGAGGGCTCCGGCAAATCCATTTGTGCGCAAGGTCTCTGCTGCACGAACGCCAGCGAGCGATGCACCGATGATGACAATTGTTTCCACTCGATGAGGATACGAACGATTCTGCGCAGAACGACAAAGTCGCGACAGAAGTCGTATTGTGGGAAGCGTGAGTAATGGCCGCGAGACAGCAGATCTGATTCTTGCCGAAGCCAGGGCAATGATCGAAGAGAGTGGCGACAACGCGTTTCGTGTCACTGACTTAGCGAGTCGTTGCAATGTGGCAATTGGTTTGCTGTATCACTACTTCAAAGATCGCGACGGCCTCATTGCGGCTGTTCGCGAATCTCAATTTCTTGCTCATATCGAATCTGACGTGGCGAACTTGTCCAGCATTGTGAGCCAAGAGGGCGACCTTGACGCAGTACTGAAGATTTTAGTTGACGACTTTTGTGATCCACGCAGCGCAATGCGTAATGAATTCCGCCTTGATCGCATGGACGCATTAGTTGCTGCTCGCCATAACCCCGATTTGTTGAAGCGCTTAACTGAAGCTGAATCTCGACTTTCGTCTGAAATTGTTGCCACAGTGCAGCAAGCAAAGCGTGATGGTCTTGTTGACCCAACTGTCGACGACAAAGCATTGGCATTCATGTTGGAAGTAATTCCACTTGGCACCGCGTTGTCGAATGTTTACGGCGAATACATGCCAGACCCTGAAGCGTGGCGTGCATTGCTCACCCGCATGCTGATTGCGTTGTTGCCGCCTTCCTAGACAAGCACCGAATTCAGGCGTAGGGTTCTTGTAGCAACAAGTAAAGGATTCTCTGTGATGAAGTTCTACCGTTCTCTGTTCATTGGGGCAATGTGCTTATCTGCCGCACTTGCCACTTCTCCTACGAATGCAAACGCCGATTCAGTGCGTATCACTGGCACCTTGGATCTTGCCGCGCAGGGATACAAAGTATTAATGGTCAGCAGTACAGGTTCTGCCGTCGTCAGTACGGTTAACGAAGCAGGAAAGTTTGATATTTCTGCTTCAAAATCTGCGGCGAAAGGTGCAACGCTTCAAATGGTTGACACTCGCAACCGTTACGTTGGCCCAATTGTGTTAGCTAAAGAAACACTCGGCAAAAACACATGCGCTCACATGAAGTTGGCAGGATCCACCGTGAAGCTTGGCAACCTAAAGCTTTCAAAACTGGGGTATGCGATTACAAAATCACGTCCAAAGGCTTCAACATTTGCGCGACAATCAATTGTTGCGCGTTCAAGTTCAGGTAACCCACTTGCTGTTGGAACTGGTGGCATTGTCAAGGTTTCAACCTCGCAGAAAAAGGCATGCACAGGGGCCACCGTAGGCACACGAAATGTCCAATCATTTGATGCTGACCCTCTCGTGCTTGGAGCAGACCTGGATTCCGATGGATTACCAAATGCTCTTGATGCAGACGACGATGGAGACCAAGTCATTGATGCAGTTGACCCCACAACAACAAATACTGCAGCGCTAAACCCGTGGGTAAGTTTGCGCACTTCTAGTTCGCTCTTTAATGCTGGTCTCAACCCCACTCTCAACCCAGCAGATATTGCAACTGTTCTCGGAACTCCCGGCAACTACTCCATTCAGTTCTTCATCGGTCAACGCAACTTTGGTGTCACTGGTACTAATGACGTGAAGTATGCGTGGGTGGATTGCGGTGCTCTTGTGTATTGCGGCGGAACCGATCCGACTGCGCAAAACATGTCAACTCACTTGTCGACCAGCAACTCGGGAGTGAAATGGAGCACCTATAACGGCGGCTTCAAGAAAGAAACTGCTACCGCTGATGCAACACCCGGGCTAGACACTTCTCTTGGCACAAGCACAAATGGCAACTCGTTGTACTTGATGAACCGCAACGGACGACAAGATCCCGAATCTGTGTATTGGGTTGCCTCGCTATTTCCAAACCAGGGAGCAAACACGTTGCAAACTGTGAAGCCAGGAGACGTTTTCACAGTGAAATACAACACCAATTCAGGAGATAATCAAATTGTGATGATGGTTAATCCACACGCAGTGACGGTTCCCGGTTTAACTAAGGTCAACGGAGTCGCATACACAGGTAGTGCACTTACCCCTGATTCCACTGGGAAATTGAAGCTTGAGTTCTATCGTCCACAACGCCTCACCACCACTGGTGAAGAGGGCACATACCGCGACATGGGCGGTCTGCGATACGGAATTATCTACATGGGTCAGCAAGACACTGCGTGTCTCCCTGGGGCCTATTCCGGATACGAAAGTGGATTCTCGTTACTGACTGGAGGCGACATGGCCGCAATGCTCTGGCCATTAACTGACACAACAACAACTGATTCCGCGACAGGCACTAGCAGCAATCAGTTGTCATTCACTCTTGACCTCCGCGCTTGTATTGGCGCATCAACATATGACGCTGCGACTACGGGAACGCAGTGGAATATTCAACTCACAGGCGCTGGTCAAAGTTTGACAGGTGGATCAAATCGGGCATCACTCGATTTGATCGTTCGCAAATAGGTCTTCATTAGCCAAAGACAACGGTGCGGTTGCCGAAAGTCAACACGCGATGTTCCACATGTGCCCGTACGGCTCGTGCCAGAACAACCGTTTCAAGGTCACGGCCTTGACGAGTGAGTTCAGCAACATCATCACGGTGGGAAATATGCGCAACATCTTGCGCAATGATTGGGCCTTCATCTAATACATCACTGACGTAATGCGCAGTGGCTCCAATGACTTTTACACCGCGATCATGTGCTTGACGATATGGGTTTGCACCAATGAACGCTGGCAAGAACGAATGATGAATGTTGATCATGCGGCCAGTCCACGGTGCAACAAGTGTTGGTGGCATTACCAACATGTAACGCGCAAGAATGACAAAATCAAGATTGAGTGATTGCAACAACTCACCTAGTTGCGCTTCTTGTTCTGCGCGTGCGGTTGCGCTGTCGCCCACTGCAACATGATGGAACGGCAAGTTGAACGATGTTGCAAGTGATTGTGCATCAGCATGATTTGAAATAACTGCTGCAATGTCAAGACCAAGATCGCCGTATGTTGTGCGCGCTAATAAGTCGGCTGCGCAATGCAGTTGTTTGGAACACAAGATTGCTGTGCGCGGTTTCCACGGCAATGCATCAAGAGTGAATGACATATTCCAATGCGA
>CAIYTS010000083.1 GCA_903929185.1 uncultured Acidimicrobiaceae bacterium
CAAAGATGTTTCACAATTCACTTGGGGAGTAGAGCCAACAGGACAATGGGCCACCACTCGTACTGGCGCATTGCAACGTATGAACTATTTCATGCAACACATCTTGCCGATGTTTGGTGAACATGAAGATGCAATGCTCGCTTCCAATTGGCATTTAGCGCATTCATTGCTTTCTCCGTACCTCAATCTTGGTCTTTTGTTGCCAGAAGAAGTCGTCGCTGCTGCGAGCAAAGAATTTGAAGCTGGGCGTGTTCCAATCAGTAGCGCAGAGGGATTCATCCGCCAAATCATTGGTTGGCGTGAATTCATTTGGAACTGCTACTGGCAATGGATGCCTGACTATGCACAGATGAACTCACTCGAAGCAACGCGTGATTTACCGCAACTGTTTACCAACCCCGACAAAACTTCTATGGCTTGTATGAAGTCAGTTCTTCAAGGCGTGAATGAGCGTTCGTACTCTCATCACATTGAACGCTTAATGATCCTTGGAAACTTCTCGTTGATTGCCGGCATCAACCCACAGCAGTTAACGGAATGGATGTGGAACAGTTATGTTGACGCAGCCGAGTGGGTAATGGTGCCAAACGTTATTGGTATGTCACAGTATGCAGATGGTGGCATGTTGTCTACCAAGCCATACGCAAGCGGCGGCGCTTACGTAGATCGCATGAGTGACCATTGCAAAGGTTGTGCATATGACCGCAAGAAACGTGTCGGCGATGATGCCTGCCCATTCACCGTTTTGTATTGGGACTTTTTCCTTCGTCATCAAGATCGCTTCGTACGAAACCCCCGCGTTGCCCGCCAAGTGCGCGCAGCTCAACAACTTGCCGATCGAGACGACCTCCAAACCACTGCAGTATCTATTTTTTCTCGCCTAGAACGCGGACTGCTCTAAACCGTCGAGGTGCTACGAGTCTGCCTTCCATGGCTGAGTGATGGCTCGTCCTGCAAGCGATAGAACTCTCGGATTTACTGAAAGCTGACTGGTAAATCTTTCTTTCCTTTCGTATGTTCTCCGTCCACACATCACTCGTGACGGTACGAATCGTCGAAATTATGAGGGAGATATCGATGGCAGAAGCATCCAGCAATTTTGGGGCCCCAGGCATTGGTGATCGTTTGTCGGCACTCAGAACATCACAGCCAGGAACTCAAGCCCTAACGGCTACTACTCCAAAACGCATGCGAATGGAATTACTTATCGGGGTAGTTGTCATTCTTGCAGGGATCACGATGGCTCTGTTTCTTAGCGGCGGAAGTTCAACTCCTTCTAGTGACGGCAATCCTGTAACAAGTTCTCCCAAGATTGAAGTACGTGATTCTCATTTGATGGCAGGGGAAGCATTCGTTGCAATCGCCGTTGAACCTGGAAGCTTTCCGCCATCGTTAACTGCTGGAGACACCGTCCGTGTTGTTGTCACTCCTAGTAACGGTGGCACCGGGAGCGTGCGCATTTTGAAAGAAGTCACAGTGGTGACATCAGTTACTCCACCAGCTGATATGGGAACTCAGTTCATTGTCACAGTCCGCGCACCCGAAAGCATTGCAACCGCAATTGCTGCTTCTGGGCCACTTCATCTGTCAATCGTGAATGGAGAAAGCCAATGAATAGCAGCACTCCTACCATTCCTGATGTCGCACGAGCCATTGCAACAGCGTTAGCTGATGATCGTGTTCGCCGTCACAACGAAGATCAGTTGCCTCCCTCCATTGATGAGGAACGACAAATGGCGCGTTTGACCGCTGCAGGTGTGCTTGCTCGATCCCGCCCACCAGATGCATGGGGTTTTGATGCAATTCCTGAACCCAATGACAGACGAATAATTGATGAAGCCATTGCACAAGTCTTAGGACTTGGCCGGCTTGAACCACTCCTCGAAGACGATGAAATTTCAGACATTCACATTCGTGGCAACTATCCGGTGTGGATCAAAACAAGAGATGGTCAACGACGTGAATATCCCCCAATTGTTCAATCCGATTCTGAATTGGTTGAACTCATTCGTCGTATCGCTTCCCGAATGGGACATCGTGAACAAAGGTTTGATCCAGCGCATCCAGAACTCAATTTGCAGTTGCCCGACGGTTCACGATTGTTCGCAGCAATGGAAATTTCTACGCATCCCACATTGGTGATCCGGCGACACCGTTTTGAGTTTTCAGCAATTTCACAACTCACCGAGAAGAGAATGATGGAACCGCAAGTTGGGAGTTTTCTTGCCGCTGCAGTTCGGAGCAAGAAGAACATCATTGTTGCGGGTGGAACTGGATCGGGTAAGACCACTTTGCTTAGGGCACTCATTAATGAAGTTGGACCTCATGAACGGATTGTGACGATTGAGGATGCATACGAATTAGGTATCGACAATTTTCAAGATGCACACCCAGATCATGATGCGTTACAAGCGCGCGCAGCAAACATTGAGGGCCACGGCGAAATAACTATGGCGGACCTTACTCGTATGGCATTGCGAATGGATCCAGATCGCGTTGTAGTGGGAGAAGTACGTGGAGGAGAAGCATTCCCCATGTTGCTAGCAATGAGCCAGGGCAACAACGGATCAATGTGCACGTTGCACGCTGATAGCGCTCGATCCGTATTTCCAAAACTTTTGGCGTATGTATCGATGGCATCAACCGGGGTGCCAACAGAAACAGTGAATCTTCTCATTGCGAGCGCAATTCATTTTGTTGTTCACGTCGAGGTCAGAGACAATGTTCGACGAATAACTTCAATTCATGAAGTAGTTGATGCAGATGGAAACTCCATCGTGTCAAACGAGATCTATTCGATTAGCAGCAACACTCCACAATTCGTGGCCTTACGAGGTGCCACGGCTGCACAATTAGAAGAGCACGGCTTTCCTCGGGCGAGAGAATTGTCATGGATCTAATTCTTTGGATCATCAGTGGCCTAATTATTGCCGGAGGTGTACTTGTTCTCTTGCGTGGTTCCGGAGGCGCGACAACTATAGGTACTGCATTGCATGAACATTCCGCTCGGAGACGACAAGCAGATGATCAGCGCGCATTAGTAGAGGCTGTCGCAACGTGGACAGAGAATTTACGCGACACAATTTCAGCCTCATCGGGCCTTGAACAAGCAATCATCGCAACGGAGCTACATTCTCCTCGAGCCATATCTATCCCAGTCCGACGTTTGGTTGCATCACTTCGATATGGAACATTAGAAGAAGGCTTACGACGTTTTGCCGATGATGTGTCACACCCGACTTGTGATTTTGTTGTAGCGGCTCTTATTACAACTGCACAACACCAGACAAGAGATCTCGGGCAATTGCTTGGGCATTTGAGTGAATGCGCACGATCAGAATGCCATCTGTATTTGCGCATCTGGGTCTCACGCGCTCGGTCACGATCCGCGGTTCGAATTATCACAGGAACAGTAAGTACATTCATCGCTGGTCTGGTTTTGTTTAATAGAGAATACTTGGCACCTTTCGCATCGCTAGAGGGCGTCTGTGTCGCAATCAGTATTGCATTGTCATTTGGTTTTGCAATTTGGTGGTTGCAACGAATCGCTCAAATACGCACACCGGCAAGGTTTCTGTCAGGCCGCAATGTATCGGTCGCATCATGAAGGGATTGTTACCTGAAATCGCCGATTTAGAACTGCTGGGAATCGCTGAAGTTGATTTCATTCGTCGGTCTATTCAACGGACCATCTTCGCTGCTGTGAGTGGCCTCTTCGCAATCGTCGTGTGGATGTTTGTGTGGGGAAAGCCCCCGACAATGGTTCTGATGTGTTTGAGTTTTGCTCTTCCATTTCTTGCCTGGTATCTACCCGTTAAGAAAGTAGGTGCATTAAGTCGACTTCGCCGATCAGACATGGACCTAGCAGTCGCTGTTTATTTGGATCTTGTAAATGTTCTTTTGGCAGGAGGAGCAGGAGTGGAAACTGCGATGCTCGCAGCGGCAGGAGCTGGCGATGGATTTAGCTTTGAACAAATACGTCTTGCACTTGTACGCGCACAAAGTTCTCGGGGGTCATATTGGGACTCTCTGAGAGAACTTGGAGTGCGTAGTGGTGTGGAATCCCTAGAAGAAGTTGCCCAAAGTGTGCAGTTGGCCGGAGAACATGGTGCGCGTATTCGGCAGTCATTAGCGGCCAAAGCGACAGCATTGCGCAGTAAGAACCTGGCACGTATCGAACATGAAGCTGAACAACGAACCGAGCACATGGGTTTACCAATAGTGCTGCTCTTTCTCGGCTTCATTTTGCTCGTCGGCTATCCGGCATTTGTCGGAACCGTAGGTGCGCTCTAACGCACCATCTTGATTCCAAAACAAGGAGAAAAAACATGTCAATATCACGACAGCTATATCAGTACTACCGCATTCGGTTTGATGCATCTCGGGAACGAGACATTGAACGCGGAGAGGTGAGTGCAACGACAGTTGTTATGGCGGCTGCACTTATTGCCCTCGCCATCACAGTTGGAGGAATCATAAGTTCGCGCGTACGCGACAAGGCAAATTCGTTGAACCTCGGATGATGCTGCCCGCCGAGGTGAGGCGAGACCGGGGCGAGACCAGCATCCAAGCGGTGCTCCTCGTCCCGGTGGTCCTCGGAATTTTCTTTCTTGGCGTTCATGCAACGGCGCTAGCTAATGGCGCCCATGTTGCGAATGCCGCAGCAATTCGAGGAGCGCAAATTGCCGCGTTTTCAACTAGCGACGGAAACGATGTTGTTCGAGCGATGAATGAAATGGAACGTGTGGTCACAGATCTCGGTTATGAGATGACGAATGCCCCATTGTTGCAAATAGGTAGTAAATCCATTCGTGCAACAGTCACATTGGCTGTTCAGTCGATTGTTCCATTTCTGCCTACTTTAGTTTCTCGGTCTGCCACCGTAAGTCGCGAGGAGTTTCTCATGGAGCAAGAAAGATGACGAACAAATCTCGTGGATCTCTGACAGCGGAGACACTCATATTGATCCCGGCGTTGACCATGTTTGTTCTACTTATCGTGTACGCCAGTCGATTGACTGAAGCTTCCTTTCGAGTCCATCGAGCAGCAGATGTGAGCGCACGCATAGCATCCCAATCGAATACGTATTCAATGATTTCGCGTGGCATTGCGGCGGGCCATAGCGACTTGATAGGAGGTAAACCAGTATGCGAGCGCACAGAAGTCTCGGTGACAAGAGGTCACATTGGGCGAGTAAATACAGTGACGACAGTAATTTCTTGTGTCGTTTCTTCAACAGGAATAGGACTCTTATCGTTACCCGAGCGAACTGTACGGGCATCGTCTACTGAAGTCGTTGACTATTTCTCGGGACGATGATGAAGCATAAGAGCCGGGGATCGCTTTCTGCTGTGGTGATTTGTATCGCTTTCGCCTGCATGTCATTAGCTGGGTTGGCATTTGACGGAGGTCGTGTGGTCTCGTCGTACATGACTATGTCTGACGCGGCACAAAATGCAGCTCGACTGGGAGGTCAACAACTTGTTGGCATTCGTGAGGGCGATCCACATATTGACAAAGATTCAGCTGTAACTGTGATGCACACGTATTTGGCCGCTCGAGTCCTTACTGGAAATTTTGATATTCAAGGGACTAGGGCGACAGTTGAGATCTCTCAGAAGATTCCGATGAGAATATTGGGCATTATCGGAATAGGCGATCGAACTATTCGAGTAAAACGAACGTCGGATGTGGTGGATGGTTGATGAATCGCATCAGGTATGTAGCAACCATTCTTGGACTTATCGCGATTCCGCTCTGGTCGATAAGTCAAATACTTCTTATCGTTTCTCAAATACATAGCGGAAGTGATTACTTCAATTCACAAATTAGTCCGTTCGAAATTCTTCTGGTCCTTCACATTTTGGTATTGGCTGGGGTCCTAGCAATTTGCCAGCAGTTATTTAAGAGACGCAGACGGACATCATTTCGAGGAATAATCAGACTGTTTCAGCAACCAATTACTTGGATGAGTGCTTCATTGCTGGTTGCGCCTTCCTCGCACCATTCGCTGTCCGTAAAGGTTCAGAAAACTGAAGGTCTTCCTGTGAATGGGATTCTGTCCCCGACTATTGCGGCCGGAGTACTTGCCCATGTTATTCGGCGTCGCCGAGAACAAATCCAAGAGATGGCAACTCCCGATCGATTGACGGAAAGCGAACTTCAATCATTGAGCCAAATTCAACGCTGTGTACAAGACACTGAGATTAATGAAGCCATCGAAATTGATTTAGTTAGTAACTCAGACGTCATCCAGATTGTAAAAGCTGTTGAACGCCACATGCCCACATCTAAGACATCGGAATCTGTCGCAACGGAGTGGGCATTAGTGGTGAAACTCTTTGGGTACCCAACAGTGGAGAATGAGTTTGGAAACGCGGCGCAATTTCGCAAGCGTCGAGCATTGGAATTATTGACATGGCTTGCGCTGAATAGAGATAGATCACGACGATCGGCCGCACGAACCGCAATGTGGGATCTCGATATCGCCGATTCAACCTTTTCAACGATCATGTCTGACATGAGGAGAGCTCTCGCAGAGATAGATGAACATTCTTTGCGATCTGAGTGGGCACCAACAACTTACTCTGATGAGATTCCACTGAGTCCACGTGTGATTACTGATGATGTTCTGATGACACATGCATTGGAAAGTTTTAGAAAAAACTCAGAAAACTCTGCAGGTATTCTTAGAGCTCTTTCGGATGTTCGTGATGTGCCGTTTGCCGGCACTTCCTATTCATGGGCAGATCTCGATGGCACGACAACACGATTGGTGATTTTGGCTGTTACTGCAGCATTGGAAGTTGCTTTTTGGGCTTTGGAAACAGGGGACATGACTGCATTTGAAGTTGCAGTAACTGCCGGACTGCGAGTATTCCCAGGACATGAGGAACTGCTAGCCCTTCAGGAAAAGGCAAAGGTGCAGTGTCATAACTCGGGGTTTCATTCAGTAGCGTGACCAATATGTTCGGACGAAAGACTCCAGGGATGATTACACCAGCACAAGCCTTGCCGGGGCGCACAGATCAGACGATGCCAGTGCCAGAGGCACATTTCGAAAAGGGCACGTCGCTGACGGGGCCGTGGGCAGAAAACATGCAGACACTTGTTGTGGGCATGGGTTGCTTCTGGGGAGCTGAGCGAATTTTTTGGCAGCAGCCCGGCGTGCATTCAACAAGTGTTGGATACGCAGGTGGCTACACGCCAAACCCAACATATGAAGAAGTGTGTTCAGGACTTACAGGTCACACCGAAGTACTGACTGTTGTGTACGACTCGTGGAACTTGTCACTGATGGACATGTTGCGAGTGTTCTGGGAAAATCACAACCCAACGCAAGGTATGCGCCAAGGCAATGACATGGGTACGCAATATCGCAGTGCAATTTATTACGCGAATGATGAACAGCGAATTGCGGCTGAAGAATCGCGTGACGCGTATCAAGAATTGTTAACTGCCGCTGGCTTTGGTGAGATCACAACAGAGATTGCTCCGTTGACTGACTATTACTTTGCAGAGCCGTATCACCAGCAGTATCTCGCGAAGAACCCGAATGGTTACTGTGGTATTGGCGGTACCGGTGTTAGTTGTTCAATCGGGATTCTTTAATCCACGAATGCAACGGCGCCAGCTTCAATCATTTGTTGCTCTGTTGGCTTCTTGTACAGAACAACCATGACAATTCCAGCGAAGAGATAAATCGCACCCATCACGCGCCATGCAGTGAGGTACGACGATAAATCTGATGACGCCGGCAATCGTGGTGGGTTGCTTGAGTAACCAGCTACGAGCTTGCTGATTGTTGGTGCAGTGAGAGACAGTGCCAGTGCGGCACCAAGTGCTGAACCAATTTGTCGTCCTGTGGTGTTCAGGGCTGAACCCATTGCAAACTTGCCAGGTGGCAAGAAAGCAGTCGCACTACTGGAAAGCACTGACATGCTGCAACCAACTCCAGAACCACAACAAATCATGAGAGGCAAATAGACCGTGAGGAAATGTGGTGTTGGCCCGAGGAACAGACTGAAACCGATGGTGCCAATCGTGAGCAGAACTGAACCCATGAACAAAACTTTTGCGTGTCCCCATTTGCCGGCGAGACGTCCCATTGGCGCAGCAAGAATTGCAGCTGTTAACGGGCCGGCTGCTGTTGCAAGCCCGGACCTTGTGGGACTGTATTGCCACACCACTTGCAGCCACTGAATTTGCAGCATCCACATGCCAAGGAATCCGATTGAGAAAAAGAAACCGGACAGGTTTGCTGCAACAACGAACGGCATCTTGAATAGCGATAGATCAAGAAGTGGATCATCAACTGTGCTGCAACGCTTGACGAAGAATCCGAGAAGAATACAACCGACTGTCATTGCAGCAATCGTGCGCTGATCGATGTAACCCCAGTCGCCACTTTGTACAACAGCAAGAGTTACTAGTGCGACACCTGGTAAACCGAGAGCGGTGCCCACAAGATCGACATGCTTCGTGGCGTTTGGGTCCTTGCTCTCATGAAGAATTTTGCCACCCAAGTACAGAGTGATAGCGCAAAAAGGAACGTTGATGAAAAAGAGTGAACGCCAATCCAACCAGTCAACAAGCACTCCGCCAATGCATGGGCCTGCTGCTGCAGCTAACCCGCCAACAGCACCCCAGATTCCGATGGCAACTGTGCGTTTCTCAACAGGGAATTCAGGAAGGACAAGTGCGAGTGATGCAGGCGTAAGCATGGCGCCACCAATTGCTTGCACGAGTCGGGCAAGAACTAGCAATAAGGATGACGGAGCAATTCCGCACAAAATGGAGCCGATACTGAAAAGTGCAAGGCCACGTAGGAATGAACGCTTACGACCGTTCACATCAGCGAAACGACCAGCAGTTAACAAGCCAGCTGCATACGCAATGTTGTAACCGGAGAATACCCATGTAAGAAGTGTTGGGTGACCAAGGTCTTCGGCGATCGCTCGACGAGCAACTACAACAATGCTGGTGTCGAGTGAAACTAAGAAAGTTGCAATTGCAGTAATGCTGAGTACTTGATAAGCGCGCGACATACGCGGCTGCTTTATGGTGTCCATGTGATTCCCCTAACGAACATATGAACACTAGGTGAACGAGACGAAATGTAGTGGGTTGGGGTGTTAGTTCCAGCCCGTTTTGCGAATGGCGTCGCCATCGGCATCAGTAGCCCGTCCGCGCCATTTCACAGCGCCAGGAGTAGCGGATAGTCGAGCAATAAGGCCTTGCATCGGGGTGCCCTCCACTGTGATAACTGCTTCGCGCGCAATGTAATGAGGGTCCTTTTCAATGTCTTCCATTGAAAGAATAGGGCCGGCTGCAGCTTCGATCTCTTGAAAGATTGCAAGTGCTTCTGCTTGGGTGCGTTGTGCGAACCACTCTTCCATTGCGGCCTCGATGATTTCACGATTAGCAATTCGGCCGGCAAATGTTGTGAAGCGATCATCACCATCAAAACCAAGAAGATGAACAACGCGTGCTGCAATGGAATCGCTTGATGTTGAGATACCAACAAACAAACCGTCTGAACAGCGATACACACCGCGAGGCACTGTGTACGGAAGTAATGAACCCATGCGCGGTTGCAGTTCGCCGCGTGTGAGCCACACGGTCATTAGCGGTCCAAGTATTTGGAACAAACTTTCCAGCAATGACACGTCAACAACTTGACCTTGACCAGACCACAACGCGACCATGGTGGCAAATGCCGCAACGAGACCTGTGACCTCATCAGTCAAAGCAAACGGCGGCAACATTGGGTCGCCACCAGGAACACCGGTAATTGATGCAAGACCAGACATGGCTTCGGCGATAGATGCGAAACCTGGACGGTTTGCATACGGACCGTCTTGTCCGAAACCACTTACGCGAGTGATGATCAACTTTGCATTACGTGCATGAAGAACCTCTGGTGCAAAGCCAAGCTTTTCTAGAACGCCTGGACGAAAGTTTTCAACCAGAACGTCTGCGTCATCGATGAGACGTAAAAACAAATCACGATCTGTGTCGTCTTTGAGGTTTAACGCGATGGTGCGTTTGTTGCGGTTTACTAATCGCCACCACAAACCTTCTCCGTCTACAGGGTCGCGCCATCCCATGTTGCGCAAACTGTCTCCGCCGTCGGGGCGTTCAATCTTGATGACGTCTGCGCCAAAGTCTGCGAGGTAGCGCGCGCAGTTCGGCCCCGCAAGAACAGTTGAAAGGTCTAAAACTCGCAAGCCCGCCAATGCGGATGTGCTGTTTAGCGGAGCGGAAGAATCAGGCATCGGTCTTCGAGCGTACCCATTGCGTAGCTCTCGTAGTCAGTACCGAAATCTTCGTAGAGGTGACGGCAGCGTTCGCTCCATGCCAGTGCTTCGGGTGAAGAAACGCGATGCACCACTTGCATGACTCCGCCTTCGTACACGCGGTACTCGGCCCACGAACCAGGGAAATCTTTCACGCAACCAATTTCAATGGTGGGAATACCGGAACGAGGCATTCGACGAACACGATGACGATGCGTGTGGCCAGCTGTATATGCAAGAACACATGCATGACGCAGAGCAAGAGCGTCAAGCGCTTCACTGCTGTCTGGGTGAAGACCAAAATAATCGTCGCTTCGTTTTCCCTCTGTCCATTGTTGGTGATGGCCCATGATGATGACGGGAGTTGTGGATGCAGACAACTGATCGTTGAGCCATTCGAATTGCGGCGGATCAATACGGCCAGTGGTCTGCATCGGAATTGTGGTGTCAATAAGTGCGATGGTGATGCCTGGCAACTGAATCCACTGATCACCAACGAATTCACTTTGTCCGCGATACGCATCGTGGTTTCCGCGAGCAACAAACAGCTTGTCTGCAAACGCACCTTCATAATGTTCGCGGAATGAAGCGAACTGTTCGTCAGTGCCAGCCTCGGTGAGGTCGCCTTTCACCAGAACTGCATTCGGGTTCAACTTTTTGATTTCAGCAATTGCGCCTGAGTTCATAGTGATCGGGTAGGGCTGTTCACCAGGTAGTGACGATTGAATCGGTCCGAGTGGACTGTCATCAATGCGACCGCATTCTGTTTCACCGAAGTGCACGTCGTTCACCGTTGCAAGAACGCTGAGTAACTTTCCTTCCGGACGAGGCAATGTTCGAAAATCAATTCCGTGTTCGGTGTATGCAGTGTCGGGCTGCAAGTTCTCGTGGCGGACAACATGTTGCCCATGGTGAAACACCGCAAGGTTGTCAGCGACAGTGGTGAGTTCTGTTGCGCTGACGGAAGTCATTATCTGATTCCGGGACGAGCTCTGCGAGACACAGCATCGGTAACCCACCAACGACCGCTGAAACGCCATGCAGAAACGGCGCTTGCATCAGTTGTGGAAGCAACCACAGGCTGTGGCCACATCATGGTGACTGCCGCTGCGATTGCTGCAGCTTCTTCTTCAGTAGGAATCGGTGTGATTGTGCCGACGTTGAGACTCATCGCTTCACCACCACTGAGTGAGCAACACGGTCATGCCATGTTTGGCTTTGCGGACTACGCAACATTGCTAGGTAACCCAAGAGAAAAACAATGCCAGACACCCAGCTCATCATGATGCGTTG